>NZ_ONER01000004.1 GCF_900316895.1 uncultured Methanobrevibacter sp. | reverse complement strand
GATTTCATGCCTAATAGTCAAGGAAAATCCACATATTATTATGAATGGAAATGCTTTGACGAAAAAATAGGCATGGCCTAAGAATCTCCGGCTTCTACAGCCGGAGATGTTCAAGATTTATTAACAATTAAGGATATAATATTAACAATGCTAGTTTTAAAGAAAGTAAAAAAACAGTGGAGATTATATCCAATAGGTTCTCCAAAAGGAGCACTAAACAATAAACGGGGACCTGAATTTGTAGGAAATATTAAGTTCAGCAATGATGGCGACTCATTATCCATTTCCAGATTTGTAGCCGATTACAACTTCAAGGACAACTCCACTTTGAATGAAAAGCTTGTGCCTCCTGGAGAGGTAACTAAATTACTGCGTTCACAGGCGGTCTTTCTTGCCACACCTGATGAAAAGGTGGAAAAATTCCTAAAATCATTGAACATCAAGGTCAGAAAGACACAGGTATGTGATTACTGTGCATATGATGGAAACATAACCATCGTCAATTCCGCCTATTCTTATAAATATCATAACCAGCTCATCTGCAAGGATTGTGCCCATGATACGATAAAGCAGGAGCTGAAGCTTCAGGGATTTGACAAAAAGATTTTCAGAAACCTTAAAAAGACTTTGGAAAAGACAGGTAGTCTTGAAAAGACCTTGTCAGTTCTCGACCCTCACTTTGATCCATTAAAAAACAGGAAACTGACATTATTTGACAAGACCAGAAAGTCAAAGCACATCATACCCCCAGTTGACATGAAAAGACTCAAGATACCTAGGGAATTCAAGGAAGTGCTTTTGGACTCCGGAAACACCAAACTGTTGCCGGTTCAGTATCTGGCCATCAAGGAAGGACTGTTGAAAGGAGAAGACCTGCTGGTTGTCAGTGCAACAGGTTCAGGTAAGACATTGGTGGGTGAGCTTGCAGGTATCACCCAAGCCCTTAAAGGCAAGAAATTCGTTTTCCTCACTCCTTTGGTCGCACTTGCAAACCAGAAGTATCGTGACTTCAAAAAGAAATACTCAAAATTGGGTTTGAAGGTTGCCATCAAGGTTGGAAGAAACCGTGTAAAGGCAAAAGGAGAATTAAATCTGCCTGATTCAGATGTCTCAAAGGCAGACATTGTGGTTGCAACCTATGAGGGAATCGATTACCTGTTAAGAAACGGCAACTCCAGCAGCCTATCAAACTTGGGTGTAGTTTTAATCGATGAGATTCATATGATTGATGATGAGGACCGTGGAACACGCCTCAACGGTCTGATTAAAAGGCTAAAGCATCTCTATCCCAAAACTCAAATCATCGGACTGTCTGCAACAGTCAAAAACCCTGATTTTTTAGCCGACGAGTTCAACATGAAGCTGGTCGAGTACTCTGAAAGACCGGTTCCTCTGGAAAGGCATCTGGTTTATGTGAGAAACGAAGCCCAAAAGAGACATATCATGCAGAGGCTTGTCAAAAGGGAATTCAACACCAAATCCAAAAAGGGATACAGAGGACAAACTATCATATTTACAAATTCAAGGCGAAAAACCCATCAGATTGCCAACTTTTTAAACAACAAGCATATCAATGCCCATGCATATCATGCAGGACTGTCATATTACAAGAAAGAAAAGATTGAAAAGGACTTTGACAAGGGAAAGATTTCCTGTGTAGTTACAACAGCTGCCCTTGCGGCGGGTGTGGACTTTCCGGCTTCACAGGTTATATTCGATTCATTGGTGATGGGAAACAAATGGATTAATCCAAATGAGTTTGCCCAGATGCTTGGACGTGCCGGAAGACCTTCATATCATGACAGAGGTATTGTATATCTTCTGCCTGAAGTCGGCAACGACTTTGCAGGGGAATCCGAAGAGGCAATGGCGCTTGACCTTCTGGAAAGCAACAGTGATGATGTATACATCGAATATGATGAGGAATCATCCTATGAACAAATTTTAGCGGACATCTCTTCAACTTCAATACAATCAACCAATGAACTGAACAAATTCTACAAAAATATTGACGTTCCGATAAGCATCAAGATTGCCGTTGATGAAATGGAGGATTTGGGCTTGATAAACCGTTCGGCCAATAGGTTGGAAGTAACCCGGTATGGAAGGGCGACTTCAGTTTCATTCTTATCAATTAACGAAGCGGAATTCATTAAGAATACATTAAATGACAGAAATTATCTGATTCATTATGTCGGACACTCCCCGATGTACAAGAAAAAGGAGAAGTATGACAAGCTTAAGGTTCTGATACTGGCAATGGCAATGGATTTGGAGATGTTCGAAAATGCGTATCTCTCAAGTGTCATACACAATCAGATTGCAAACGCATTGAAAATCAAATTCTCAACAAGGCTCTTTGCGGAATCCACTCTGGATATAATCTCCTCAGGAGAGGCCCTTGGCAAGCTTGACAAGAAATTCCAGGATGCCATGATTGCCCTTCAGACAGATTTCATGCAGTGCAGGTGTCAGGACAGGCTATTCTGCAGCTGTATGCAGAGAGGAATTTCGGAAGTTATCGTCCATGAAAGGCTAAAGGGCAAGGATCCTCAGGACATTTCAAACAAGCTGTTCAGAAAGTATCAGATACAGGTCTATCCTGGAGACATTTTCTCCTGGCTGGACAATTTCGTCAAGAATTTGGATGCAATCAAAAGAATTGCCAAAGCTTATAATAAGAATAATATAGTTAAAAAAACAAACTTTTTAATCAAGAAAATAGAAAATGGGTGAAAATGCATGTATGCAGAAGAAAAAATATTAATCGGATGCAATGAAAATACTGACGTGTTTTTATTGCCGAAGCTTGCCAACCGTCATGGTTTGATAGCTGGAGCAACTGGTACCGGTAAGACTGTTACCTTAAAGGTCATGGCCGAATCCTTTTCAGATTTGGGCGTTCCTGTATTCTTGGCGGATATGAAGGGAGACATTTCAGGACTTGCAAAGGTAGGTTCAGACACAGATTTCATAACCAACAACAGGCAAAAATACGGCCTTGATGAAAAGGGATTCAATTTCAAGCAATATCCCGTTGAGTTCTGGGATTTGTTCGGTCAGAAAGGACTTCCTGTAAGGGTGACATTATCCGAAATGGGTCCAGTATTGCTTGCTAAAATACTAAACCTGTCTGAAGCGCAGTCAGGCGTATTGAACATTGTGTTTAGGGTTGCAGATGAACATTCACTTCCAATCATTGATTTGAAGGACTTGAAATCAATGATTAATTATGTTGTTGAAAACAAGGCGCAATTTGAAGGTGAATACGGTGCAATTGCTGAAAAATCAGCCAATACAATCCTGAGAAGTCTTATTGCACTGGAAGACCAGGGAGGAAATGATTTCTTCGGCGAACCTGCATTGGAACTTGGCGACTTTATGCAACTTGATGACAACGGTAATGGTGTCATCAACATTCTGGATGCTCAAAAATTGTCTTTATCCCCTGAAATCTATTCAACATTCCTGCTTTGGATGCTGTCCACATTATTTGAAACATTGCCTGAAGTGGGCGATATGGACAAGCCTAAATTCGTATTCTTCTTTGATGAGGCACATCTTCTTTTTGATGACATGACCCCTGAATTCGGCAAGAAAATCGAACAGATTGTAAGATTGATTCGTTCCAAAGGTGTAGGCCTGTACTTTATCTCACAATCTCCTGCAGACATTCCTGATGATATCCTTGCTCAGTTGGGTAATAGGGTCCAGCATGCACTTCATGCATACACTCCAAAAGACCAGAAAGCTGTTAAGGTGGCTGCCGAAACATTCAGGGCAAATCCTGAATTCGACACTGCCGAGGTTATTTCCAATCTGGGAATCGGTCAGGCATTGGTGTCAACCCTTGATGAAAAGGGTGTTCCAACAGTTGTTGAACAGGTGGACATTGTACCTCCTCAAAGCCACATAGGTGCCATTGATGATGATATGAGGGCTCAACTGATTGATATTTCACCATTGAAAGGCAAATATGCTCAGGCAATTGATAGGGAATCTGCTTATGAGAAACTCCTAACCAAAATCGCTGAAGATCCGAATATTGAAAGTGAAGTTGCTCCTGAAGTACTTGAAGAGGTCAAAGCCCAACCTCAGGAACCTGTTGAAGAGGTTACGGTTGAGGCACCTCCTGAACCTGTTGAAGATGAACCAGAACCAGCTCCACAGCCTGGAGCGGTAGATGTTTTGGGAGGAATCCTTGGAACCGTTCTGGGTGGCCAGACTCAGTCAAGCGGAAAAAGGGCTAAGAAGTCATCCACTCAGAGGATGGTTGAAAAGGCAGCTACACAGGCTGCAAACACTGCCGCCCGTGAGGTTACAAAAGGAATCATGAGAGGATTATTCGGACAAATGAAATAGGTGGTTTGATGGCACACCCACACAAGGATGCAGTAGCAAAGATGCCCGCTTCAGCATTAATAGGAATAATTGAAGAGTCCAAAATGACTTATGTTCGTGAAAATTTGTCAATTTTCCTGCATGAAAGTCAGATAAAACTCTTGAAGCAGGTTAAAAAGCATGAAAAACCCCATCACAAAAGGATTAGGGCAAAACAGTTTGAAAAAGCCAAAAAAGATGACCTGTTCAATCTCCATCTGGGATTGTATCTGAAGAAATATCAAAAGCTTGAAAAGTTGGGTTTAATTGAAATCGATCTTGAACCTGAAAACGGCTTGGAATATGACTGTAGGTTAACATCTCATGGAATTGAAACTTTAGATGAAATTGCCTCACTTGAAAGTGAATGGGAAGGTGTTGTCGGCATTGATGGTGAGGATAGGGAAGTTTTAAAGAAGTTGGCCCTTGATTCGTTTGAGATATCATATAGGCACAAGAAAAAGAAAGGTTTCATTTTTTAAAAAATTTGCATTCCATAGCTATTGAATCATATGCCTCTTTAACACATTCAATAGCTTCATTTCTATTTTTGAAATAATATAAATGACTATTGCAGTCACAATCCGAACATCCGAAGTTTTCTATTCCATTTGCATTTTCTGAAATGTATTTGGACAGTTCGCATTCCACCTTTTTTGTTGACTCGTTGTAGATTACATCACTGACTTCAGCTTTCTTAAGCAGGTAATCAATGTGCCAATGGAGCTTTTTTTCGCTTTTCAAATGTCTTTTGATTCTTGATTCAAGGTAGTTCATCGCTGAGCCAACATAAACGTAATGTCCCTTTTGAAATTGAATCTTTCCAAGCTTTCCTATTTTGATTTCTGATGAATTGTCCAAATCAATTATCAAACAGTAACATCCTTTCATTCTAATTTTCCATTTATTTTCTATCAGTCAATAATCTTGAAAATTCGTTTTCAGATTTTAATCTAATTTTCAATGTTATTAAAATTATTGGACTTCTCTTCGATTAAAAGCCATCAAAAATTATATTAGTTTTTGAGTCTAAACTATATTCATGATTTTCAAGCTTAAAACCAGAGGCCATAAAAATGTAACCTCACTTCACAAATCCACTTTTGAAGTTACCAAGGACGTTGAGATTGGCCCGACAGCAGATTGCATTGTGGGAACATCTGCAGATAAGTCAATGTTAAACTTCCCGCAGGAGTTCAAGGATAAAATTGCCAATTCAAATACTAAAATTAAGGTTATTCTCGACACGGAAAACGGCCATGATGAAATAACCGGTTTTGGCCATGAGGATTTATCATTGACCCATCCAACAGACATCGTTTGCAGAACAAGTGATTTCACCTGCTCCAGAACACTGATGATTCATGCAGATAAGGCAGCAAGGGATCTTGACAGTAACTTGATTGAAGATTTAAAAAATGAAAAAGTCATGGAAGTCACTATAAAATTATGCTAAAAATAGTTAACTATATATAACTTGAAAAAGATATTCTTTAATAACTACTTTTGTTTTATGCGGGGGTGGTCGAGCGGTCAAAGGCGCTAGGTTGAGGGCCTAGTGGGTCAGTCCCTTCGCGGGTTCAAGTCCCGTCCCCCGCACCATTTATATAAAATTGCTTTTTTTAATTGGATTTAAACAACCATTTTTTCATTAATCTATTTATAATATTTTAACTAAAATTATAATTAATATAAACTTATATGGTGATAAATTATGAAGGCTGTAATTCCAGCAGCAGGTTTTGGAACAAGATTTTTGCCTGCTACAAAAGCGCAACCAAAGGAAATGTTGCCTGTTTATGACAAACCTACTATCCAGTATGTTATTGAAGAGGCTGTAGCTTCCGGCATTGATGACATTTTGATTGTAACCGGTAGAAATAAAAGGTCTATTGAGGATCACTTTGACAAATCCTTTGAACTTGAGCAGACCCTGCAAAGCGCAGGTAAGGATGACAGGTTGAAGCAAGTTCGTGCGATAACTGACTTGGCGGATATCTGTTATGTAAGGCAAAAGGAACAGAAAGGTCTCGGTGATGCGATCTACTGTGCCAAAAAGCATATCGGAGGAGAACCATTTGCAGTGCTTTTAGGCGACTCAATCACTAAAGGCCCCACCCCATGCACAAAACAGCTGATTGATGTTTATGAAAAGTATGATGCCTCAGCAATTTCTCTTGAAAAGGTTCCCAAAGAAAAGGTAGAACGTTATGGTATTATTAAGGGAACTGAAGTTGAAAAGGATGTTTACAATATTGAAAAGCTCGTTGAAAAGCCATTGGCTCATCAGGCACCATCAAATCTCGCCATTATGGGCCGTTATGTATTGACACCTGATATTTTCGATAAGATTGACGAAACAGAACCTGGTGTTGGCGGTGAAATTCAGCTGACCGATGCGCTGTCAAAATTGGATGCCATTTATGGTGTGACATTCGAAGGAAAAACATATGATATAGGTAACAGATTTGAATGGCTCAAAACTTCAATAGAGTTTGCAATGGATGATCCGGAATCAAAAGACGAGTTAATAAGATATATGAAGGAAATGATTAGAGAGGCATAAGACGGAATCGATTTGAAGAATATGATTCGCCTTCAGGAAAAACCGAACTTCAGATTGATTTCATTATCATCACCATCAAAAAATTTAACCCGCAAGATAAAGTAATATTTTTTTTAATAACTTTCTTTAACTCCTTAACAAATTCATCACAATGACGAAGAGATAATATGCAATACAGAAAAATTCAAAAAACCGGCGATGAAATTTCCCCGATAGGCTTTGGGGCAATGAGACTGCCATTAAAGAACGGTAAAATAGACAGGGAAAAGGCATCAAAGCTGATATATCATGCAATTGATAATGGAGTTAATTTTATTGACACCGCTTACCTTTATGGGGACAGCGAATCATTTTTGGGAGAAATCCTTCAGGGCGAGTATAAGGATAAGGTTAAAATCTGCACCAAATTGCCCACAATCAATGTCCGGAAATATGAGGATATGGAAAACATTTTGGAAGAGCAGCTGAATCGCCTTCAAAGGGATTCAATTGATTATTATCTGATGCATGCCGTTGATTTGAAGTCAATGAACCGATTGCTTAAAAGGGACCTTTTAAAATTCATAAGCAAGGCAAAAAGCGAAGGCAAAATCAAGCATGTCGGATTTTCATATCACGGTCCCAAGGAAGAGTTTCCACTGTTGATTGATGGTTATGACTGGGATGTTGTGATGGTCCAGTACAATTACTTTGATGAGAATGTTCAGGCCAGTGTGGAAGGAATTGAATATGCTACCTCAAAAGGAATGGGAATTTTTGTAATGGAACCTCTGAAAGGAGGCATTCTTGCAGGAAAGATGCCACAGGAAGCTGAAGAAATATTTAAAAAGGCAAATCCTGATAAGAGCACTGCTGAATGGGCATTCGAATGGGTATTGAATAACCGCAATGTAACATGTGTATTGTCTGGAATGAATTCTCTTGAACAGTTGAATGAGAATTTGGCAGTTGCTGAGCGGATAACTCCTCTGTCAATGTCATTTGAGGAAATGGAAACAGTTGAGCTTGTCAAGAGGGTTATGAGAAATTCACTGAAGATCAACTGTTCAACATGCGGCTATTGTATGCCATGCCCTCAGGGAGTCAATATTCCAGAATGCATGAAAATCTACAATGAGAAATACCTCTTTGGTCATAAGGGCATGTTCAACCAGTCATTTATGGATTATTACCAGTATGTCGGGGGAATTATGGGAAGTTCCGGCAATGCAGGCAAATGCAATGGCTGTGGAAAGTGCTTAAGGAAATGCCCTCAAAAACTGGATATTATAGAAGAGTTGAAAAAGGTTAAAAAGGAATTTGAGATTCCGGGCTATAAGTATGCGCTTGTTTTTGTTCAAAAAGTGGGATTTCCGATTTACAGGTTCATGGTCAAACTGCTTAACCGTTAGGTATATCTCAAGCGTAGGTATAACATTATCAGTATTCTGTCCTCAATATCCAGCCACTCTTGCGATAGTTTAAAATTAATTGTCTCGCTCCATAGGTTTTGTCTTACCAATTCAGCGGTTTCTGTATACTGTTTATCATCTCTTTGCTTTTTAAGATATTCATAGTAGTCGTATGGCATGATAATCACTTCAAACATTAATTAAATATAGTGTATATGTTCAAATAGTATTTAAAGCTTTGTTGATGCCACTTTGTAAAATTGCAGTCATTGAAACATCTTATTTAAACTTTTCTATAATCTATACAATTATATACTTCAAGAATAGAAATATAATCAAGGTGAAAAAATGAAACTGGAAGAACTTGTAGCTCCATGTCCAAAGTGCGGTTCAAAGGATAAGATTGCACACAGAAAAATGCTGGATAACCATCATGCTCATGCAGAAATGGAAACCGTAAAATGCGAAGAGTGCGGTTACATATTTTTTGTAAATGAGGATATGGAAGAAGATGAGAAAAAGAAACTTTTAAACGAATTAAATAAGATTTACTGATAAAATGACATTTCATGTAATGATTATCCCTACGCTCAACTGTCCGTCAAACTGTAAATACTGCTGGGGTTCAGAAAACAAAAAGGAAATGATGGATACTGAAATTATAGACCAGATTATTGACTGGCTGGGCGATTTTAGGGATGATAAAGTTCATTTTACCTTCCATGGCGGAGAACCGCTTTTGGCTGGTTATGACTTTTATGAATATGCTCTGGAAAATCTGTCAAAACTGGAAAACTTTGAAGGTTTTTCACTTCAGAGCAATATCTGGCTTCTGTCTGAAGAACTGATTGACCTGTTTGTCAAATATAATGTTGTTGTAAGTACAAGCATTGACGGGCCAAAGGAGATTAATGACTATCAAAGGGGAGACGGCTATTTTGACAAGACCATGTCAAAATATGAACTGGCTAAAAGTAAAGGATTGATAATCAACTTTGTTTTAACAGTTACCGATTATTCCAAGGATTTCTCCGATGAATTATATGAATTCTTCAAGGGAGAAAAAATGAACCTCAAAATCCATGCTGCTTTACCGTCTTTAAGAGGGGACAATGCAGACCCTTGGGCGCTTGACCAGGAAGAGCACGGCAAACTCCTGGTTGACTGGCTGGACAAGTACCTTTATGATTTGGACAAGTTTACAGTGATGGATTTGGACCATATCTGTAAATCTTCACTTAGAAGAAGAGGTACCCTTTGCACTTTTGCGGATTGCATTGGTACAACTTTGGCGGTAGGCTCTGACGGTTCAATATATCCTTGCTACAGATTTGTTGGAATGCCTGAATATGTTTTGGGCAACGTGTCTGCAAATCCAAGCTTTGACGATTTGAAGCAATCAGATGCATGGGCCAAGCTGATGGAATTCAGGGATTATGTGGATGAAAACTGTAAGAAATGCAGATATGTGAAATACTGTGAAGGGGGATGTCCTTACAATGCAATAGTTGCATATCAGACACCTCAGGCGGTTGATCCGCAGTGCACTGCATACAAAATGATTTTTGGCGAGGTTTCAAAAAGGATGAATAAGGAATTTGCCAAATCCGCTTTTGGAATGGGTGCTCCCGCTCCAAGAAAAGATGGCGAGCCTTTCAGCATAATGGACCTTGCGATGAAACCGTAGTGATGATTATGAAGGATGATGCATTAGAAAAATTGGCTGATTTGGAACATGTCCAATGGTGTGAATGGGCTGATGCGTTATCCAATGAATTGTCTTCATTGCTTGAAATCATTGAAAGACATGAGGATGATTTGAGTGATGAGGATCAATTACTTGTTTTAAAGGTTAAGGATAAGTTGGCTAAATGGGATATGCTAATGGTTCCATATTCTGATTTGTCTGAAGAGGAAAAGGAAAAGGACAGGGTTTATGCCCGAAAGATATTGGATACAATCAAGGATTGACTTTTTTTAGATATTATTGAAAATGTAATGTCATTTCAGCTTTTTTAGTTAAAATAATCTCATTATGAACGATTTGAAATTTTGGGTAATACTTTTCACTAATTTTTTAAGTAATACTGAGTATTTAAATGAACTCAAAAAAAGTAATACTTTTATATACTTTGTAATCTAAAATAATTAATAGTAATACTGAGTATTTAAATGAACTCAAAAAAAGTAATACTTTTTGGCTGTTGGTACTTACTGAATATAATTTTTTTTAATGTGTGTCAAAATTTTTTGGCAACACCTTTAAAAAATTTTGAGTAATACTGGGTATTTAAATAAATTCAAAAAAAGTAATACTTAGAGGTGTTTAGTGTGATAGATGAAATAACTGATTTCCTATTCGGTCTAAAGATGACCGTCATTTCAGGAATATTCTTATTGATTGCAGTTATTTTTATGATTTTTGGAATTGACACTCCGATTTACTTAAACCCTGCATGGGGAACAGTAATAATAAGTGGTATTCCAATGTTGCTTTTGGCAATGACAAGATTGATCCGTGAAAAATGGATTTCATCAGCGCTGTTGATTGCAATAGCAATGGTTGCCTCTCTTTTAATTGGGGAGATATTTGCAGCAGGTGAAGTTGCATGGATTATGGCATTAGGTGCTCTTTTAGAGGACTGGACTGTTGAAAGGGCTAAAAAAGGTTTAAGAAATCTAATTAATTTAACTCCACAGACCGGAAGAAGAATAGTCAATGGAGTCGAGGAAGTTGTGCCTGTAGATGAAATCAAAATTGGCGATACATTAAGGATACTTCCTGGTGAAAGCGTGCCTGTTGACGGTGAAGTAATCAACGGTACATCATCACTTGACCAGTCTATCATGACTGGAGAATCACTTCCTATTGATAAGGGAGTTGGTGATGAGGTATTCTGCGGAACCATGAACATGTACGGTGCAATTGATATTAAGGCAACCAGCCTCGGAGAGAATTCGTCACTTCAAAAACTGATTGATCTTGTAAAGGCCGCTGATGAAAAGCAGGCTCCAACTCAAAGGATTGCCGATAAATGGGCAACATGGCTTGTTCCTGTTGCATTGATAATAGCTATCGTAGCATGGCTGGTGACAGGCAATATCGAAAGAGGAGTCACTGTTCTGGTGGTATTCTGTCCATGTGCATTGATTCTCGCAACTCCAACAGCAATCATGGCTGCTATAGGCCAGGCAACAAAGTATGGTGTATTGATCAAGTCTGGTGAAGCGCTTGAAACTTTAGGAGCTTTAAATACTTTGGTATTCGACAAGACTGGTACTTTAACTTACGGTAATTTAGAAGTTTCTGATATTATCCCATTAAATGATGATTTGTCCGAGTTGGATTTGCTTAAGCTCACATCTTCATGTGAGAAATTAAGTGAACATCCATTGGCTAAAGCTATCGTAAATAATGCAAATGAGGCTGAAATCGACATTGAAGAGCCTAAAGACTTTAAGATGTATCCTGGTAAAGGTGTTACATGCGTTAATTCTTATGGTAAAATATATGCAGGAAACTCCAAATTTCTATCTGAAAATGATATTGATGTAAATGTCGACGCTCAATTAGATAAATTAAAGCATGAAGGTAAAGCTTCAATAATCGTTGCATTAGATGGCAAAGTTGCCGGATTAATCGGATTGTCCGATGTGATACGTGAGGATTCCAAAAGCATGATTGAAAGTCTGCACGATTTGGGAACCGAAACCATATTGCTTACGGGGGATAATACAGAAACTGCTAATTACTTTGCCTCCAAAGTTGGAATAGGCAAAGTTTATGGTAATTTGCTTCCACAGGAAAAGCTTGATTGGATTGAAAAGCTTAAAGGTGAAGGCAAGAAGGTATGTATGATAGGTGATGGAGTTAACGATGCTCCTGCACTCAAAACCGCTGATGTAAGCGTTGCAATGGGATCCGTTGGAAGTGATGTTGCAATCGAGGCGGCTGACATTGCACTTTTGGGTGATGACATCGGCAAAATCCCATATCTTAAAAAACTTTCAAATTCAACATTATTCACAATCAAGGCGAACATTGCAATTTCAATGACAATCAATGCAGTGGCAATTGTCTGTTCTGTTTTAGGTCTATTGAATCCTGTAACAGGAGCAATTGTTCACAATGCAGGATCATGCCTTGTCGTATTGAATGCAGCATTGCTGTATGACAGGCATTTCGATGATTCAATCAAAAAGATTGACTCTGAGAATTTGCAACACAATCATTATCATTTCCACAATGACGGTGAGCACACCCATTCACATGAGGGCATTGAAATATTGGATGAGATTGAAACCGAAAATGGAATAAAGCATATGCATGTCCACAAGCATGCCTTAAATCGTGAAAGTTGTGAAGCTTATCACAACTAATCTTCTTTTTTTTTAAAAAAATCCATCATAAATATTATATAATTTAAAGTTTAAAATTCTAATTTAGGTATTAATATGAACGATAAAATAATTTTAGGTCTTCCGAAAGGAAGTTTAAATAATGTTAAAAGAGGAAATACATATCAACTCTTTGTTGATGCAGGTTATGAAGTTAAAGGATATGAACCTGGTGATGAATCTTACGAAATTGAAATCTTAAATGATGAGGATATTGTTGCATTTCTTACCCGTCCTCAATCCACTCCCGTCGAATTGAATAGGGGAATGGTTGACATAGCCATTGTAGGTGAAGACTGGGTAAAGGAAGAGTCAGTCTTAAGGAAAACTGACACTGTTAAAATCGGTGATTTGGATTATGGAAAAACCCGTTTGATTGTTGCGGTTCCAAAGGATTCACCATACAACAGTTTATCCGATTTGTTCAGAGCAAATAAGGACAGAAAAACCCCAATATTATGTTTCACTGAATATCCAAACTTAACAAGAAAATTCATCATGGAAAATGAAGTTTATCAGGAACTATATGGTGATGCCGTGCCGTTTGTTCAGGTCAGGGGTTTGACTGACGGTGACAATGAGATGGTTCAGGTAATCAACTCTGACGGTGCTACTGAAGTTTATATTAAAAAAGGTGCTGATTTGATTGTGGATAACACTCAAACAGGCAGCAGTCTAAGAAAAGCAGGATTAAAGGAAATCGAAACAATTCTGCATTCCTCAGCAGGGCTTTATGCAGGGGTCAGCTGCACAGGCGAAAAATTGGACAAGGCTCAAATGATTTATGAGCAGCTGCTTGGAGCAATCACCGCCAAAAAATACTTCGATGTCAAATTCAACATTGCCAATTCCAAAATCGATGAGGTCTCAAATTATCTGATTGACAATAAACTCTGTGCCGATGAGCCTACAATAACTCCGGGTTCTGATTTCTCACAGATTAACGTATTGATTCCAAAAGCTAAATTCCCTGAAATGGTGGATGCAATTAAAGGATTTGATGCGACTTCCATAATTAGAAATGATTTAAAACAATTGATTGAGTAATCATTTCATTTTCTTTTTTTTTAACTCCGATTTTTCTTATCATGATTAATCATTAACATTTATAAGGTTAATTTAACATAAATTATAATATTATTTACTTGATGGGGATTAAACATGTTAACATCTGTTCAAAAAGAAATTTTGCAAACCTTAATTAACTTATACCAATCCTCTAATGGAAAGTCCATTAAGGGTGAGGATATTGCTGAGGTTATGAATAGGAATCCTGGAACAATTCGTAATCAGATGCAGGCTTTAAGAAGCTTAAGTTTGGTCAAAGGTGTGCCGGGTCCTAGAGGAGGATATAAGCCAACAATTGAAGCATATCATGCCCTGAACATTTCAGTTTCAGACAATGATTCCATGGTACCTATTTACAAAAACGGCAAAAGGATAGAGGATATTTCTGTTGCTAAGATAGAATTCACTAGTGTTCCCCAGCCTAGTGAATGTGAAGCTGCAATAAAAGTATTGGGAAGTATCAAAGATTTGAAACTTGGAGATGAAATCAGCATAGGTCCGACACCGGTAAACAATCTGGGAGTCATGGGGACAATCGTTGGCCGTGATGATATGGACAACATTCTTTTAGTGGATACGAAAACCATCAGAAGCATTCCAAAACAAACTGTAGGAGATATTGCAAGTCGTGACGTAATCTCATTCACTGTTGATTGCTCTGTAAAAGAGGCAGCTAAAAAATTAGTTAAAAAAGAAATTGATGGAGCTCCGGTCATTAAAGATGGAAAAGTCGTTGGAGTATTTACATTGACTGATTTAGTAAATGCAATTGCAGAGGATAAGGAAAATGAAACTGTTGGAGAGCTAATGTCAACAAATGTTGTCATTGTAAATGAAGACATGAAGATAGCCAATGCAATTGAGGTAATGCTTAAAAAATCAATTTCCAGATTGATCATTGCCGATAACAACCATTCCTTACTTGGAATTGTCACAAGAACAGATTTAATTGACAGCATAACAAACTTAAAGCAATTCCCAATCATTACAAATTAAGTGATTTAATGAAAGTTAACCCAATTAATGTAACAAAGGATATGAAAGTATCTGATTTAGTTAATGAATTTGACAAATCAGGCGTTTTAGGAGCAGGAAGAGTAGGAAGAGCCTGCAATATTTTAACAGATATGATTCAGGATAAGGACATGAAGGTGTTCATGAGCCTTGGAGGGCCCCTGATACCTGGAGGCATGAGGAATATCGTATCTCAGATGATTGAAAATCATCATGTGGATTTGATTGTATCAAGCGGAGCAAATATCACTCATGACCTGGTTGAGGCATTTGGGGGATCACATTATCGCCATGAGGGGCGTGATGATGAAGAGCTCAATGAAGACGGCATAGGCAGAATTGCCGATATAAATGTTGGTTCTGATGATTTTACCATATTCGAAACAGAAATAATTAAAATCTTTGAAAAGATTTCCAGCCAAAGAAATCATATCTCCATCCAGGAATTGTTATATGAAATTGGCCTTATGGTTGATGATGAAAACTCATTTGTAGCAGCTGCAGCAAAAAACAATGTTCCAATTTTTGCTCCGGGCCTAATCGATTCTATGATGGGTCTGCAGCTATGGATTTTTAACCAGGACCATGATTTTGTAGTTGATGCGGTAGCTGATATGCATTATCTCTCAGACATAGTCTTTGAAGCTGAGCGTGTTGGTGCAATTCTTTTAGGTGGAGGCCTTACAAAGCATTATACATTAGCATCCAATGTCATTAAGGGCGGCCTTGATGCGGCTATTCAAATTACGATGGACAGGCCGGAAGCAGGCAGTTTGGGCGGTGCACCTCTGGAGGAGGCAAAGTCCTGGGCTAAGGCAAGATGCGGATCCAGCCTTGCAAGCGTTGTTGGGGATGTTACTGTAATCTTTCCATTGATTTATGCGGCTTGTCTAGATAGGATTTCAAGTGATTAGATGAGTTATATTATTTTAGCTATTTTATTTTTATTGTCCGGATTTTTCATGAAATATTCCGACGATTTTTTTGATGAAAAGCATGATTTGATGTTTGCAAGCATTTTTGGAGTATTGTGCGGTTTGACTTCAGCAATTGCAACAGTAAATGATGTTGGAGCGGCTTATGTATTCATAGCGATTTTGATAGGCAATTTGATAGCCCTAAAAGTCGACGGCATTCATCATATCATTTCCTTGGCAGTCTTTGTTGTCGTATGTTTGATTTGCGGAATTCCTGATTTGAATTTAATTGTTTTGCTTGTTTGTATTGTAGCGGCATTATCTGATGAAATAGGTCATGAAACCATAAGTAAAGTCACCGAAAATACTTTTTTAAATCTATTTTTTGAATATAGATTTGTGATGAAAATAGTTATATTCATATTGGCATTTTCCGGTGCATTTGATGTTTTTGTATTCATCTGCTTCATAATGTTTGAAGTGGCCTATGAATTTGCAGGAATAGTTTTTGAAAAGTTGAGTTAAAAAAAGAAAGTTAAAAGGAATTAAAAATTCCTTTTTTTAAATTTATTCTGTGTCTACGCCCATTCTACCAGCGATTCTAGCAATGAGAACGGTAACGATTACAGCAACAATGGTTACGATAATAGCATAGGTAAATAAACTTGGAAGTGCGTCTCCAGTTCCGATAAAGTTTTCAATTAACCCTTGGATAGCGGTGTTCCATGCTTCACCTGCAACGAATGCGAATGCAGTTGTAATCAATGCTAGGATGGTTTCCATAATCATTTTTGTTACTTCGTTTGCCATGCTTTTTTCCTCCGTTTAAATTATAATTTGTTCAAAGATAACAAGAACAATAATATTTTTATTCTTCTTAATTTATAATTGTTTAGGTTTATTTTATTGATTCTATTAAATTTTTACATGCAAGGCTTGGATTTTCTGCTTCGTAAATACTTCTTCCAACTATTATTGCGTTTGAGTATTCCAATGTTTTTTTGCCGTCTCCGCCTTGCTTTCCGACGCCCGGTGAGATTATGTATGCATCACTGCCCACAATGTTTCTGATGTCTGACAAACGATCAAGTCTGGTAGCCGGTGCAACATAGTTTTTTATTCCCATTTTAACTCCCATTTCAGCTATTGCATCTGCATTTTTTTGCAGAAACATTTTTGCTCCGGGATGGGACATTTCGGTTAGCAGGAATAATTCCTTTTCATGCTTGTTTGCCATGTCAAGGCATGCCTGCACGCTGTCCTCGCCGACAAATCCGTGACATATGATTGCATCCGCACCTGCCTTGAAGGTTTCGTCACATATCTTTTCGTTTGTAGCATCGATATCTGCCACTTTAAAGTCGCATATCACTTTGAATCCAAATTTTCCTTTTAGTTTGTTGATTATTTCCAGACCTTCTGCAAGAGCTAGGGGATAGCCGATTTTTATGGTGTCGATGTATTCCTTTATTGAGTCACATATTTCAATTGCTTCCGCTTCACTCATCACGTCAAGTGCCAGTATCAGGTTGTTTTTTATGTTCATGGTATCATATTTTGTTTTTTTATTTTATAAATTTATTAGGTTTGCCTAAATTTTGTTTAGGGTATTACTAATAATATTTATATATAATAAAGTATATAATATCATTATCAATAAAACTTTATAAAATTTTAACTATATTTTAAATTTTTATTGAGAGATTAATCAAATCATATTGATTAGAAATTTGGAGGAAATAATTTATGCATATTATGGAAGGATATTTACCATTGAACTGGTGTATTATATGGTTTGTCATATCAATCATCGTTGTTGCATTTGGTTTATATCAGATTAAAAAAATTGTAGATGAAACACCTGAATCCAAAGCTTTACTCGCTGTAAGCGGTGCATTCATGTTCGTCTTATCTTCTTTGAAACTACCATCTGTTACTGGAAGTTGTTCTCACCCTTGTGGTAACGGATTAGGTGCAGCATTATTTGGTCCTGCTGTAACTGCTGTATTAGCTACTATTGTACTTATTTTCCAAGCACTTTTACTTGCTCACGGTGGATTAACCACTTTAGGCGCAAACATATTCTCTATGGGTATCGTTGGACCATTAGTAGCTTGGATTGTATACAAAGGTTTAACTAAAGCTGGTATTTCATCAACTATTGCAATTTTCTTTGCAGCATTTTTAGGTGACTTATTGACTTACGTAGCTACTTCATTCCAATTAGCTTTAGCATTCCCTGCTCCTAATTTTGGTGCAGCATTGACTGCTTTCTTAACAATCTTTGCAGTTACTCAAGTGCCATTAGCAATTGGTGAAGGTATCTTAACAGTTATTATCTGGGACAGATTAAAAGCTTACAAACCAAAATTATTAGATAAATTAGGTGCTTTAGCTCCTAATGAAGCATAGGGTGATTTAAATGAAAACATCAACATTAATAATTTTAGCAGTTGTTTGTATAATTATATTCGTTGCGCCATTAATAATGTTTAGTGGTCATGGTGAAGATGATGGGTACTTTGGTGGATCTGACGATGCAGCAAGTGAACAAATTGAAGCATCCCATTACGAACCTTGGTTTTCATCAATATGGGAACCGCCTAGTGGTGAAATAGAAAGTTTATTATTTGCTCTTCAAGCAGCTATCGGAGCAATCATTATTGGTTACTTCTTTGGTTACTGGAGAGGTCAAGGTAAAGAAGAATAATTAATCTTCTTTATTATTTTTTCTTTTTTTAAGTGATTTTATGAAATTTGATATGGATTATATTGCGCATCATAATGAATTAACCGAAACAAATCCTTATTTAAAATTGTTTTTAACAATTTTCTTATTGGTTTTAACATTAGCACTTGATAATCTATATTTTGACGTATTCATTTTCATAGTAATGTCCGTTGTAATATTGGCCATTGCTAAAATCAACTACAGATCCTATTTTAAATTCCTATCAATTCCAATGGCATTTCTTGTTATAACATGTATATTCTTAATGCTCTTCTTTGGAAAAGGAGAGGTTATTTATGAAACTGGAATATTCGGTATTGTAATTACTACAGATTCTTTGCATTATGCGGTTTATACATTTATGAGGGTATTTGGCTGTTTGCCATGTTTAGGTTTTTTAGCCCTTACAACACCTATTGCAAAGATTTTAAATTGTTTAAGGAATATGAAAGTTCCAAGAATCATGATTGAAATCGCTCTTTTAATGTATAATACAATTTTCATATTCTTAAATGAAATCGATACCATGCAAAAGGCACAAAATACAAGGTTGGGTTATCATTCATATTGGTCATCATTTAAGTCTTTAGGCGCTCTTATAAGTACAATATTCTTAAGATCTCTTGATAAAAGTGAAACACTGCAATTTGCACTGGATTCAAGAGGTTATACTGGTGAACTTCCAGTTTATGAACCAAGAAAAAAGGAGAATTAAAATGTTAGAGGTAAAAAATATTAAGTATTCTTATAATTCAGATTACCAGGCACTTAAAGGAGTTAGTTTAAAGGTTGAAAAAGGTGAAATGGTTGCTCTTTTAGGAAAAAACGGTGCTGGAAAATCAACATTATTCCTTCATTTGAATGGTATCTATCAGCCTGATGAGGGACAGGTATTTATTGATGGCGAGGAATTGAAATACGATAAGAAATCTTTGCTTAAGTTCAGGCAAAAAGTTGGAATCGTTTTCCAGAATCCTGATGACCAGATTTTTGCCCCTACAGTTGAGGAAGATGTTGCATTCGGACCTCTTAATTTGGGACTATCTATGGAAGAAGTTCAGGATAGGGTAGAAGAGGCTTTGTCTCGTGTAGGAATGAGTGGCTTTGAAAAGACTGCGCCACATCACTTGAGCGGAGGTCAAAAGAAAAGAGTTGCAATTGCAGGAATTCTTGCAATGAAGCCTGAAGTCATGGTTTTGGATGAGCCTACAGCAGGTCTCGACCCTCAGGGTGTTGTTGACCTATCAATATTGCTGAATGAGCTCAATGATGAGGGAATTACAATTGTAATATCAACACACGAAGTCGATCTGGTTCCAAACTATGCCAAAAGGGTTTTTGTTATGGTTGACGGTCTGCTGATTGCAGAAGGCACTCCTAAAGAAATCTTTGCAAAACCTGAAATTTTGGAGCAGGCTAATCTAAAGGTCCCTATTGTTACAGATTTATTCCAGCAACTTGAACGTGAAGGCTTTGACATGCATGGCGATTATCCGCTTACTATTGAAGAAGCCAAGGAAAAGTTTTTGGAATTGCTCGACAAAAACTAATTTTTTTTTTAAACAAGATTTTTTTCATAAAATCAAGCATCAAAGTATTACTTACAGTAATAAATCATAATACTTTTTTATTTTTAAATAAACTTTTATATAAATAAAAACATAGTTCTTTATAAGGTGAATTTGAATGAGAATTGGAATATGTGATACGACATTTGCTCGTTTTGATATGGCTTCAGCAGCTATCGATGAGCTTAAAAAGAACGCTTATGATTTAAAAATAATCCGTGAAACTGTTCCGGGCGTAAAGGACCTGCCTGTTACAGCCAAAATTCTCATTGAAGAAGAAGATTGTGATATAGTGATGGCACTTGGAATGCCCGGTCCTATGGAAAAGGATAAGATGTGTGCTCATGAGGCATCAACCGGCCTGATCAATGCACAGCTCATGACAAATACTCATATACTGGAAGTGTTTGTACATGAAGACGAAGAGGAAGATCCGGTTGAACTTGCAAAGCTTGCGGAAAACAGGGCAAGGGAACATGCACAGAATTTAATTAAGATGATGTATCACAGAAAAGCAATGAGAAAAGAAGCAGGAATGGGAATGCGTGAAGGAAAAGAGGATGCAGGACCATTATAAAAAGGTGTACGATGAGTTTTGAAATTTCTAAAGAGGATAAGCAGGCAACATATGTTATTCTTCCTGCTTATAATGAGGCTACAAGAATTCAGCCGGTAATTGAGGAAATTGCCCAAATGGGATACAATATGATTATTGTCAATGACGGCTCCTCAGACAATACTTTGGAAGTTATTAAGCAATCCAAAAGGAAATACCCTGACCAGATTCATATTTTTTCTCTCATAATCAACAGGGGAGTGGGTGTGGCGACACAGACAGGATTTGACGCTGTTTTCATGTTTAATCCGAAATATGTTGTCAGTATGGATTCGGATGGCCAGCACTCAGCCAAAGATTTGGATGATGTGATAACACCTTTGGTTAAAGGTGAGGCTCAGGCAGTAATTGGCGTAAGGCCGCTTAAGGACATGCCATTCACCAGAAACTTTGCAAATGCCGTCATGAACCTTTTGACAAGAATATTTTATAAGGTCAATGTGAGTGATTCACAGACTGGTTTCAGGGCAATAACCGCTGATGCATTGAAAAAAATAGATATCAATGCAAGAGGATACCTCATTTCATCAGAATTCATACGTGAAGTTAACGATAATAATATTCCATTTGCAGAAGTTCCAATTCAAACAATTTACACTCCGGAAACCCAGGCAAAAGGAACAAATGTTGTGGAAGCATTTAAGATATTGCTTCAAATGATAAAACATCAATTTTAAGGTGATAAAGTGTTATTATATTCTATACTATTTCCAATAATATCAATTTTGGCCATCTTATGGTTCTTTTACAGGTATCTCAAGCAAAAGCAATCCTTGGCTACTGTAATCCTGTGGACAGTATTATGGCTATTTGTAATCTTATTTTCAATCTTTCCATTAGCAAGTGAACGTTTCGCCAGATTATTTGGTATAACCCGTGGTTTGGACTTTATTATTATTGTAGTGTTTTTAGTATTGTTCTACATTATCTTCAGGTTATACAACAGGATAGACATATTGCAGGATGAAATAAATAAGATCGTAAAGGAAGTTGCAATAAACAATGAAATAACTCTTGATGATGAAGAGGATGAATAATGCTTTATTTTAGAGGCTGTACTGCAAGGGAAAAGCAGACTGACATTTCCAAAGCAACCGAAAAATTATTGTCTCTTGCAGGTGTGGATTATCATGTTTTGGAAGATGAAAAATGCTGCGGATCAGTTCTGCTCAGAACCGGCTTTGAAAAGGAAGCAAAAGAGCAGATTGAAAAGAACACTGAAATTCTTAAGGATGAAAAAATCATTACCTCCTGTGCAGGATGTTATAAAACCCTAAAGGAGGATTATGACGGTTTGGATGTCATTCACATTTCACAATTGCTTGATGAATTGATTAAAGAAGGCAAACTTAATTTTGAAAAATCCGATTTGAATGTCACTTATCATGATTCATGTCATTTGGGCCGCCAGATGAAGGTATTTGATGAGCCCAGAAATGCCATTGAAAGTGTGGCAAACATTGTTGAGATGGAAAACAGTCGTGAAGAGAGCCTATGCTGCGGTGCCGGAGGAGGCGTAAAATCTGCTTATCCTGAAATCGCAAATCAAATGGCAAAATCAAGATTGGCACAAGCAAAGGAGACAGATTGCGAGACATTGGTTGTTTCCTGTCCTTTCTGCAAGCTCAACCTTGAAAATGATGAAATTGAAGTGTTGGACTTAACCGAGTTTCTAATGAGGTATGGTGGTTTGGATGAAGAACAGTGAACTTGAAACAATGAGAAAATCTTTTGATACTGTTAAGAGAAGATCCTCATCAATCAAGGACCTGCCATCCATCAAGAGACTCACTTCAAGAGTTCGCGAAATTAAAAAATATTCTTTTGACAATAAGGATGAGCTATTAAATCAGGTTCTTGAATCATTTAAGCGCAATGATATTGAATATAAATTTGCCAAGACATCTCGGGATGCATTAAACATTATCGATGAGCTGATTGATGAGTATGATGCGAAGGTTATTGCCAAGGCAAAATCAAACACTTTGGGTGAAATTGGTTTAAAGGACCATCTGGACATTGATGTGGTGGAAACCGATTTGGGAGACCGCATATTGCAGCTTAAAAAAGAGGACAACAAGCCTGTTCATCCGACTGGCCCCGCTTCACATTTGAATGTTGATGAGATTACAAGCATTGTCAATGAATCTCTTGATGATGATGTTTCCGCAGAACCTACTGAAATCATGAAGGCTGTCAGAAGTGATGTGCTGAAACGCCTTGAAAGTGCAAGAGTAGGTATAAGTGGAGCCAATGCAATAGCTTCCGAAGAGGGGTCCATTGTAATGGTGCACAATGAGGGCAATATTTCAATAGTTTCACTTAAAGATTTGCATATAATTGTAGCTGGAATCGATAAAATAGTGCCGACATTGGAAGACGCAATCTCCGTTGTGAAACTGGAGACAGTATTTGCAACAGGCAGCTTTGTCACTTCATATATGAATGTAGTGTCAGGACCATCAAAAACCGCCGACATCGAAAAAAAGCTTATAAAAAACATGTACGGTGCCGAAAGGGTTGTGGTTATTCTTCTGGACAATGGAAGAAGCGATGCAATCGAGGAATGTCTTTACTGCATAGGCTGCGGAAACTGCATAGTTCACTGTCCGGTCTATAATGCGGTCGGAAACGAATTCGGATTCAACAACTACCTTGGTGGTAGGGGAGTTGCAATGTCAAAATTCATTGAGGATGATGAGACCTGTTTTGATTCAGGCCTTTACATGTGCACCCTATGCGGTTTGTGCACACTTAACTGTCCTTTAGCAATACCTACCAATGAGATTATTGAAAATATGAGAAAATTGTCAGCTGATGTTGGATTTTATCCAAAGGCACATGGTAAAATTAAAGACAACATTAGTAATAATAATTCTCCTTACTAATTTTAAAATTTCTATTAAAAAACAATAATATTATAAATAATAAGGAACTAATATTACTATATTATAAAATAATATTTTATTGGAGGAAATACATGCTTCTATTAATAAGTCCTATAAATCGTGAAGAAGCTCTCGAATCTATTGAAGGCGGAGCAGATATTGTTGATGTGAAAAATCCTAAGGAAGGTTCTTTAGGTGCTAATTTCCCATGGGTCATTAAAGAAATTAGGGAATTGACACCTGAAGACAAGCTTGTCAGCGCTACTTTAGGTGATGTGCCTTACAAACCGGGTACAGTTTCACTTGCTGCAATGGGAGCTCACGTGTCAGGGGCAGATTATATTAAAGTTGGATTATATGGAACAAAAGACCATGATGAAGCTGTTGAAGTCATGGAAAATGTTGTAAAAACTGTAAAAGATGTTAGCGAAGATACAATTATCGTAGCGGCAGGTTATGCTGATGCTCACCGTGTAGGTGCGGTTGATCCGATGGAAATACCAAAAGTTGCAAAGGATGCAGGATGCGACCTCGCAATGCTTGACACTGCTGTTAAAGACGGTCATACATTATTTGATTATTTAGATTTAGACAAGTTGAAAGAATTTGTCGAAGAAGCTCACGGCTATGGATTATTGACTGCACTTGCAGGTTCCGTTAAAAAGGACCAATTGAAACCATTACATGATATCGGTTGCGATGTTGTTGGTATCAGGGGAGCTGCATGTGTTGGCGGTGACAGAAACACCGGAAAAATACACCATACCGCAGTTGCTGAGCTTAAAGAGTTATTAGATTCATTTTAATTAGGTGTTAATCATGTCATTTTCAAAAAAAGTACAAGAAGCAAGAATGTCTTATACCTTTGACGACTTCCTTTTGACTCCTAACGCAAGTTATGTTGAACCAAAGGACATTGATACTAAAATTGAGTTAGGAAAAGGAATCAAATTGAATATCCCTGTTTTAAGTGCCGCTATGGATACCGTTACCGAAGCGGATCTTGCAATAGCCATGGCACAGGAAGGTGGAGTAGGTGTAATTCACAGAAACATCACACTTGAAAGACAAGTTGAAGAAGTCAGAAAAGTTAAAAATGCTGAAGATTTAACAATACGTGATGTAATTACCATTTCTCCAGGTTCCACTGTCAGCGAAGCTGAAGAGACAATGCGCAATGAACTCATCAGCGGTTTGCCTGTTGTAGATGGTGACAAAATTCTTGGAATCATTTCAAAAAGGGATATCAGACCATTCCTAAAATCTGAACCTGCTACTGAAATCAAGGATATCATGACTTCAGATGTCGTTACCGTTGAGGAAGGAGTTTCTGCTGAAGAGGCTTTAAACATTGCATATGACAATAAGGTTGAAAGGCTTCCTGTTGTTCGTGACGGCAAATTAGTTGGAATCATTACTATTAAAGATATTTTAAACCAATCACAATATCCTAATGCGGCAAGGGACAAGGACGGCAACTTTTTGGTTGCTGCTGCATGCGGTCCGTTTGATTTGGACAGGGCAATGGCACTTGACCAGGCCGGTGCGGATATCATTTCAATTGACTGTGCTCATGCTCATAACATGAATGTGGTCAAATTCACCGAAACAATTAAGGATAATATTGACGCTGAGCTTTGTGTCGGTAACATTGCAACCGCCGAAGCTGCTGAAGACTTAATTTCAATGGGTGTCGATGCACTTAAAGTAGGTATCGGTCCGGGTTCAATGTGTACCACCCGTATCGTAGCTGGTGTCGGTGTACCACAACTTACAGCAATTTCTGATGTTGCAGATGCTGCAGCCGATTCAGGAATTCCTGTTATTGCTGACGGGGGTATCAGATACTCCGGTGATGTTGCAAAAGCTATCGGTGCTGGAGCAGATGCAGTAATGCTCGGTAACTTGCTTGCGGCATCCTTGGAAGCACCTGGTGACATTGTTATCATGCACGGTAAGCAATACAAAAAATACCGTGGAATGGGATCAATGGGTGCAATGACCAGTGAATTTGACGGTGGAGCAGACAGATACTTCCAAGGTCAAAAAAGTAAAATGAACCACACTAAATATGTGCCTGAAGGAATTGAAGGTGCTGTGCCATACAAGGGAACAGTTGCTGAAATCCTGTTCCAGTTAGTTGGTGGTTTAAAATCATCTATGGGTTATTGCGGTGCTGAAAATATTAAGGCAATGCAGCAAAAAGCAAACTTCGTTAGAATTACAAGCAGTGGTATTAAGGAATCTCACCCACATGACTTGTTGATTACTAATGAAAGCCCAAATTATCCAACTCTTGACTAGTTGGATATTATTTTAAATTTTTTTGATGGGAATATGGAAATTGGCAGAATGATTTATAGGAATTATTTTTTCTCATCAAAAAGTAATTTTTTTCTTAAAATACTTATTTTAAGCAAACCTTTAAATATTAGATAATATAATATTATCATATTAGATAATTTTATGGTTATTTTATATAATCAATTTATTTTAAATTTTAATTATTATGGAGAAGATATAAATGGCAAGAACTAAAAAAGTGGGTATTACAGGAAGGTTCGGTGCAAGATACGGAAGAAAAGCAAAAAGATCTGTTAAAATCATTGAAGAAAACATGAAAAAGAATCATGTTTGTCCTAAATGTGATAGACCATATGTAAAAAGACAAGCTGCTGGAATCTGGAAATGCAGAAAATGTGGTGCAGTATTTACTGGTGGAGCATACGTTCCACAAACTCCTATGGCAAAATCTGCAGCACGCAGTATCAGAGACATTAAAGTGGAGGAATAGGCCTTGTACAGGTGTCCACGTTGTGGAGCAGAAGTAGACCATAAAAGCTACATGGAAAATAAATGTCCTAAATGCAGATATAGGATTTTATTTAAAAATGTTCCAGAAACCACTAGAATTATAAAAGCAAGATAAAATCTTTGCTTTTACTAAATTTTTTACTATTTTTGATTTAAATGTTAATTTCAACTTCTAGAAAACCTTCTCAAAAAACTAGAAAGTTCTGTAAGAATTTAGCACGCGTTACTGATTCAACATCAGTTAACCGGGGTAAAATGAACTTTAGGGAGTTACTGTTAAAGGCATTGGAAGTTGATGAATATAATGTAGCTGTTGTTAATGAAATCAAAGGAAATCCCAGCAGGATTTCTTTTTTCTCAAACAAAGGCGAATTGCTACTGACAATTCTTATTGGAGTGACACTGGATAATGAAAAGACAAACATCGCTCCATCACAATTGAAAATAGTATCTGAAGTTAAGAAACTTGATGTCCTAAGCGACATTCTAGATTTGGATTTAGTAGATAAGGCTGAGGAAAACTACATATTGATTTCTAAAAGTGACGATTCAATAGCCAGAATTCATTTTGTCAATAAATTTGGGGATAAGTTAAACTTCCAAATCAATGTTAAAAAGATTTTAGAGGTCCCAAATGATTGATGAAAGTCCTCTGGAGAGAGTTAAAAGCAATATAGCTGTTGAATTTGAAAGTAGTAATCAGGCTAAAATCATTTATGATGCGATAATTCTGGAATTTGAAACCGCTCCCGATTTCAGGTCATCAATGACCATCGAACTGGACGGATCAAATATCATGATTGATATTGACGCACAGGATTCTACTTCCTTTAGAGCTTCTGTCAACTCAGCAATCAAGTGGATCAAATTGGCATTAGAAATAAATAATTTAACAAATTAATACTTATATAATAATTAAGGTGATAAAATGGAGATTCCTGAAAATATTCAAGAACAATTAAATCAGTTTCAACAGTTACAACAACAGGCTCAAGCTGTAACCATGCAAGTTCAAAATGTTGAAGTACAAATTCAAGAAACTGAAAAAGCATTAGAAGAACTTAAAAAATCTGATGAAAATACTGAAGTATTCAAACAAGCTGGTACTTTACTCATTAAAGTAGAATACAGTGACGCTTTAGCTGACATGGAAGACAAATTAGAAACTCTTGAGTTAAGAAAACAAACTATGACTCGCCAAGAAGAAAGAGTTCTTAAAAAACTCCAGGAAATGCAAACCGCTATCCAATCAGCTATGCAAGGTATGGGCCAATAGGCTTAAACCTTAACTTTTTCTTTTTTTAGATTTTCATGTCAAAACTTAAAGTATTAACACAGGATGATTTGGCAACCATCTCAGATGATTTCGGTGAAATTTTAGAAAGTGAAATTTCAAAAGCTCTGCCTGCCAAGGAAATCGAGGATTTGGATTTGGACATTGTTTTAAGCTATGAAGACAAGCAGTTAGATGTGGATGTCGATGTTGGAGTTCTCTTTGATGAGCTGTCTGAAATTACCCAGGACCAAATTGCCCAGGCGATTGATGAGGCTTATGTGAGATTCGATTCTTATATTGATGAGAATTTCAGGGCTTAATTATTTTTTTTAAATTTTTGTGTAATACTTTTTATATATTTTATATTAATTTAAGTAATACTTTTTTATCAAAAAGTATTTATATCATTAAGTATAATTTTTATATAAGTTTGAAGTAATCTCAATAGCTTAGCAATATTAAGGACAAACACGTAATACTATCTTTCAAATTCCCTCTTAATTACTTCAAACTTCATTAACCATTACTTTTTTCAACTTGACTTTATCAATCAGATTTTATAACTTTTTGATATTTTAGGTTTCTCTAAAATTTCGAGTTTTACATTTTTTGAATAATTATATATTCATGTTGATATTATTATTAAAATAATTATATTTTGTTTATTTATTTTGATATTTATTGTAATTTATTTATTCAATTTTACTTTAATTTTTCTAAAATATAGTAACATTTATATATGATGTAGATTAACTTTATTAATAGAGGTTCATAACATAACTGTTATTTACCATATGAATTGATCATTATTTTTTATTCTCGAGAGGGGCTGAAAAACACTTCAGCTTTTCTCACCTCCTTAAGTTTTTAATACTAGTTTTTTCTTATTTTATAATATGATTAAAAAAATTCCAGTAATAGATTTGAAACAGCATCAGGCCGTAAGCGGTAAATCCGGAATGAGGGATACATATCAGCCATTGAACACTGTTTTTGCACACTCTGCAAATCCTGTTGAAATTGCACAGGGCTTGAAACTGAACGGGGCCGATGAAATGTATATAGCTGACCTGGATTTGATAGAATCCCAAGGCCACAACGTCAATGACATAAGAATGGTCAATACAATAATTCCCGTAATGTTCGATGGCGGCGTTAAAAACTGCGAGTCCTTTGAATTTTTCCTTGACTATGCATTTAAGGTGATTATTCCGACCGAAACACTTGAAAGCATTGAGGAGATGGAAAAGATATTCGAAAAATATCCGAAGGAAAGGATTGTGGTCAGCATTGATACAAAAAACAGCGAACTGCTTGCAAAGCACCTTGATGTGAGTTTATCTGAACTTAAGGAGATTTTGATAAGACTTGATCCCAACGAAATCATTCTTTTGGATATCACCGGTGTCGGAACTGAAAAGGGATATAATAAAAAGTTACTGGATGAATTTGGTGAACTTAAGGACAAATTAATAATTGCCGGCGGATTGAATAAGGATTCTTTAGTTGAATTGGAATCATTGGGTATAAAAAAAGTATTGATAGGAACTAGTCTTCATTCAGGAGAAGTGAAACTCTTAGACTAGAACGCTTAAAACCACATATGGGAATGCACAAGCCATAATAAACAGTACAATTCCTAAAACTAATTTACCTTTATTTTCTTCAAGGGATCCTGAAATAATCATCACTATTGCCAGAAATCCTAAAACTACTGGAAGAATATGAGAAAAAATTGTAGTTCCAATTATCGCCATTTTAAATCACTACTATAATTTTACCTTGTTTAATTATATAAATGTAACTTTAAAATTAATTGTTCAAAGGTTAAATAAACTTTTTATATTAATTTTTTTAAATATTAGTCTATGAGAGTGGATACGCATCATCATCACAAAAAAGCGAGTGAAAATTTGGCAGTCGTATTTTTTCTGAACCTTACTTTCAATATAATTGTCGTGGTGGGGGCGCTTGCTACAAATAGTATGGCTATCCTAAGTGATTTCATTCATGACCTGTCAGATACCATTTCAATCGCTTTGGCATGGTTTTTGGAGCATGTTGCCCAAAGGGATTCATCTGAAAACTATTCCTACGGATATCAGCGTTTTTCAATACTTGGCGCAGTGATAATATCCGTTTTTGTCATCATCATGGCATTTGTGATTTTATCGGAAGCAATTCCCCGTTTGTTTGCTCCGGAAGGTGTTGATGCCGGAGGGATGCTGGTTATTGCAGTCATTGGTTTGATATTCAAATCAGTTTCAGTTTACAGGCTCCACAGAGGAGAGACATTTAATGAAAAGGCGATTCTGTTCCATCAGCTTGGAGACGTATTTGAATGGGTTGCAATATTGGTGCTGAGTCTGGTGCTCATGTTTTGGGAAGGTGCCGCATATCTTGATCCGTTCGTTTCCATAGGCATTGCCATATGGCTGATATTCAATCTCGGCCGCAACCTGGTCAAATCGGTTCAGATATTGCTTCAAAAGACTCCAAGCAATTTTGATGTTGATGAGTTCAAATCATCAATCACATCCATCACTGGGGTAAATGCAATCGATGATTTCCATGTGTGGTCACTTGACGGCATTGATTCCGTCTTGACTGTTAAGGTTTCAATCGGCAACTGGGAAATGCAGGACGAAATAAAAAAGGAGATTTATGATATTGCTTCAAAGTATCATATCGTTGACATTACTATTGAATTTGATTAATTTGGGGATAACTTATGACACTGGTAGTTATTGGGCCTGTAACTCATGATTTTGTTGTTATCGGAGGTGAAGAGTCTCATAAAGTTGGTGGGGCGACCTATTTTCAAAGCTTTGTTTTCGAGGAGTTCCACAATGATTATGTGGCCATCGTCAACTGTTCTGATGATAAGCTGATTGAGGAATTCCCTTCAAGGGACAAGGTTAAGGTAATCCGGAAAGATGACACACATTTCTTCATAAATAACTATCCTTCCAGGGATGATTTGAACACAAGAGAGCAGTTGAGCAATTTTGCAGATATTGCGATATTGCCGAGTGATTTGGAGGAAATATTGCCATGTGAAATAGACGGTTTTGTCTTGAATCCATTGAACCGTTTTGATTTTCCGGCTGAAACTGTTGAATATCTGAAAAGTTTCGGCGTTCCGATATTCCTGTCACTTCAAGGTTTCCTGAGAGTTCCGGATGTGCAAGTAAATGATAACTACACCATAAAATTATCTGACTTTGATGAGTTGGCATCTATTTTATCAGGTGTTGATGTGATATTTTTGGATGAGTCAGAGAAAAACATAATCGGAACCGGGTATGATGTAGATGAGATGGTCATAACTAACGGTTCTCATGGTTCGAGAATTGTCTCTGATTCGGAGATTAGAATCGATGCCGTTCCATGTGTTAATCTTGTGGATACCACCGGCTGCGGCGACACATATATGGCTGCATATATTTCACAAAAATTATTGCTTAAATCTCCCGAAACCGCTGGAAATTTTGCATCCATGATTGCAAGTGAAAAAATAGAAAATTTTGGGCCTTATAATTTTAACAAATAATTAATTTTTTTCTGAATTTTAAAAATTATTTTTAACGGTTATCATTTCTTATTTTTAATACTTTTTATTTGAATTCTCCTTGATTAGAAAACTTTATTAATTAATATGATTATAATTATATATGCATTTTTGAATTTTTTTTACACTTTTAAAGGGTCATCATGTTAAACAAATCAACAAATATAATCGAAAGGGAATTTAAGAATTTACGTAAGGAGCTATTGGACTTAACATTAAGGAATCAACTTCTTAATTTTAAATCAAGAGCTAAAACTATCACTATAGTAAATCAATCTCCTATAAACCTTTATCAGACATTGGTCCTGCAAGAGAACAAGATGTATTTTGTAGCCAATAAAAAGGATAAGAAAGAGGATAAATCTTCTGTTTGGGATCATATTCCATTTGATTTTTCAAAGTTTTCAGAAGGAGATAAGAAGTTAGCTACTGATTTGACTCCAAAAGAGCTTCAAAAAAGATTATATTACATTAATAACCAAGCTAAAACAATGCTTCAGGAGCAAGGTTATAACATTCTGTATTTGGCAATTGGCTTTTTGGAGTGGAAAGACAAATCAAAGCCAAGACAAAAGAACAAGGCGCCTTTGGTATTGATTCCCGTTTCAATGGAGAGGAAAAAAGTAGGTGAATCATTCAATCTTGAATGGACAGGTGAAGATATTCAAACCAACATCTCACTTAAGGCCAAGCTTCTTGAAGCAGGCATCGAGCTTCCCGATTTTGAATTCAAAAGGTATGGTGAAGTGGTAGACCATTACATCGCAAGCGTCAAACGTGCAGTTTCACGTATGGACGGATGGGATGTCAACAATGAAGTGGCTTTAGGATTTTTCAGTTTTACAAAATTTGTAATGTATAATGATTTGAACCCTGAAGCATGGGAAGATAATGTTGACTTGACCAAAAACGAATTGATTCAGGCCATATTCAACCCGGCCAAAAATGACCAGGAAGCATTCAGGGAAGAGGAAATCGACTCAAGGCTCGAATATCAGAACATGTATCAGGTTCTTGATGCGGATTCATCCCAGATTGCAGCCATTCAGGACGTTAAGGCAGGCCGCAATTTGGTTGTGGAAGGACCTCCGGGAACAGGTAAGTCACAAACCATTGTGAACCTGATTGCGGAGCTTTTGGCTGAAGGTAAATCAGTTTTATTTGTATCAGAAAAGATGGCGGCGCTGGATGTTGTAAAGGACAGACTGACCGGTGTCGGTCTGGGCAAGTTTGTCTTGGAATTACATTCTCATAAAACCCGACGTAAGAAATTCCTTAAGGACCTGCAGAAGGCCACAAATGTAAGGGCTCAGGAGCCTTTAAACATTGACCAGACTATTCGTAAGCTGGAAACTCTGCGTCGTCAACTGGATGATTATTCTCAAATTATTCACATGCCTGCTTTTGCAGTCAATTTATCACCGTTCCAGTTATATGGAATGAAGGAATCTGCCGATGACCATTTTGCCCGCAAAGACACACTGATGCCATTGGTAAGGTTCGAAAACCCTGAAAGCATCACTTTAAAAGATCTGGATGATATGAAAATCGCCCTTGAAAACCTGGCGGAGCTGTATCAAACCATTTCAAAGGAAAATCCGTGGAGCAAATGTGCACCGAAAAGCCTCTTGCCTGCTGATTTGAGGGAAATTGAAATGCTTATCAACGATACCTTGCACGCCTTGGACAATTTCCTTGTGGAGCGTGGCAGGGTTTATGACATTTACGGAATCAAGCAGCCGGACACATTAAACGAATTCCAGAATTCATTGTCCGCATTTGAAATAATCAAATCCCAGAATGCGGAGCTTATTGATGGAAGCATACTGAAATCCGGTGCATGGAACAATAACAATGATGATGCATTCCTGCTTATTAGGGAACTTGAAAAGTATCAGAAATATGCAGGTGCCCTAACCAAGTTCAACCAAAGCATTTTCCAGGTTGATATCGACAGGCTGATTTATGAACTGCAGCATCTCTCAACCAAAAGGTTCAGATTCTTCAACAACAAGCAGTACGTTGAGCTTGTCGAAAGATATTACGCAGTTCCGGTTCCGGACAGCATTGAAGAAATTATCAGGGATTTGCAGCAGGCAAAAGCGGTTATCAATATTAGAAAAACCCTTGAAGCCAACAATGCATTAGGTCAGAAGTATTTCGGAGGATATTGGCATCTGAATGCAAATCCTAATGACTTGAAGGCAATTGCCCGCTGGATGAATGAGTTTACAGCATTGGTTCGTGAAGGAACATTTTCACAAAACACCATTGACCTGATGAGCAAGGACCTGTTTGATATCCATCCCGAAAGGGATCTTGCCGATTACATTGACTCTGGTGAGGAATTTGTAAGGGTGCTTTCAAGACTTAAGGATAAGTTGAATCCGAGAAGCAAGCTAATCTTTAAAAGGGAAACCGGTGATGTGCCATTCGAAGCATGGAAGGAACAGTTGTATAATTGGAGAGGACAACTTTCAAGCCTTCACCTGTGGTCCCAATACCTGAATACCAAAAATGCGCTCAAATCCTCAAATGCAAAAATGTTTGTTGATTCAATCGAGAAAAGAAACATTAAAAAATATGATATTGAGGCGCTGGTCGAAGGAAACTTTGCGGATTCCCTATTGAATATTCTATTTGTTGAAAACCAGGAACTGGCAACATTTGTTGGAGAATTGCATGAAAACCGTATCCGTGAATTCAAGGATTTGGATAAAAAGATTTTAACATTAAACCGTAAAAGAATCTACCATAAGCTGAACAGCAACATTCCGAAAATCTTCGGAGGAACAGAAAACCCTCAGGCAAAAATATTGGCCGGAGAATTCACAAGAAAAAGCGGACACATGCCTGTAAGAAAACTTCTGGAAAAGGCAGGCGGAATGATAAAGCAAATCAAACCTTGTTTTATGATGTCCCCATTGTCTATTGCACAATATCTTGATCCTACAAATGAGGAATTGCAATTTGATGTTGTCATTTTTGACGAAGCAAGTCAGGTAAAACCTGAAGATGCATTAGGTGCGTTCATGAGAGGAAAAACTGCAGTTGTTATGGGAGATACCCAACAGTTACCGCCTACATCATTTTTCGACCAGATGTCAGATGCAGACAGCGATGAAGAGGAAGCAACTTCACTGGATATGGAAAGCATATTGCATTTATGTAAATTATCATTCCCTGTAAAAATGCTGAAATGGCATTACCGTTCACGCCACGAATCACTGATTACAGTATCAAACAGGGAATTCTACGACGATGACCTATTGGTTTATCCTTCACCTTCACATTCAGACCCTGAACTAGGTTTGAAATTCCATTATAATCCAAATACCCAATATTTAAGAGGAGCTTCATCCAAAAATCCATTGGAAGCAAAGGATGTTGTTGATGAAATATTCAATCATTTCGCAAAATATGGCGATACAAAAAGTTTGGGTGTAGGAACATTTTCAGTTGCACAGAAGAATGCCATTCTTGAGGAACTGGAGGTAAGGCGTAAGGAACATCCTGAATATGAACCTTTATTCTCTGATAACAAGGAAGAGCGTTTCTTTGTCAAAAACCTTGAAACCATCCAGGGAGATGAAAGGGATGTTATCCTAATCAGTGTGGGATATGGTTATGACCAGGACGGTAAAATGTCACTTAACTTCGGTCCGCTAAATCAGGATGGTGGTGAGAGAAGGTTAAACGTATTGATCACCCGTGCAAGAGAAAAATGTGTGGTATTTTCAAACTTTAAAGCTTATGATATGAATTTAACAGCCAATCCTCCATATGGTGTAAAATCCCTTAAGGAATTTTTGGAATATGCCGAAAACCTGACACTTGGAACCCATAGTGTAGAGGAAGTGTCAAAAGAACCGTTTGAAGATGCAATTGCCAGCTTTTTACAGGAAAACGGTTACATTGTTGACAAACACATCGGATGTGCCGGTTTTAGAGTGGATCTGGCTATTGTGGATGATGAAAATCCTGGAAAATACATACTCGGTATTACAACTGACGGAAAAATGTACGCCTCAAGTAAGGTGGCACGTGACAGGGACAGGCTCCGTGAACAGGTATTGACCGGACTTGGATGGAAACTATACCATTTATGGTCTACAGATTGGTATAGAAACCGTGATTTAGGACGTAAAAAACTCCTGGACTTTGTTGAAAAATCCATCCGTGAAACTCGCGAAGAGGAAAAACGCAAATCTGAAGAAGAAAAAAGATTGGCTGAAAAGAGAAGATTGGAAGCTGAGAAGAAAGCTGAAGAATTGCGCATTGCCCGTGAAAAAGAAGAAGCTGAAAGAAAAGCTAAAGAAGAAGCGGAAAACAATGAAATAAATCCAGAAGATATCGGACCTGAAGACTTTGTTGAAGTTGAAAAGGTAGATGATGGAGATATTCTGGAAAAACCAATCGATGTGGGTGAACTTGACCCTGAAGAATTCTTTAAAGATGTTGCCGCAGAAGAGGTTAAGTCTCCTAAAGCAATAAATGAAGATGGTCCTTCAGAAGTCAAATCCGAGTTTGTTCAGGTTGAGGATTCCGGTGAGGTTAAGGATTATTCCGAGGATGTTGGTGAGTCAGAGTTTGTTAAGGATTCTGATGAAGCGGCTGAATCTGTTCAAACAGAGCCGTTAAATGATAATGATGATTCTCAGGAAATCCATGCGGAAACTTCTGGAAATGATGATGCTGAAGTCTGGGAATCTGAAGATGACGAGTCTTCAAACAAGGATGATGATGCTGAAGTTTGGGAATCAGATGAAGGAGTCTCTCCGGAAGATAATGCCGAAGTCTGGGAAAATGATAAGGATTATTCAGATGAGGAAAAACCAAAATCAGTTAAAGATAAAATAAAATCATTTTTAGGTCACAGTCATTTACAGGAAGATGGCGAAGAA
>NZ_ONER01000028.1 GCF_900316895.1 uncultured Methanobrevibacter sp. | reverse complement strand
ATGAGCAGACGATGGAAAAAACTACAAAAAAGACTACAAAAATGGTACAACAAAAGAACAAACCAATTAAATGACTACATTGAAAAACTAACCTACAACATAGTCAAAAAATATGATACAATAGTCTTTGAAGAAAACTACTCTACTATCAAGATCTTAATTGGAGGAGAGGAAAACATGATATTTCCTCTATCGCGATTCATAAAAAGACTAAAAGACAAATTCCAACTCTACAAACCAGAAGCAGACGGCGTACAATTCGTAAAACCACACAACACAAGCAGAAAATGCCACCACTGCGGACACATAAACAAAGAGTTAAAAGTCAAAACACGCAACTGGAAATGTCAAAAATGCGGAAAAACACTTGATAGGGACACAAACGTATTCTAAACCGCTGGTTCAACGGAGATAGCCTGAAAAAATACTTAAATTAACCATTATTAAGTGAAAAAAATTCAGGAATCCCCATCCTCTATAGGATAGGGTGGTTCAAGTAAAAACTTATTACAAAAATTAAGTTATTAAATCGTATCACTAAATAAAGGGGAATAGTTTAACTATTCCGCACTTTTAAGTGATTCCACCATGTCTAACTTTTTAATCTTGCGTGAAAACATCAAGTTCACAAGTATGGATAATGAAAATGTTATTATGGCAGTTATAACTAAATTCATGAGGGATATTGATGGAAGAATATAAAATGAATCTCCTGATGACTCCCACATTATTTTTAATATATAATAACCGACCGGAATGCCCAATAGATATCCAATAGTTGTAAACCATAGGTTCTGTGTTAAAAGCAACTTTCTCAATGCCTTTGTTTTAAAGCCCAAAACCTTAAGGGTAGCTATTTCACGTTCGATTTCTGTAAATGACAGCAGTCCCAGATTGTACAGTACCACAACGGCCAGAAGTGATGCGAAAAATATTAGGATGTATATCAATAGCCACATCGCTTCAGTCAGCTCGTCCCAACTGGAGGTCATGTCCTTGATTGAGTTTGCGGTTTTTATTGCAGTGTAATTTTTAGTGACATGCTCTGTTGTTACAACGCTTGTTGGAGTGTAGTTCAAATCCAAATCCTCTAATTTGTCAGCGGACATTATAAACCCTTGTGAAGTTGGATCTGAATGAATCTTGTCAATTTTTGTTTTAATCCATTTGTCGGAACCCATGATGTGCCATTTGACTGTATCGCCAACATCGACTCCCAACATATTGGCCATTTTTTGTGAAATTGAAACCTCGTCATCCTCTATTTTAATCTTGTTCCAATCATAATCGGTCGGAGTGATTAGGTCTGTATGGTTCAAAACCAATAGTGAACCTGACTTCTTGATGCTATCCGATTCGATTTCAATGGCAGATTCCATTATCTTGTCACCATTAACCTCATCTGCAACATCATCAACTTCTGAAATGCTTGCACCATCATCAATAACCAGTTTTGAATCATAATGGTTAATTTGATTAAATTCCCATTCCTTCAAGTCATTCATTCCATCATACATTCCAAATGCGGACACTAACAGTGCTGTACATCCTATAACTCCAATGATTGTCATCAATGCTCTGAATTTGTTTCTTTTGGCATCACGATAATTCCAACGGGTATTGAATGAAAGGTGTTTGAAAAACCCTAATTTTTCAATCATTCCTGATGAGGATACCTTAGGAGCCTTTGGCCTTATTGTATCTGCAGGATTTTCATTAAAAATGCTTTTCACTGCATAATATGAAACTAGAACAGACATTATAATCATTGCCAATGCAACATAGACAAAATCCATGCTCCATGCAGGTTCCCATGAAGGCAATATGTAAGTGGAGCTCATTGATGGATAAAACAGCTTAGGCAAGGTCAAAGGGCCTATAATCAATCCCAGAATGGAACCGAATAAAACCAGCCAGAAACCGTATGAGATGTAATGCAACATTATTGACTTGTCTTTAAAACCGCATGCCTTTAGAATACCAATCTGGGTTCTCTGGTGTGCAATTATCCTGGTCATTGTTGTCAAAAGAATCAGCATTGCAATCAATATGAACACAACAGGGAAAATTCCCGCCATCATCTGGTGCTGGTCCATCTCTTCTGAAAATTGGGACACGCTTGTGTGCTCGGACCTTTCCACAAATGAGTTATAATAACCGCCCATATGATAATCCAGCAGGTCATTATAATTTTCAGCGGTTCCATCAAATTTAACGTTTAATACATTATATGGAACGGTATCTCCCGGAAATGCCTTATAGGACATATATGCAAAACCTAATTTTGAAAAATCTGGAATTACTGATGATTGTGATGCATGATAAACGTATTCAGGCGAATATCCTATTCCCTTGATTTCCTTTTTGATTTTGTAATCTGTAAATTCAAATGTGATGTTGTCGCCCACTTTCAGACCCTTTGCATCTGCAAAGCTTTTGTCTAGCCACACTCCATTCTTATCATTGATGTCCAGCGCTTCACCGTCAATCAAATAAAATTTGGATATTGTGTTGTTCTCGACAAAATGCAGCGTAATTTCGGGATCATTTGAAAAATCCGCAACTGAATCCACGACCAATTGTCTTTCCATTTGGTTGGTTGCACCTAGACAATATATCTGGTCTAAAAATAAGTCATTGATATAATTTGAATAAATCCAACCGTCAGCCAAGTTTGTATCATCATAAAACTTGTCAACATTCACTTCAAGACCTACAGATTCTCCGCCAACGCCAGCAAAGACAAAAACGCCTAAAAAAGCCATCAAAAAGATTGACAGGAATTGGGTTTTATGCTTTCTAATGTCTCTTATCATCTTTTTTTTAAGCATATGCTCACCATTCCAAATCTGTAATCTTTTTTGGATTCTCATTAACGACAATGCTTTCGATTTGCCCGTTTTTAATTCTGATTACCTTATCTGCTGCATGGGCCAATATTGCATTGTGTGTCACTATGACTACTGTAGTTCCTTTGTTGTTGCTCATGTCCTGAAGCAAGTTAAGAATTAAAACACCTGTTTTTGAGTCAAGTGCTCCTGTTGGTTCATCACACAAAAGCATTGTAGGCTGTTTGGCCACTGCTCTTGCAATTGACACCCTTTGCTGTTCTCCTCCAGATAATTGTGCTGGAAATTGGCTGGCATGATCTTTAAGTCCAACCGAGTCCAGAACATCCAATCCGTTTATGTTCACATCCACGATGTCTTTCATCAGCTCAACGTTTTCAAGTGCGGTCAGGTTCGGAATCAGGTTATAGAACTGAAAAATGAATCCTACATTTTTGGCCCTATAGTCTGTAAGCTGATTGTCTGAAAATTCTTCTATATGATTCTCTTTTACAATAATTTCACCGGAAGTAACCATATCAAGACCACCCAAGAGGTTTAAAAGTGTTGATTTGCCTGCACCGGATGGTCCCAAGATTACAACGAATTCCCCTTCATCAATTGTAAAATTGACATTATCCATAGCTTTTAAGATGTGGTCTCCAGATTTATAAGTCTTATCAACATTCTTGAATTCAATAATTGTGCTCATTGATAGTCCTTCCTAATAATTAATTTAAATGTTTTAATTTTAAAATGAGTATATAATCTTTAATTTAAAAAAAGAAAAGATTAAGAAATATCAGCCACTTCAATGGCTTCTACTTCTATACCTTTTGAATAGTCTTCATCGTTTAATACGGATTTGGTACTCATCACTCCAAACAGCATCGTAGATAGGTTATGTATCATTGATGAGGTTGATGGAGGAATCACACCTAAAACACCTAAAACAAGGAGGCTGCCGTTTACTGCAACAATATTGCGGTAATTGTTGTTGATCTTATCCAGCATTCCAACACTTAATTTTCTAAGTGTTACAAGGTCATATAAGTCATCTGACAGCAGTGATATGTCTGCAACCTCTCTGGCAATATCGGATGAATGTTTCATTGAAACGGATACATCTGCAGCCGCAAGGGCAGGTGAATCATTAATGCCGTCTCCAACCATTATCACGGTTTTTCCTTCCTGTTTCAGTTCTTCAACGATTCTTGATTTGTCCTCTGGAAGAACTTGTGATTTATAATCGGTAATGCCTAATGCTTTGGCGCTGGCTTTTGCACCGCTTTCACTGTCTCCGGTAAGCATTATGACATTTTCAATACCTAACTCCTTGAGTTCCTCAATGACATATTTCGCTTCGCTGCGTACAGGGTCGTCAATGCAAATAAGTCCTTCAAGCTTTCCATCAATAGCCAGATAGACCACAGAATGTTCTGCAGCTTCTTTAGCTATCTTTTTCTCTTGAGTCTTGGTCACTTTGACATTTTCATCGTCAAACAAGAAGTGTTTTGATCCGATAACTGCACGCTTTCCATCATATTCGGTTACAATACCATGTGCCACAATGTATTCCACTTCACTGTGGTCCTCTTCATGCTTTAGACCTTCCTCTTTAGCCTGCTTCACGATTGCTGTGGCAATGCTGTGAGCGAAGTGTTCCTCAATGCAGGCGGCCATTCTCAGGATGTCGTCACGTTCATATCTTTTGGACATTGGAATTACTTCAACAACTTTCGGTGTTGCATTTGTCAGGGTTCCTGTCTTGTCGAATATGATTGTGTCTGCATTTGCATAGTTTTCGAGGAACTTTCCACCTTTTATCATCATTCTGTTGTCTGATGCTTCACGCATTGCAGATATGATTGATAATGGTGTTGTAAGCTTGATTGCACATGAAAAATCAACCATCAATACTGACAACGCCTTTGTTGCATTTCTTGTAATCAGATAGGTTAAGGCAGTTGCAAGGAAGCTGTATGGCACGATTGAATCGGCGAGTTTTTCGGCTTTGCTTTGAGTATCTGCTTTCAGCTCTTCGGAGTTTTCAATCAAATCAATAATCTTGTTTAATCTGGTTTCTTTATTCATTGAATAAACTTCAACAATCAGATTTCCTTCTTCTATAACGGTTCCTGCATGGACAGTTTTTCCAGGTCTTTTATGGACAGCTAATGGTTCTCCAGTCATTGAAGCTTCATTAACCATTCCTTCTCCTTCAATTACTTTTCCATCAACAGGTATTACATCGCCCATATGGACTTTAATCTTGTCGCCTTTACCAATATCAACTGCGGCACATTGTTTTTCCTCACCGTCTTCTCCTACTACCCATACAGTATCTATGTTTAAGGCCAAACTGTCTTTAAGTGTGCTTTTGGCTTTCTGTAATGTGTAGTCTTCAAGTGCGTCGGAGATTGACAATAAGAACATCATTGAGCTTGCAGGTTTATATTGTTTTTGAAGCAGTGCGCCGGTTACTGCTGCACCATCTAGGAGTGCAACATCAACTCTGAAGCTGGTTAAACTATCTAAACCTTCCCAAATGTATTCTGCTGCATTATAGATTGTCAATGCGTTTCTAATTGGTATTGGTAAAAATATTCTATAAATGAATCTATTAAAGACCATTTTGGTTAATTTTAAATAGAAATCATCTGTGATTTCTCTTGAGCTTTGAGCTTGGGTTGGCTCTGCTTCGAAAAGATCATCTAATGTAATGTTGTCCAGGATATTGAAAATCTTTTGTTTGCTTTCAACATCACCATCGTAGTATATTAAAATGCTTCCGTTTCTATGGGAAGTGAATACTTCATGGACAAAACTTTGATTTAAAAGTAATGAAGCAAGGCCATAACCTTCCTTTTTGGTGAAAGCCCATTGGCCTGAACGAACTCTTAGACGGGAGCCGTTATCATACATTACTTGATATTTCATCTTTTTATACCTTGAAAAAATAAGTTTATTCTTTTGATTCTACGTAAATTTCTTTTTTGTCTTCTTTGTGTGCATCAACCACAATTTCTTCTGCGTTTTCTTTCATATCTTGAAAGCATTCTTCTGCATCTTTTTTAGCAGATATTACTGTAGCCATTCCTCTGGTTGCAGCATTTTTTACAGTTTTGGATTCTAATGCTTTTTTACCAATAATTGCAGTTGCGATTCCTGCTGCGAAAATCAATGCATGTTTGTGTTCGTAACATTTGTTAAAAATTTCCTCACGTCTCATTTTTATAACCTCTCTTTATAAATAATTTGTATCCTTTTTTCCGATTTTAAGTCTGTTTTTGAGTTTGTTTATAAATTCAAATTCCTCTTCAAGTTCAGGATGATTGCCAAATCCACAGTTGGGACAATGAACCTGATTGCAGTGTCCATGTTTTCCACAGCCAGAACAGCCACGGTTTTCCACTTTTGTTTCATCAAATTCAAAGCCACACATACGGCATTTCATAATAAACACTCATTAAAATAAAAGATTGAAGTTTTATTCCACTTCAATGTTTTCAGCTTCTTCCTTTCTAAGGCAAACGTCATATCCTTTTACACTCATTTCGATTGGATCTCCTAAAGTAGCAACTTTTTTAACAGTAATTTCTGCTCCTTTAACAAAACCCATTCCTAATAAGTGTCTTCTTAAACCTATATCTCCAGTGTCATGGTATTTTACTAATTTTACTGTTTCACCAGGTTTTACTTCTTTTAAAGTTCTTGTCATTTTTAATCACCTTCTAAAAAAAATTTAATAATGACAATTAGAAATTCTAATCGTCATCTGAATTTTACGTCTTTAATTCACTATCCGAATCCTGCAAGTAAACCTACATTGTAAATAAGGAATGAAACGATATATGCGGTTACTAATGTTATACCACACATTGTTAATGCCCATTTGTAACTGTTGGTTTCCTGTTTGATGGCTGCAATTGCTGCAAAACACGGAGTGTAGAGCAATGTAAATGCCATGAATGAAAATGCTGATAATGGTGTGAATGTGTCATGTACCAAATTGGTAATTCCTTCCTCATCATCTTCTTCCAATCCGGCTAATGTACCGAATGTTGCTACTACTACTTCTTTAGCGGCTAATCCTGCAATGATTGCTACAGCTGCTTGCCATGTTCCAAATCCTAATGGAGCAAAGATTGGAGCAATGACTGAACCGATCATACCTAATACGCTTTCAGCAGATCCGTATTCTACTCCTAATGGGAATATGCTTAAAATCCATAAGACAATTGAACATGCAAGAATAATAGTACCTGCTTTTCTTAAGAATCCTTTTACTTTCTCCCATGTGTGTAATAATACACCTTTTACTGATGGAATTTTATATGTTGGCAATTCCATTACGAATGGTGTGGATAATCCTTTAAACATGGTTCTTTTAAGGATAGCTGCAACAATAAGTGCTACAACAATACCTAATACATAAATAGCTAGCAACATTGTTCCTTCGTTGTTGGCAAAGAATGCTGCAATAAAAATAGCATAAATCGGCAGTCTTGCTGTACAGGACATGAACGGAACGAGCATCATTGCAAGCATACGGTCCCCTTCGTTTTCCATGGTTCTTGTTGCCATGATTGCAGGTACACCGCAACCGAATCCTAAAATCATAGGAATGAATGCTTTACCGTGAAGTCCAACAATTTTGTGCATCAGTTTGTCTAAGGTAAATGCTGCCCTTGCAAGATATCCGCAGTCTTCCAATATGCTTAAGAATAAAAACATCAGAATAATAATAGGCAAGAAAGTGAGAACTCCACCTACTCCTCCGATGATACCGTCACAGATGAAGGATGCTAAATATTCGTTTGCAATATATCCTGCAACAAATTCTCCTATTGAACCAAATGCTTCATCAATCATGTCCTGGAAAGGGGCTCCGATTGTGAATGTCAATTGGAACATTACCCACATTATGATTAAGAATATGAATGGGGCTAATAATCTGTTGGTGACAATCTTATCAATTTTATCTGTTGTGGTTTCCTTTTCAACGGATGGTTTTTTAACTGCTTCGGCCATTAAACCGTCGATAAATGCATATCTTGCATTTGCAATGACTTCTTCCGGACCTTCTTTATAAACATCATGTAAATGTTTGCTTACCTTATCAACTTCAACTAAAATTTGGGATCCATAACTTGATTGTTGGACTTTTTCTATTACGATTGTGTCCCTTTCCAATAATTTGATTGCGGTCCAGACTGAAGGGACATCCATTAAATTCTTGTCTTTCTCAATGATTTCTTGAATTTGAGATAAATGTCCTTTTATATCATTTCCGTATGATAATTTTTGACTGGTGTCGATTGAATTTTTAGATTGCTTTTCAACAGTTGACAATAACTTTTCGAATCCGTCACCGGTTTTAGCGTTGATTTCAATTACCGGAAATCCTAAAAGTTCACTCATCAAATCAATGTTGATGATGTGGTCTTTTTTCTTTGCAAAATCATTCATGTTAAGTCCCATTACTAAATTGGCACCTAATTCCATCATTTGCACTGTTAAGTATAAATTACGTTCCAGATTAGCGGCATCCACTATGTTGACAATCACATCAGAGTCATCATCTACAATGAAATCCCTTGACACGATTTCTTCCATAGAATGAGCACTCAATGCATAATTACCTGGCAAGTCGATGACATCATAGTCGTAGCTTCCATGTTTGAAGTGGCCTTCAGCTCTTTCAACTGTTTTTCCAGGCCAGTTACCGACATGTTGTCGCATACCAGTTAATTGATTGAAGACAGTGGTTTTCCCTACATTTGGGTTACCGGCTAATCCTACAATTAGTTCTGTCATTAACCATTCTCCCGTTTTGTTATTAACATTTTAAGGAATAATGCTTGAAACAGCATTACTCCTCACTAAAAAAATTTCTTAGTTTAAGTTTCATAACCCAAAAAAATTTTTAGGTTAACCTAAACATATATATCAATTGATTTTTATAGTATTTAAAGTTTAGGTATGACTAAAAATATTTATATTAAAAGTAAATAGATATTATATAAAAGCAAAATAATTTTAATTTTTTAGGGAAGATATGATGAGCAAGTCTATTGAAGCAGCAAAACAATATATTTCTGAGAATAATTATGAGGAAGCTCTTAAATTGGCCAGGAAAAGGCACGGAAAAGATGAAGTTGAGGATTATCTTGCAATTTTAGATTTATTGATTGATGCTGATTATTTGCCTGCAATTGAAGAGAAGGGAATCTATTACCAGTATTATGACGAATCCCATGACAACGGTGATTACGGTGAAAGATATTTTGATCAGTACTTGCAGAAACGGCCCAGGTCCATAAATGTGTTATGTGATAAGGCTTTATCCAGATTTAATAAGGGAAACGTTGAGGAATCATTGGAGTATATGGATAAGGCTCTTGAGAAATATGATTCATTTTCAGCTATTGAAAAGCCCCGCATCAGTAAAAAGGAAATTCTGATGAATAAAATCAGATTGCTGATTAAGGCCAAAAGATATGATGATGCATTGGCTCACCTGAATCAATATGAAAAGAAATACGGTAGTGATAATGACTCTGACCTGTATAAGGGGCAAATGCTTCAAAAAGCAGGCAAAAACGATGAGGCGTTAACCTATCTCAACAAGTCCCTTCAAAACGAGGATACCATAATAGGTTTCAATGCAAAAGGCGACGCGTTATATGAGCTCGGCCAGTATAAGGAAGCCCTGAAAAACTACAAGTACTGCATCGGCTATGAAAGCAAGGTCGAGGATGATTTGGAACTCGTAACCAATTTCAATTATAAGGCTGCATTTTGCTGCGTAAAGATTGGAAATGAATCGGAAGCAGTTAAACATTTGAACAAAACAATCAACATGTTGAATGAACACGGAAGGCTTCCAAAGGATCTTGAAGCAATCTATCAGAAATGTTCCTTTGAAAAGGAAAGGATAATTAAGAAAGGCGAAGTCAAGGATGAGGAGTTTAGAAAAACCAGATTCTTTTCAGCAAGAAGTTCACTCATCATATTGGCGGTAATATTGGTTCTTTATGTGATTCTCAGATATTTGGGATATCACTGATATCCATCATTTTAATCTATTTTTTTTCAAACATTTTTTTAATTATGCACCTATTTTTTTAAGTTTGTCACATATATTTTCTATAGCTCAACAAATTGAAACAAATATTGATTTGCATTAGATGAGAATGATGAAGTTTTGGGAATCAGTGATGGAGCAAGCAAAAAAGACTAAAAAATACGCCATAACTTTAAAATCAGGTAAACAAGCTATCAAAAAAGTGAAAGTTTCCTTGAAGAAAGTCAACGGCAAATACCTCAAAGGTAAAGTCCTCAAGATCAAATTCAACAAGAAAACTTACAAAGTAAAAACCAACAAGAAGGGCATAGCAACCTGGAAAGTCAAAAAATCCATGCTCAAAAAACTCAAAGTTGGCAAAAAATACAAATACAAAGTAACCTATGGAAAAGACATTGTAACCAAAAAATTAACCATTAAAAAATAGAGATTAATAATCTCTATTTACCTTTTTCTTTTTTTGCTAATTCCATTGATTCATTTTTTCTAAAATGTAAATTTTAGATAAATCTTGTTTTTACCTTGTTAAATTGCTTTGGAATGCAACAAAGCGTTTATATGATTTAAAATCTAATTTTATTTTATGAAATTTAAAATAGTAAATGATTTAGCATCAGTTATTGACAATATTGTTCCTGAAAAGTATTTATCTAAATTGCAGGAATTTTTATTGGGCGGGGCCATTTTTACAGATGCAAGTAAAGTTTTAGCCATGCTCATAATTTTCATTTCAGTAAGTGAAATCGCATTAATGTTAACAGTAACAATGTTCGGCTTCCCAATTTCTGTATTGATTCTGCCGTTTTTTGTAATTCCGGGGCTTTTCACATATGTCGTTGTCCAGCAGGAAAGGCGGGCACAGGAAATCGAAAAGACAGCGCCTGATTTTTTAAGGCAGCTTTCAAGCATGCTTCAGGTCGGTTTAAGTTTTGAAAACGCAATGGAGGACATGTCACAGTATAGCGAAGGCCCCCTATATGACGAGATGAGGAGAACGATTATTGAGATTCGTATGGGTCGCAATTTTGACGATGCCTGGAGGGCAATGAGTAAAAGATTAAAGTCAAAGGAACTGGAAAGGGTTTTTGGAATAATTCTTGACGGAAGGAAATCCGGATCAAGCATTTCAAAAGTTCTTTCTGATGTTTCAGATGATTTAAGGGACCTGATGGCTCTTAAAAGGGAGAGAAAATCTGCAGTGATGATGTCTGTGATGTTTCTTTTAATCTCAGCCGTCATTGCAACGCCCTTTGCAATTGGAATGGTGAGCGTATACTCCAGCTTCATGCAGGGATACGGGATGGAGTCGGAAATCATTTTAACCGCACCGATTGCCGGAGAGTTATACCTGATTATACATTCCGTTCTGGTGGCATTCATCATCAGCATAATCATGTACGGTGATGTTAAAAAGGGAATCAAGTTCACATTGCCTCTTGCATGTTCATCGTTTGGAATATTCTATTTCATCTCCACATTCGGCGGAAGTCTTCTAATGGGGGGATTGTGATGGATAATCGGGGTCAGGCTTCAGCGGAGTTTATCCTGCTTTTCGGAGGAATAATCGTGGTGGTTCTGCTTGCAGTCCACATGTATAACGCATACATGACGGATTTGTCGGGTGAAATATCGTCAAAGGAAGTCCGGGAATTCAACGTCGAGCTAAACGCATTGGAAAAATATTTTAAATAAGGTTATTTCTTGATTTTTGGAATTATCCAAACTCCAAGAATTGAAATCAAACAGGATAACATTATCACTGGAGGATATGCAAAATAACCTATTGCAATTCCAATCAAAACCAAAATGATTGTAGAGTAGAATGGATATGGGTCACTTAAAGCAACTTGAAGCGCAACATTTCCAGGGTCTGCATCCTTCAGGAATTTGCAGATTATCAGGGAAAATATTGCAGTTATGATAAAACTCAAGCCGTATAGGAATTGCGGGAAAAATACATAGAAGTTTTCAGCGGCAAATGTTGTCAGATACGGCAGCAGTGAAAACACAAACAAGGTCAGGCCCATTGTCCAGATGATTTTAGGGTCAACTTTATTGACGATGCTGAATATGTTGTTGTTGAAGTTCCAGAAATTAAAGCAGATCATGAAACTGATTGCATATATTATGAATTCATATTTGATGTCTAGGAGAGCCTGCCAGGTGCCGTTGCTTGCAAGAGGTATTTCCAAAACAATAATTGTGATGATAATAGCTAAGATAGCATCAATCAATGCTTCAAATCGTTCAGTTTCCATCATGACCCCTCCTGATTAATCTTCCAATCAGAACCCATAGGACAATTGATGTCAAACATGCATAATATATTCCTTGCGGATATCCGCTGTATGTCAATATAAATCCTATGATTATTAGGATTAACGGCAGATTCATGTAATACGAATCGTGATTGATTTCCCGCAGGTTTGTATTATATGGATTGCTCCTGTAGACTGCTTTTGTGGCCAGAGTGTTTAAGATATGGGTTACAATAAAGATGACTCCAAACATTGTCTCTGTCGCTATTGAACTGGGGTTATTCGCAAGCCATATTGTAAAATATGGAATAAGGGATATCACAAATGTCATCATTCCATAAATCCAAAGTGTAGTGTTGTCTATGGTTTCGACAAGCCTGAAAAGGTTATGGTTGGCATACCATAAATTGTATAGAATCAGAAAGCTTATCAGATATGCAATATACATAGTATGCAAGTCTAAAACAGCGTTTAAGGTGGGGCTTGCAGGTTGTGGAATTTTTAAAACAAGCACGGTTATTACGATTGCAATGATTGCATCGAAAAATGTTTCAAAACGATTCGTTTCCATAGTCAATATTTATAATTTCATAATATAAAATATTAATTAAAGGTGATAAGATGGACATGTTGATTGGTGGAAAGCATATCTCAAGTGATGATTTGATTGATGTAAAAAACCCTTATGATGGTGAAGTAATCGATACAGTTCCGATTGCTCACAGGCAAACTGCACAATTGGCAATTGATGCTGCAAATGATGCTAAGGATTCTTTAGTTGAAATGTCAGCATTCAAAATTTCAAATAAACTTTTTAATGCAGTCCAAAAACTTGAAGAGAGGCGTGAGGAATTCGCACATCTCTTATGTTTGGAAGTTGGAAAGCCTATCGGCGAGGCTCTGGTTGAGGTTGACAGGTCAATTGAGACATTGAGACTGTCCGCTGAAGAGGCAAAAAGAATCTATGGGGAAAGCGTGCCTCTGGATGCAGGCCTTAACGGCAAGGGATTTTTTGCGTTCACCCAAAGATTGCCTTTAGGGGTTGTTGCGGCAATAACACCATTCAACTATCCGCTTAATCTGACAATCCATAAGATTGCACCTGCCATAGCATGCAAAAACACAGTAATTGTCAAACCGCCAACAGAAGCTCCTTTGGCTGTCATGAAATTCTGTGAACTGCTCGATGAGGAGTTTCCTGATGGTGTCGTTAATGTTGTTACAGGCTACGGCTCTGAAATAGGAGATTATCTGGTGTGTTCTCCTGAAGTCGACAAGATATCATTTACCGGAAGCGTGACAACCGGAATGATGATTTCACAGAAGGCAGGAATGAAAAAGGTGACTCTCGAACTTGGAGGAAACGATCCTGTAATCATTCTAAAGGATGCCGATTTGGATAAGGCCGTTAAAGGAATTATTAATGGAGCGTTCCTTAATGCGGGACAGGTCTGCATGGGGGTTAAACGTGTAATCGTTGAGGATAGCGTTGCCGATGAATTCTGCGAGAAGCTTGTTGGAGCAACTGAAAAATTGCAGATGGGAAATCCTCTTGAAAGCACAACAACTTTGGGAACTCTGATTTCTGAAAAAGCCGCAATACAGGTTGAAGAGACAGTCAACAATGCAGTTGCCGAGGGCGCCGAAATATTGACCGGCGGCAAACGTGACGGAGCATTTTATTGCGCAACAGTGATTGATAATGTCACATTGGATATGGATCTTGTTGTCCGGGAAACATTCGGACCTGTAGCTCCAATAATTCGTGTTAAAAATCTTGATGAAGCGATTGAAGCTGCAAATGCAACTGAATATGGCCTGCAGGCAGGAGTATTTACCCAAAATTACTCATCTGCAATGAGATGTGCCAATGAAATAGAGGCCGGAACGGTATTTGTCAACAAGCAGTCAACATTCAGAACTGACAACATGCCATTCGGCGGATTTAAAAACAGTGGTGTTGGAAAGGAAGGAATAAAATACGCTGTTGATGAAATGACAAAAACAAAATTAATAGGATTAAATTTAAGGTAAAATAGCTATATTTAGCTATTTTAAATAATTTTCAACAAGGTTACGGGTCTCATTGAGTGATTCCATAGGTATGCCTTTCGGCATTGCGCCAAGATCCCCCTCAACATCCTTCAGGATATTTCCGTTCATCCCTAAAAACATTCCTTCGCTGACGATATCGCTGAATGATTGTGGAGGCAATAATGACACTCCCACTTTATTATCATCTTTAACGTTCATATCATTGGTTACAACTGTAATCGCACGTTTTCCAAGGTTTACATTACAGAGCATTAAGTTTTCATTTTTAGGATGTTGTGTTACGCTCATTACCTCTCCGACTTTAATGTCAACGCCCATTATCGGGTCGTTTATCGGACCTAATGCCAAACGATCTTTTAAACCGATGATTGAATCAAGGAAAAACCTGACCTTTGCAATGTTTTCCTGGGTTTTTTGCCTATCCTCTTTTGGAGCATTGCTTAGGAATTTTTTATTCCAGTCATCTCCGCCCAAACATTCAATAATGCTTAAAGCCTTTTCAGTTAAGGCAGCAACATCTGGAGAATTCACAAGTTCATCTCCTTCAAGGTAAGAATAAGTTAATGATTGAAAATCACTGTTCATCTGTTTTCCTAGTTCAATTGCTTGTTTTTTATTCCAACTTCCGCGAAATGAAGCTGTTGGAATAAGATTCAGATAATTTTCTCTTGCTTTGCTTGCCACTAAAATTCTATAATCTTTTGTTGTATCCCACATTTAAAGTCCTCTTTTAAGTCTAATTTATATTTTAATTTTAAAATTTAATAAATTTTTTGCAAAAACGAATTTTCAAACTTTAAAAAACAAAAAGTATTTATATTAACAATTAAATAAAAATATACATATTTATTTATATTAATAATATTATACTTGGGTGTAAAACATGGTAGAAGTTTCAAAATTACGTAGTTTAGATATTTATACCAACACAGGACACTATGTTGGTCGTGTAGAAGATGTTGTTCTTAATATTAGGTTAGGAACTATTTCAAAATTACAAGTCAGAGCAATTGAACAACAACCAAAACCTGCTGGATTCGTGAATTCCTTTTTAGGAACCATTCGTGGCGAAGTGCCTGAAGACAACAACATGAGATCTTTCCAGAATGATTTATTGACAGTTGACTTTGATAAAGTTCAAGCTATTGGGGACATTATGCTAATTAATCCTAGAGACATTAAAAAAGTGGCTCCTGAACCACAAATCCCTGAAGCTACTGTTCCAAAACCTGAAAACCCTCAACCACAAGGCGAAACTCAAAGCCAATTTGAAACTGAAAGATTATAAGCAATCTTTCTATAATTCTTTTTTTAACTTTTTTTCAAGCGTGATACTATGAAAGTAGGTATTATAGGCTGTGGAGCTATTGCTAATATTATAACAACCAGCATAATTTCTGAAGAAAATGATATTGAGATTGCATACTTTTTCGATAAGGACATTGAAAGGGCAGAAAATATTGCAAGCCTTGCAGGTGGGGTGGCAGTACTTAGTTTTGAAGACATGTTGGATGATGTTGATTTAATATTGGAATGCGCTTCACCGGATTCAGTAAAGTATTTTGCACCGACTGTCTTGGAAAACGGCATTGACATGATAATCATGAGCATTGGTGCATTTATGGATAAGGATTTCTATTCTAAGGTGTTAAAAATAGCCAAGGACAATAACGCCAAAATCCACTTGCCGTCAGGAGCTGTTGTCGGTTTGGATGGAATCAAGGCAGTTGCCAAATTCGGCCTTAAGGAAGTCAGTCTCGTTACAAGAAAATCACCAAAATCTCTTGGAAAGGACATTGACACTGAAGAGGTCTTATTTGAAGGCAAAGCTTCCGATGCCGTTAAGGAATTTCCATTGAACATCAATGTTGCAGCGACCATCAGTATGGCATGCAACATGGATATTGACGTCAAGATAATTGTTGACCCTAATGTGGATAGGAATGTCCACGAAATCACAGCAAGGGGAGATTTCGGCGAGTTTAAGACAAGAACCATGAATTATCCTTGTGCTGCCAATCCAAAAACAAGCATGTTGGCGGCGCTTTCAGCTATCAGGCTACTTAAAAGTTTCAACGAAACCATTAGCGTGGGTATGTAATGAAGGACTATGAAGTTTATTCATCTCTAAAAGTTCCGAAAAACTCAAAAGTCATTGTCCGTCTAGATGGCAGGGCATTTCATAAATTGGCTAAGGATCTGGACTTAATCAAGCCATATGACGAAAACTTTTATCAGGTCATGGCGAAAGTCTGTGAAGATTTGTTCAAGGAATTTTCTCCAAGTTTTGTTTATACTTTTTCAGATGAAATAAGCTTGCTTTTAGATAATCTTCCTTTTGAGGGTAGAGTCGAAAAAATAGATTCTGTAATGGCTGGTTTTGCATCCAGTTCTTTTGTAATGAATTATGGTGCTGTTTTCAAAAAGCCTCCGGCCTTCGATTCAAGAATAATTCCGATTAATGATGATGACATACTGGATTATTTCAGATGGAGGCAGGATGAGTCCTGGACGAATTGCGTCAACTCACATGGGATTTCATACCTCAAAACAAAGTATTCAAATAATGAAGCCAACGATAAAATAAATGGTATGAAGTTAAATGAAATACATGAATTATTGTTCCAAAATGGCATTAACTTGAATGACATTGAAACTTACAAAAAACGTGGAATAGGAATATATAGGAAGAATAAAAAAGTAGTCGGTTTTAACAAAAAAGAGAATAAAAATCAAACATCATACAGAAGTTATGTCTTCACTGATTGGGAGCTTCCCATATTCAATGAGGATTTCTTTAAAAGCATAGGGGTGATTGAATGAGTTTCATTTCAAAGATACTTGGAAACAAAGATGAGGAATTTCGAGAAGTCAGAGTTGACCGTGAAGTTCTTGAATCAGTAATTTATTACTCAAAAAAATCATATCCGAATGAATTCCTGGCTTTTTTAGATGG
>NZ_ONER01000005.1 GCF_900316895.1 uncultured Methanobrevibacter sp. | reverse complement strand
TTAATCATTACGAAAACAATCGCCGAATATTTCAACGTGACATATCTTCATTTCTGCAAAAATGGCGTAAGGGAAGGAATCCTGATGGAAATTCTTGAAAATGAAAGCCATGAATCTCAAAATAAGCAAAATGTTTCATTGGACGTCGCAGATATCAGTCTTACCGTTGATGAAAATGCTGAAATTTCAATTGTCCTTCCGCAAAATGCAACAGGAACAGTAACAGTTAAATTGGCAGATAATGTCTACACCGCTTCATTTTTAAACGGAAGTTGTGTAATCATTATTCCAAAACTCGAATCAGGCAACCATTCTGCCAAAATAACCTACAGCGGTGATGACAACTATATGTCCAACAAGACAAAAATCAACATTCATGTCAAATCAGCATCACTTGATGCACATGACATGCTTCGCTCCTGGAATAGTGACTATGACTATCAGGTTAAACTCGTTGATGAGGATGGAAATGGCATTGCAAATAAATTGATTTCATTTACTGTTCTGTCAAATCAGTATTATGCAATGACTGATGAAGGGGGAATTGCCAGTTTTAGGGCGAAGTTGAATGAAGGCACATATTCCGTGTTTGTTTCTTCAGAGATTGCCGGAAATGCGACAAGGACATTGAAGATTGTAAACCGCATTGAAAACAATAATGACCTGACAGTATACTATGCGAGCAATGCCGAATATAAGGCAAGAATCATCGGTGATGACGGAAATCCTGAAAGTGAAGGGAAAAACGTAGCCGTTCTCATTGACAACAAGATGCAAAACCTCAAGACAGATAAAAACGGATTTCTTACAGTTAGGATTGACAGTAACTTTAAGGTTGGCTCACATTCCATTGAAATCAGATATAATGGGGCAAGCGCCAAGAATAAGGTTGTCGTAAAGCATCTGGTGAGCCTTAAATCAGCATCCGTCAAAAAATCCGGCAAAAAATTGGTATTGACCGCAAGTTTGGCAAAGGTCAACGGTAAATATCTCAAGAATAAGGTGATTGTCTTCAAGTTCAAGGGAAAAACCTACAAGGCAAAAACCAACTCTAAGGGTGTTGCAAAGGTCAGCATTAAAAAATCAGTCTTGAAAAAGCTCAAAGTTGGCAAAAAGGTAACTTATCAGGCATCATACCTCAAAGACACTGTCAAAAAGACTGCTAAAGTTAAAAAGTAGCTCGCTTCGGCGGTTACTTCACTTTTTTTTATTTTTTAGCTATTTTCCGCTGATTCCATATTCTAAGAACCATTCATATTTTCGCTATTTTTTGTTTATGATTTTGAAGACATCAGTTTTTTTAAGTAGTTTAAACATAGATATTTTATATAGTCTTAGGGTTGGTGGTAATTATGAAGTTGGATTTCAAAAAGACTTTTAATATTGTTCTTATATTTTTAATTTTATTGATTACTTTGTGTGCCGTTTCAGCTCAGGATAACGATACGCAAATTATTTCGCAGGACATGGCTTCCTTTGAAAATGAGGATAATGAATTGAGCATTGATTATGGGGAAAATGCATGTAATGATTCTCAAATTGAGGTAAATGGAATAGAGTGGTATTGTAATGAGAATAATGTTCTTGAAAGCTATATAAAAGATGCTAATGGAACTCCAGTTAAAAATAAACAAATTAATTTATTTATAGATGGAAAACAGTATAATGAAACCTCTGATGATTTGGGAAAAATCACATTGGATTTGAATTTAAAACCAAACAGCCATGAAGATGTCAATGATGAAAATAGAATATGTCCTTTAGGCAATGATTTGAAGATAGGGAATTATAAAATGCCCGTTCAAATCAAAGATTCTAAAAATTATGTTGTCTTTAAAGATTCTAAAGCAAAGGTAACCGCAAAAGCAAAAACCCCTGCGGGCGAAGACTGCTGTTCTTTTTATTTGCAGGTGAGCGATACCGAGGCAGTCGGAGGCTTTAGAAGGGACAATACCGGAGCATCCACTATCACCGTAAAACACTGTAAAATAAGGGGATTGCGTGCCGTGAAACATTCCAATTCCAATGGTTTTGTTCACTTGATCGTCTTTTCTAACGGGTGGATGGTAGGCAATGGCGGACTCGACTCCGATGGTTTCATCAAAAGAATGCAAAGGTTGGCTGTGGATATGGTTAAGTCAAATAAAATTAAAATGTCCTCCATAAAAAAGATCTACAGGTATAAGAGAAGCATAAATTTCGGACATTTTGCAATTAAGGCTCCAAACGGCAAATATGCTGTTGCATGGAAAAATAAAATCATCACAGGCAAATTGAAACCTGGCCAATTCCTTTGCACACCTAATTTTAAACAGTATTATCGTCACAGCACTTATGGAAAATACAGTAAGAATCCGGCTAAAGCCGCAATCAAAGTAGGTGCTACCGACAAATATGGTGTAAACAGAAGGCAGATTGTAGTTCTTCATTGGAAAGCTGCTTCAGATAAGAAGTATAGGACAACATCTTCAGTTAAATGTTATGCTGCAAACGATAACGGTAGATTTGTTGGTGTATCCTCAGGCGGATTGGTCGACACCGTTAAATTTAAAGGCAAGACTGTCGGTGGACATAAACTTCCAAAGGTTCCAAGAATGAAATATATGGGCATTCATAAATTCGGAAACATTGACAGGCTTTTTAAGACTCCAACAACTGTAAAAGCTCCGGGTATAAAAAGTAATTTCAATACTGACAAATACTTTAAAGTAAAAGTTAAAAACAAAAATACTAAAAAAGTCGTTAAGAGAATAAAAATTAAAATTAAATTGACTTCCGGAAGCGGTTCACAGGTCTTCACCGTTAAAACAGATAATAGGGGTGTTGCTAAACTAAATACTAAAACCTTAAAAGCTGGAAGCTATAATGTTAATATAATGACTGCAGATTATAGATATAAAATTTCCGGAAAAAGTAGAATAACCATTATATGAGTCGGAAAATATCTGTTGTGTAATTATATGCAGTATTTATGATTTTGGCAATGATCTAAAAGAGAGAGTATTGGTGTTTAAGTGACTAGTTTAAACACCATGTGTTTTTTTTGAGGAAAATTATATATTGGCAGATTTTTTTTTAATTTTCCGAACGACTTGTATCAAATTTTGAAAATTGTGAAAAATCTAATTCAACACAATTCTAAGTTTGGAGAGTATTAGTATTTGTGACTAATAATGTAGAGTGTTTTAGGTTTACCTAAATTTCATCTCTATTACTTACTTTGTCACCATAGTATATAAAGCTTTGCATTTTTTTAGGTATGCCTAAATTATATTACAAAATATAAAAAGAAAAAATGGCGCATTGTTCATAGCCTTTTCATTGTCTGTTCCAATCAAAAGATTGATTAATGCCGAATGAAAGATTATGATTAACAACAGGTGATTAAATGTTTGGAAACATGAACAAGACTAAGGCATATGCATATCTTACAGGAATATTTTTTGCCTGCATGATTGCATCCAACATATTGGCTACCCGGACACTGGAAATAAGTTTCATAGCTTTGCCCTGTTCGATATTGACATTTCCGATACTGTTTATCGTCAATGATATCCTGTCTGAAATATACGGTTACAAACTGACAAGGGATGTTATCTATTTGGGTTTCATCATCAATGTTGTGGCGGTTGGCCTATATCAGGTTGCCATGTTGTTTCCTTCAAGCAGTCCCAATGCTCCTGCATTTGCAGCTCTTCTCTCAACAACTCCCCGACTCTTTGTTGCAGGGCTTGTTTCCTATATGCTGGGCAATCTCTTAAACTCCCAGATACTTGTCAAATCAAAGGAAAAATACTCTGATCTGCTTTTTGTACGTGTTATATTGAGTACGGTAATAGGGGAAACCGTTGATTCTGTTATTTTCATTTCAATTTCATTCTATGGAGTTCTGCCTAATGAATTGATTGTGACCATGATCTGCTGTCAGATAGTGTTCAAGGTATTGTATGAACTGATATTCTATCCTGTAACTCGAAAAGTGATTTTAAATATAAGGACCTTGGATGAGGGGTCACTGTTTGATTAGAATTAAAAAAAGAGTTATTGGAAACTCATTAGAGTTTCCCTAAATTAGTTTTTGAATTTCTTCACGAACGATTTTGTTTACGAGTCCACCGTCCGCTTTTCCTTTGAGCTGTTTCATGCACATTCCCATCAATGGACCCATGGCACCCATCTGGCGTTCCTTAACCATTCCTTCATTTTGAGCTACAATATCTGAAATGATTTTATGCACATCATCTTCGCTCATCATGACCAGATTGCTTTTCTCGGCGATTTCTGAAATTTCTGTGTCAGGTGCTTTGATGGTTTCGACTGCAAGTTTTCTCACGCTGTCCTTTGCAATTTTGCCGTCAGCCAATAATGTGAATATTCCTTTGAAATGATCTAAAGTTAAGACATTAACATCATGCCCTTCCCTTTTGATTTCCCTGAGGTCATATGCAAGAAGTGAAGCGACAGGTGTTGCATCAACATCAACATCAGCCAAAATTGCCTCAAACATGTCTGCCTCTTGCCTTTTGACAAGCTGTGTTGCCAGGTCTTCACTTAGCTTGTACTCTTCAATGATTCTGGCCTGTTTGACGTCCGGCAGTTCAGGCAGGTTGTTTGCAATAGGCTCGATTCTGTCTTCAGTAATCTTGAATAACGGAATGTCGGTTTCAAGATACATCCTGTTTGCGGTCGGAAGAGGCCTCATGTATTCGGTGTTGCCGTCATCAAGCGCTTTTCTTGTCTCTTCAACGACACCGTCTAAACCTAATTGAGCTCTTCTTTTAACTTCCTCTAAAGCGGATATTGCGATGTCCTCGTCATGTGCTACAATGATGAATGCGTCCTCTTCGCCGATGTTTAAAAATTCAGCAATCTTGTCAACTTCATCCTGTTTGATTCCGTAAGCAGGCAATTCGTCAGAGTGGAAAATTCCTGCAACGCCACGTTTTTTGGCATAGCTTGCAATTTCAGTTCCGAATCTTCTTCCTGGCTGCACTTCACGACCGATCAATCCGTCATATCCTTTCAATACAACTGCCTTTATGGTTTCAGCTGATTTCAAAATCTTGGATTCTGTGTCTTCAAGAAGCTCATCCAGGTCATGAATCTCTTCTAAGACTTCAGCGTTTCTTGTCTGGAGCTCATTTCTGATATCAATAAGTGCCAGTTGCCTTTGAACTTCACGGTTTACGATTTCAGCCATTAAATCTAAATCCTGTACACCCTTGATTTCCACACGTGCCCCTTCTGCAATGGAAATGTTCAAATCCTGTCTGATTGTACCGAGTCCTCTTTTAACGTTTGTACTTCTCAATATCTGGCCGAGCATGTATGCAACTTCCCTTACCTGATCAGGATGGTGCATTGAAGGGTCTGTTGTGATTTCTGCAAGAGGTATTCCCAAACGGTCTAGCCTGAATTCGGTAAATCCGTCCTTGGTTTCAACCCTTCTTGCTGCGTCCTCTTCAAGACCTAAGCTTTCAATGACCACTTTTCCGTAAGGTGTTTCAAGGTAACCGTCGGTTGCAACCATTCCTGTTCTCTGGAAACCACCTGTGTTACTTCCGTCAATAACCTGTTTTCTCATTGTGTGGAATTCGTCAACAATGTGCATGTTCATAAGGCATGCGATTGTGATACAGATGTCCAAAGCCTCTTCGTTCAGGCTGTGAGGAGGTTCGTCATCGTTTTCCACAAGGCAGGTGTGCTTTGCAAAGTTTTCATATTTGAAGTTCAATCCCCTGAGTGATTCCTGCAGTGCAGCACGGTCGATTTCACCAAGCTCTGATTGGGTTGGCCTCAGTTTCCTTTGGATAAGTTCATCAAAATCATCGTCAACAAGCTCTGTTTTACATGGACAGAACAGCTTGTGCTGACTGTTCAATTGTTGGTGAATTTCAAGTCCCATTTTCAATCCTAATTTTTCATAATCGTATTCCATGCTATCACCTTAGTTCAAGAAATCCTTGATTGTGGATTTTTCTTTAAATTCACCTGCAATGTTGGTTTGCATAATCTCTTTTACCTTTTCGTAATCGTCACTTTGGCCTAATGCCCAGCATAATTTCACATAGGTTGTTTCAGGGGTCATGTCACGGCCGGATATTACGCCGGCATCCAGAATGTTACGTCCGGTTGAGTAGACGTTCATGTTTACCCTTCCGTAAAGGCATTGTGAGGTCATTACCACAGGAATCCTTTCGTCCTGTGCCCTTCTGAATGAATCAATCAGGTCATTCGGCACATGTCCGAGACCTGTTCCCTCAATGACAAGACCTTTGTATCCTTTGTCAATGTGATATTCGATAAACTCTTCGGAAATGCCAGGGAAGCTTTTGATGAATCCGACTTTTTCCTCAATGCCAGTATTCAGTTCAAGCTCATTTTCGCCACGTTTTGTATAATTGTAATCAGGATTAATAGTAACTTTCCTGTTTTCGATTGTAGCTATTGGCTGAGCGTTGATGCTTCTGAATGTGTCCCTTCTTGAGGTATGCATTTTCCTTACCTTTGTACCCTTGTGAAGGTAGTTGTATTTGTCGTTAAGGCTTCCGTGCATGCAGACGCAGACTTCAGCAATGTCGGACTTTGCCGCAACCACGGAATCTATTAAATTGATGTTTGCATCACTTGAAGGCCTGTCTGAACTTCTCTGAGCACCTGTAATGATGATTGGAACGGGAGTTTTGACCATGAAGCTCAATGCGGCTGAGGTATAGTGCATTGTATCGGTACCATGAGCTATCACAACGCCGTCAGCACCGTCGGAAATGTCATTGGCTATTTCTTCAGCGGCTTTCACCCAGTATTCAGGCTTCATGTCTTCACTTAAAATGTTATATAATGCCTTTACATTGTAATTGGCATAATCCAACAGTTCAGGGTTGGCCTTAACAAGGTCTGATGCGGTAAATTTAGGGTGCACTGCACCTGTACGATAATCGATAACTGAAGACACTGTACCACCGGTTGATACAATTGAAATGTTCTGTTTTGAATCATCATGTGGAATTTCAGTTTCATCATAACCTATTTTAGGCTTGTCGCCCTTTTCAATGAGTTCTGCAGTGGTATCCTTGATAGCCACTCCAATGTTATAACCGCTTGACAGCTTTATGACGAGATAACCGTCATCCGCGTCTTCAGGCCTGTCAAGTAGGATACCGGTATAGGATATGTCTTCCTTATTGACTTTGATGGTGTCTCCTATACTCAAACCGTAATTTTCAATATATTTTTCAGCATTTTCTTTATATGTCATCAAATCACACTATGAATTGTTTTTAATCCATTCAGCTCCAGCTTCTAGAACTTCAATGTTCACATCAATGACCTTAGGTTTGGATGCAAACATTTCTCTGATTGCATTTTCATAGGATTCGCGTTTTAAAACATCGCCCAATTCGGTCAATGCTCCTAAAAGTGCAGTGTTTGCAGTTCTTGCATTGCCGTGTTCCTCTGCAATATCCACACATGGCATTGCAATGACCTTAACGTCACGGTCTGTTTCATACTCTCCTATTTTAGCGTCATAAAGTATTACTCCGCCTTCTTTAACGTCCTGTGAGAACTGTTCCAGTGAAGGCTTGTTTAAGGCAATGAGGATGTCAATGTCATCAACGACAGGTGTTCCGATTGTTTCATTGGAAATTACAACAGAACAGTTTGATTTTCCTCCTCTCTGTTCCGGTCCGTAGCTTGGATACCATGAAACATGTTTTCCTTCAGCACATGCAGCCTGAGCGATTGTCAATCCTGCACTTAAAACACCCTGACCGCCGAATCCGGAAACCTTGATGCTTACAGGTTCCATTTCCTCATCGACATATCCTGTTCCTTCGCCTCTGTTAACGTTAAATATCTTATCCAGTGATTCGGTTGAAAAGTCACTGGCAGGCCTTTGGACAGGTTCCTTGGTGTATAAGTTGTTCCTGAAGTTTTTGACAGGGAACTCTTTTTCCATTTGCTCTTCAATGAATTTCTGTGCACTTGCAACGTCCTGTTTCAGGTTGGTAGGGCAAGGTGACAATACTTCAACGAATGAATATCCTTTTCCTTCCTTCTGAACGGTCAGTGCCTGTTTGATTGCATATTTTGCAAGTCTGATTTTCAATGGATTTGCAAGGGATACCCTTTCGATGTATACAGGTGCCTTTAGAGTATTGATTAGTTCGCACATATGTGTAGGGTGTCCTGCATAGTCAGGATCTCTTCCGGTCTGGCATGTCACTGTCTTCTCGCCAATAAGGGTAGTTGGTGCCATCTGTCCACCGGTCATTCCGTAAACGGTGTTGTTTACGAAAAATACTGCCATCTTTTCTCCACGGTTTGCAGCCTGCAGGGTTTCATTCAAACCGATTGAAGCAAGGTCTCCGTCTCCCTGGTAGCTCATGACAATTGCATTGTCTTCAGCTCTGGAAATTCCTGTAGCAACAGCAGGTGCTCTTCCGTGAGCTGTCTGGAAGTTTCCGCAGTTGAAGTAGAAATAAGCATATACTGAACATCCCACAGGAGATATCATGACACATCTTTCCTGAATTCCGAGCTCGTCCATACATTCTGCAATCAATTTGTGTAGGATTCCGTGTCCACAACCGGCACAGTAGTGAGTAGATTGAATATTTGTTCCTTTTCTAGGATATTCTTCTAAAAGGGATTGTGGATTTCTACGTATCTGTAATTCATAATCTTTGTTTTCATTATCACTCATTTTTCCACATCCTTAATCTATTATATTTGGACTGGCCTTTTCCTCACTTCTTTCGGATAGGTCTATGTCTTCATCGTCAATGCCTGCTATTTCATAAATCTTAGCAAGGATCTGTTTAAGTTCAATCAGGTTTCCTCCCATTCTGTTTACCAGATGGGTGTCATCTTTTCTGAGTGCTGCAAACTGCACGTCAGCTAAGAGTTGGCCATTGCTCATTTCAACTGAAATGAAGCTGACTCCCTTGTCGGCCAATTCCTTCACTCTGTCAACAGGGAAAGGTGATAATGTGATAGGTCTTAAAAGTCCCACTTTCACGCCTTTCTCACGGCTTTTGTCAACGGCTGATCTTGCGATTCTTGAGCTGATACCGAATGATACCAAGACGATATCTGCATCTTCAACCTGATATTCATCATAGATTACTTCTTCAGCTTCGATTTTTGCATATTTTTCCTGAAGCTTGTAGTTGAAGTCTTCCAATTCGTTAAAGTCATTATAAATTGAAGTGATTAGGTTTTCCATGGTTTCTGCATTACCTTTCACTGCCCATGGCTTGTCGTTTTTAGGTTCAACGGCTTTTTCAGGGAACACCAGAGGTTCTGCCATCTGGCCTAGGGTACCGTCTGCTAAAACAACTACTGGATTTCTCCATTTATCGGCAAGTTCAAAGGCTTTCATGGTCAAATCACACATTTCCTGAACGCTGTTTGGAGCAAGAACGATGTTTTTGTAGTTTCCATGTCCTCCACCTTTTACGACCTGGTTGTAGTCTCCCTGTTCAGGGCCGATGTTTCCAAGTCCAGGTCCTGCCCTCATGATGTCCACAATCACTGCAGGCAATTCAGCGCCGGCAAGGAAAGTGAATCCTTCCTGCATAAGGCTGATTCCAGGTCCTGATGATGAGGTCATTACTCTGTGGCCGGTTCCTGATGCACCGTAAACCATATTGATTGATGCCTCTTCACTTTCAGCCTGTACGAAGTTTCTTCCAACCATAGGGAAGTATTTTGAAGCCTCGTGCAAGATTTCACTTGCAGGGGTAATTGGATATCCGAAGAAACAGTCACAACCGGCATACATTGCGCCGATGACGACTGCAGTATTTCCTTTAACCATCTGATTGCTCATTTAGTTTCCTCCTGCTTTGGCCTTAATCATTTTTGCTACTGAATCGTTTACAATCTTTTTATACTGATGTACTTCCAGCGCCAGTGGTTCCGGACATGTAAAGTAGCAGTCCTTACATCCGGTACATCCATTGCCGCTGTAATAGGCAAATTGATATCCTGCGTCATTCATGTCTTGTGAAAGTAATATTGCATTTTGAGGACATCCGACTATACATCTCATACAGCCTTTGCATATTTCCTTATTTATAACTGGATAAGATATCTCTTCTGTCATTTATATCATCTATTTATTGTCATTTTCTCTTATTTCAACCCTTCTTATTTTACCGCTGATGGTTTCTGGAAGTTCATCCACGTATTCAACCATTCTTGGGTATTTATAAGGAGCTGTAACTCTTTTAACATGATTTTGTATGTCTTTAGTCAATGAATCTGATGGCTCGAAGTCAGGCTGCAAAACAATGCTTGCCTTTACGATTTGACCTCTCACTTCATCAGGATAAGCGGTAATTGCGCAGTGTGCCACTGCTTCATGGGAAAGAACAGCGCTTTCCACTTCGTACGGTCCGATACGGTAACCTGAAGACTTGATAATGTCATCGTTTCTTCCGACAAAGTGCACGTATCCGTCTTCGTCCACCCATGCGGTGTCTCCACAGTGGTAGTATCCGTCATGGATTTGCTTTTTGTATTTTTCTTCATCATTCACATAGTCTTTAAACAATCCTGGATTTGGCCCGTCATTCATTTTGAAACAAAGCTCTCCCTCTTCACCGATTTCTACCCTATTATGGTCTTCATCCAGTAATTCCAAATTGAATAATGGGGAAGGCTTACCTATGGATGCGACTTTTGCATCAAGCCATATGAATGTTCCGATTGAAAGGGTTGTTTCGGTCTGTCCGAATCCTTCCTTGATTCTCAAGCCTGACAAGTCATAAAATCTTTCGGATACTTCCGGAGGCAAAGGCTCTCCTGCGGTTGTAACGTATTTCAAGTTTGAAAGGTCATATCCTTCGATATTCTCTTTAATGATGAACCTGTAGATTGTTGGAGGTGCACAGAATGTGTCCACCTTATTTTCAATAATCTTTTCAAGCAGTTTGATTCCATTGAATCTGTCATAGTCATAAATGAATATTCCGGTTCCTGCAATCCATTGTCCATAGAGGTTTCCCCAAACTGCCTTTCCCCATCCGGTATCTGCAGCAGTGTGGTGAATTCCGTCTTCCACAACATTATGCCAATATTTTGCAGTTGGAATGTGGCCTAATGAATAGGTATGCTTATGGGACACCATTTTTGGAAGTCCGCTGGTTCCTGAAGTAAAGTAGATTAGGAATACCTCTTCAGCATAGGTCTTGTCTTCACCGGTTGGCCTTTCGAATACTGCACTTTCCTTTTCGATTGCTTCATTAAAGTTTATCCAACCGTCCCTATCGGTTTCAATTGCCAACTTTTTCAAATTGATTCCTAATGATTCTTCTGCGGCTTCGTAATCAGGCAATAATGTATCCTCTTCAACTGATACCACCATTTTAACATTTGCTTCCTTTATTCTGAAATCAATGTCATGAAGCTTTAACATGTGGGTTCCAGGAATTGGTATTGCTCCAATCTTATGCAATGCAACCATACAGAACCAGAATTCATATCTGTTTTTAAGTGTAAGCATTACGCAGTCGCCTTTATTGATTCCTAAACTTTTGAACAGGTTTGCTGCCTTGTTTGAATATTCCTTCATTTCCTTGAATGTGAAGGTATGATTCTCATCATGGTCATTGGTCCAGATTAATGCGATTTTATCCGGATCGATTTCTGCATACTTGTCTACAACATCAAATCCGAAGTTGTAATCCTCATTGTATGTAAGCTTAAAGTTTTCAAAAAAGTCTTCGTAAGAGTCAAAATCCACTCTTTCTACAAAATCTCCTATTACTGATGTCATTAAAATTACTCCTATAAATATTATATGATTACTGCTAAGAATTTAGCCGGTTTATCGTTAAGTGCTACCATTGCGTGTCTGTGTGTTGAATCAAAGAAGATGCAGTCTCCTTCGTTCAGTATGATTTCGTTATTGTGTATATAAATTTTCAAGGAACCTTCAAGGACATAATTGAATTCCTGTCCAGGGTGTGAGTTTAGTGAAGGTGTAGGGTTCTTTTTAGGGTCAACAACCACAAGGAAGGTTTCTGCTTTTTTGTGAATGAATTTAGAACATAGGTTTTCGTGGGTATATTCTTTGCTTCTGTCAACTGAAACTCCCTTGTTTGCACGGGTTAAATCGAATATGTTCATCCTGCTTTCTTCACCGGTTAATAATAATCCTAAATCAACTTTAAAGATGTGTGCAAGTTCATATAAGAAACTTGCCGGAATGTCAATTTCAGCGTTTTCATATTGGATGTAGGTTTCTTCTGTAATGTTCAATTCTTGTGCGATTTCTTTAATAGTAATGTCTGATAGTTCTCTCAATTCTCTAATTCTATTTCCAATATCTTTGTTGTATTCATTCATTCATAAACACCTATTTTTTTATTGATTTTTTTTCTATTATAATGATATATTATAATATTATATGTTTTGGATTTAACTTTATATAAACCTTTTTAAAAATCATGATAATTCATTATAAATTTTCTAAACAAAAAATTTTATTTTTAATTTTCAGCTGAAAATATGGGAAAGTTTTAAATACTTCAAACATTTAATTTTAATTTAATTATTTAAAGGAGAAAATCAAATGACATCTAATGAGATAGGAACTGACATAATTTTCAAAAAGCAGTTAGGCTTAAACCTGGAAATTGACCAGAAATATGTTGGTTTAAAAATGAAGGAGAATAATATTTTATCTTTTAATTTCAGAGTTCCGGGAGCTTTAAAAGATGAAGTTGAAGCTTATTTTAGAAGATTCAAATTAGGCGAACCGATTCTTGTGGATATTGGTGGAACTGGTGATATAAAATGTGATTTTAAAGGAATTTCTCCAGTCTTAAAAAATAAGGATGAAATGGATCAGTATTTCCTGTCAGCCACTTTACAGGAAGACAAACAGTATGATCCCTTAGAAGAAGAAAAATGTGAAACCTGCAGTGGATGCGGATTCCACTAACTATTTTTTTTTATTGAACTGATTAGATTCAGTTGTACTGTTTTTTAAGCTGTTTACTTTCTTTAATGATGTATTTTATCAGATAAACAGTTCCAATTATTGAAAGTATTGCGCATGGCACAATCCAAGGCAATTCGGTCATCACCACATTGAAGCCGCTGACATTAAGAAGTGTTGCAGTTAAATTATTTAGGAAGTGCACGCTCATTGGAATCAGGATATTGTCTGTTTTTGTGTATAATATGCACATACAGATTCCGAATAGGATTGCACTGGTTATTCCACCGAATTCATGGCCAAGGCCAAAAATGACTGATGATATTATCATTGCAGGAATGATTCCTGTCCTGATTTTAAGTCGGTTGAACAGCACTCCTCTGAAAACCAGTTCTTCAACAATCGGAGCGAAGATTATTGCGCCGATGGCATCAAGAATAACAACGCTTGAATCGACGTCAACAGTATCAACGCCTGTGGAAATCCATGTGGGGTCAGTCAGACTTGTTATGATGTCTATTGAGGAAATCAAAAATGTAAATAGGAATGCGAACAGCAGATTTATTGCAAAAACGTAAAGCAGTTCTTTGCGATTATTCTCTTCGAATATGTTTTCGATATTCTGATCAAGTCCTCTTGTTCCTCTGAGTGCCCAAACAAACATCAATGCTCCAATCAAAAAGAGAACTATAAAAAACAGTTCATCTGACTCAGAGATTATTGGAAAGATAATGGTCAATAGTCCGGTTAGGATTCCAGTAATAATTATTCCTACTATCAAGTCCCTAATTCTAATAGTTCTTAAACGAACATTGAAATCTGTAATGCTTTTATCCATATTTTAACACCCTATAAAATAGTTTTAAACCAGTTAATGGTTTCTATAAGCTGTGATTCGAAATTATCAGAATCGATTTTTAGATTAATCTTTTCCATGTTGCTGATGTCGGCTAGGGAGTGTTTGATGTCTCTTGGCCTTTCAGGCAAATATTTAGGTTCCAAATCGCTGCCTAATGTATCTTTAACAATTTCATATAATCTGTTGACGCTTAGCTTTTTGCCGGATGCAACATTGATGATGCCGTTGTAGTCCGCCTCACTGGCGGCAATATTTGCTTTCACTATGTCTCCAACATAGACAAAGTCCCTGGTTTGCTCACCGTCTCCATAGATTTCAGCCTGTTTGCCTTCAAGAAGAGCGCTGATGAAATTGGGAATCACTGATGAATATTGGGAATTCTTGTCCTGTTTTGGTCCAAATACGTTGAAGTATCTTAGAGCAGTATATTTTAAGCCATAGCTTTCATAAAATGATTTTAGGTATAGCTCGCAGCTCGCCTTTGATGAGGCATATGGGGATTTTGGCATTGGTGGCTCTGTTTCTTTTAAAGGCATATTTTTGTTTTCCCCATAAACGGCGGATGATGATGAAAACACTATTTTTTCAACGTCATTGTCTGCAGCTGATTTTAGAAGTTTAACTGTTGCATTAAGATTGATTTCATTGCATTCCTCAGGTCTTTCGATACTCAATGGAACACTTGCCATTGCCGCAAGGTGGAAAATGTAATCGATATCGCAAGTCAAATCATCCAAATTAAAATTGCAAATGTCTCCTTCAATAAAATTTAAATTATCATGGTCTTTGCTTTTTAAATTTTTAATGTTGCCTGTGGAGAGATTATCAATAATGGTAATGTTGTTGCTCTCCATTAGCTCGTTAGCAATGTGAGAACCGATAAATCCTGCTCCACCAGTAATTAAAATGTTTTTATTTTTCATTAAGCCACCATTAATTAATTTAAATTATAATTAAGCAATTAATATTATTTTTAAGTAACAATATTTATATATTTTTATATGTATATTATTAAAGTAAGAGGAGTCTAATAATATGTTTGATTTGGTGTTTGATACCATATATTTTGCTTCGTTTAGTAATTTTTATGGGCTAAGCAATATAAGCTTATCTTCATTTGACATTTTATTAGCTTATGTTGTAGCTATTGTTTGCTCTATCATTGTAGCTTTAGTTTTAAGGCTGCCTTTACTTCCTAGCAAACCATATAGGTATTCTTTTGATGTGAGTGCATTATATCCGACTCCGATAATTGCTATTGGTATTTTTTCAATATTTCTTGTTTTAAATTATACTTTCATGTATAACGGATTAGTTCTAGCAGTTGTTATTGGTGTTTTATCAGCATTATTTGTGAAATATTTATTTGATTTCGTATTTCCAAAACCTCTGGATGAAAATGCAGGAGAGGATATAAATGAATGAGGTAATTGGAATAATAATTGCCGCAATTCTTTGTTGGTTGAATTTTGTAATTGTGGATACATATTTCGGACTTCCCGAGCAGCCTGGCGTAAGAGGGGCCAGAATAATTGGTAAAGATGTCGAAAAAAGAGGGGGAGATATTGCTGGCGGATTTTTCCAAGGAAACATTTTATGTTCTCCGGATGCGTCTGCTGGTACATTAATGGCTTCTATTGGATACTTGCTTTTAGGAATTCCCGGAGGAATAATTGCAGCATTCCTGGTATTTATTGGAAATAGGTTATGTGCCGATCCGGGATATGCCGGAACTACAGGATGTCTGACAGCTACTGCAATAATATTTTTAGCATCTTTCATAGGTTTGACACCTGAAATGTTCATTGTGGGAATGGTCATAGCCATATTTACTGTCATGGGCATAGACCAGGCCAAAATGTCCGTAGTTTTAGGAAAAATCGCCAAAAAATTCAATAGGCATGCTAGAGAGTGATTATATGTATGTTGAAATTATAGGTATTATAGTCATATTCGTAGCATTAAGGGCTTTAGTTACAAAAAACAGAGCTGAAAGACTATTATATTTAAATGTCATTGGTTTTGGAGTTTCTGCAATCATTGCATTGGTAATTAATACTCCATTTGCTCTTATTGTTGCTGCAGCATTCTTTATATGTTCAACAATCAGTGCTAATGCTATTGCTTACACATTAAATAGACTAGATAATGAGATATTGCTGGAGGAATGAAAATGGAATTTCTCGTATCAATAATTGCAATAGCCTTGATGGTCATTGGAGCATTTGGCGTCATATTCATGAAAAAACCATTAGACAAGATAATAATGTTTGATATAATGGATGCCGGATTTGTTTTGGTTGTTGTACTGTTCAAATATTTGGATGTTGCATTGTTTGCGGCATTGGCAGGTCCATTGTCAACTTTAGTATTCATTTTATCCATTGTGAAAATTAAGGAAATCAGAACCAATAAAATCGCAAGTGGTGAGGCTAATGATTAGCGTTTCATTGTTTTTCTATTTCGGAATATTTTTAGCAATTGTGGGAAGTATTGCTACCGCTTGGGGTCCGGGAGTTAGTGATCCGGTTGTCAGGACATTCAATACTGAAATCGCTGCAATCGGTGTCTGTCTGGTATTATTATGTTACAATCATGTTCTGGCATTACTGACATTGCTTGCAACAACTGTTATTATTACATTGATTTTATTTAGAGCGATTATTCGCTTGGAAGAAATGGGGGCAGATGTATGAGGATTGGAGTATTATGGAATAAATTGGCAGAGCCTAAAAACATTCCGCGCCTTTTTGCATTTAGCCTTGGAATAATTTTGATAATAGGTCTGATAGTGCCTTTGGCATTGAATCCTGACCAATTGTATGTAAGGCCTGCTCCTCAAGAGCAGGTTGATGAAGGTTTGGCCATTGCACCTTATGACAGAGGTGGAGTGCCTTTAAAAGAGCCGGGTAATATTGATCCTCAATATCCTGAAAATGCTGAGAGCTTAGGTATGATTACGGGATATATGTCACCGCTGGCGCAATTTGTCTCATCAATTTCACCTTACTTCGGAACATCAATATATTCATCTCCTGGAGGACTTATAGATGAAATACTGTACTATACAAGGGGTTTCGATACAATACTCGAATCAAGCATCCTGATGATGGCATTCATCATAGCTTCATGGTTGTCAATCAATTATACCATGAACAGGAAAAATGATGAAGATGAAATCAAAAAAGATGTAAAAAAGGCTATTGATGATTCAAATAAGGTAGCTAGCCAAGTTAAGGCAAATGACGCTAAAGCAAGAGCGAAACAACTTAGGAGGGATAACTGATGTTTGTTCCTCAGGCGTTCATTAGCATGTATCTGCCAGCAGTCTATGCTGGTCTGATAGTTGGTTTCATAGGAACCATGGCAATTGCAATAAACAGAAGGGAATTGCATATTCTCATTCTGACAGATATTGTCGGCCTTGCCATGATATTTGTTGTTTCTGCTGTTGGAACAGACTTGGCTGAAGCATTGATTTTGCCTGGTCTGGTAGTTGAACTGGCTGAAACCTTGGCAATTTCTGAAATTCTGATTACAAGGGAAATGCGCAAAATTGAACAGGACCCAAGAGCTAATCTGACCAAATCCTCTTCAATTTTCCCACAGGCATTTTCTCTGGATATGGAAATCATGACCACTGCACCTAATTTCATTGCACTGGTCCTGATCGGTTATGGAATATTCCTCACTGGTTTTACTGGAGGAGCAGTTGCTGGTGGAGGAATTGTGTTGTATGCATTATCTAAAAAAGCAAGAGGACTTCCGGTATTGATGTTGGATGGCATTGCCGGTGTTTCCGGTATTTCATGGTGTTTATGGATAATAGGTTTCCTATTGTTCTTTGTAACTCCTCAATATTGGTTATTAAGTTTATTCTTGGCCGCATGTGGATTATTATTAAAAGTAGCTTCCAAAGTAGGTTTAATCGGCCTGCTTATGAGAGAGGATATCGATAACGAGTAGGTGAGAAAATGGATTTCGTTACACTTGGAGGAAATTTGCTTGGAACAATCCAGCTTGGAGACATTGTATTGTACCTGACTCCATTCAGCTTGTTCCTGTTTGCGGTTTTACTTGGATTTACAGTATTGATTGGTTTAAGCAAACCTGAAACTCAAGTCGAAGCTACTATGCATTATCTGAATAATACTGAAGTTAAGGTAGGTCCGAAAGAGCTTAAGCAAAGAAGATTTTTAGCGGTGATATGTGGTATTGCCTCTGCTGGAGCTATGATTACAGGAGATCTGTTCAACTTTACACTGTTCATGGCTTTGGTGGGTATCCTGAATATCGGTATCGTATCAGCAGTTAAACAGACCAGCGTATTGAATTCCGCATTCAATTATGGTCTGATTGCCATGATGTGCAGCTTGCCTTTGTTTGGTGGAGCAGCCATTATTCTTGCAGCAACAGGCACATTGTCACTTGCAGTATTGTCTCAAATGCCTGCAAGTCCTATGGTGGTATTCGGTGCTGTGATGATGCTGATAGGTATTTTAGGCGAAAGCGGAGTAGCTCCGTTCTTTGCAAGTAAGGCAGAAATGTTCAGAACAGCAGGATCTCCTTATATCGTTATTATTCACTTAAGTTCATTGTTTATTATTGTAAGAGCTGTTGAAATATTATTATTGGTATTGTGGTAGTGGGAGTATGGTAAATCAAAGAATTACATGTATCATATTATTGGTTTTATCAACATTGGCTATTCTTGCATGTCTGGTTATCAACTTTGAAGCATGGATTGTTTATACTGTAGCCATATTTGGTATTCCAACATGGGTTTTGTCCCTTGGCTTATTGACAATGGCGAAACCAAAACCTGAAGATGTAGAAGAAAGAGTGAAGGAGCCATTCACTGGGTATTAAAGTGGTATTATGAATTTGATGGCAGAAATATTGATTCAAGTTATTATTGCATTCCTGGCAGGAAGTTTGCTTTTAGGTTTGCACAGAAAAGTGATGGCACGTGTACAGAAACGTCCTGGGCCACCTATTGTCCAGCAGCTGATACACTCTTTGAAATTCTTCTTCAAGGAAACCGCATTTCCAAAAACAGTATCAAAAGTATTTTATATTGGAATCGTGTTTATCCTAGCTTTGATTTGGGTTGTCGGGGTCATTGTAGGTCCTGTAGCAAAGGATTCCCTATTGATATTGTTCGGCGTTTATGCTGTTTATAAGATTGTTGAGCACAATTCAGGTTCAAGTTCAGGTTCACCATACGGTAAGTTAAGCTGTGTAAGGGCAGTGCTTTCAGCGGCAACAGAACTTCCATTGTTTGCCGCAATAGTGTTCGTTTACCTGGTGACCGGCACAATGAATATTGGAGAAATCATTACATACCAATCAGTCCATGGTCCATTGATATATTCAATTCCGCTTGCAGCCCTGATGTTCTTTATGTTAATCATTACTAAATCCCCATACTCTCCGTTTGCAATAACTAAGGATAAGGTTTTGATTTCAGGATTTGAAACTGAACACTTTGGATTCTTGAGAGGATTCATGCTGTTTTCAGAGGCTATTGCATGGTATGTGCTGCTTTGGGTATTCCTGACAATATTCTTCGGTCCATTGAATGCCGTAGGATATCTGATTGGAATGATTGTGATTTCATTCGTCACAGGTTTCATTAATGCGACAACACCATTATTAAGTCCGAACCATTCAGTAATGACTCAAATTACCATAGGAGCAATCTGCTTTGCAGGAACCGCATTGATGATATTTACAGGAGTGGTAGCATGAACAGCGAGGATGTTATTGTTTATTTCACAGCATTGGTGGCTATCGGAATAATCGTTGTGGGATTGTTGACCACTGCGATTCATTCATATCTCATCGCTCCGATAGTTATAATTGGAATTGTCCTGGCAGCTTTTGTATTGCTTTCAAAGGGCAATTTTGCACATAAGATAGAAAGTATAGAGAAAATATGTTTTGTAATAACATTTTTGGCAATAATTTGTTCATTTATATTGCTTTATAAACCTATGTAGGAGATATTATGTTAAATTATATGATTTATTTAATTACATTTGCTGCGGGATCCATTCTTGGTCTGCTTTATAGCTATAAGCAACATGGGGAACCATTTGTTGCAGTAACCAAGTTCAATGTTCCATTTGCCCTTGTTTCAATCGTAGGATGGGTTTTAGGATTTTGTTCAGGCAATGTTATTTTATCCGCAATCGGTTTTCTCCTTGCAGGTTTTGTAATGGGTGAAAGACCGGGATACGGTAGAAAAGAAACTGCAGTTGGTTTGATTATTGCAATTATTGTATATGTATTATTGAAAAGGCCATTATTGATGTGATGGAAATGGATGACGACGCTAAATTAGAATTGATGCAAAGAAGAATTGTTAAAAGTTATGCAGTGCAAAGGGATGTTATAGTTCCGCTTTCTGAGGAATTTGATTGTACTGTTGAAGAGCTGGAGGAGGTTTTCTTCCATTTGTTTGACATGTCATCTCTTCAGGCATTACATGCAACATTCGAATCGGCTCAGGACATCTGCTTATATCAGAAGTTCAATGTTGATTTGAGATTATGTTGGTTTAATGGCACATTGGAGATAATATCTGATGAAGATGCGAAAAACCTTAAAATGAAATTGGTTAATGAAGTTAAAAACGGCAAATCTTATGAAGATGCCTTAAAGGAAGGACAATTAGAATTATTTGAATTGTTAAAAAAAGAAGCAAAATATTGATGTTTATTTAATTATTAGATAAAAGAGGGAGTACAATGTTAGATGCTATTAAGGATGTTGTGAGAAAAAGCTCAATTCACGTCTGCATAGTCAATTGCGGAGGATGCAATGGCTGTGACGTTGAATGTGTAGCGCTTTTGTCTCCAAGATATGACCTGGAGCAATTCGGTATTTATGTTCACAACAATCCTCGTGAAGCTGATGTTCTATTGTTGACCGGTGCCGTAACCGAACAATGGAAGGACAATTTAAAAAGAATTTATGATAAGGCTCCTGAACCAAAAATAGCTGTAGCTGTTGGAAACTGCCCGATATCAGGGGATGTATTTGCCCAAGAGGGAGGTCATGTAAATGCACCTGCGTCTAATTTCATCCCTGTTGCAGCAGAAATTCCAGGATGTCCTCCAAGGCCAAATGAAATATTGGAGGCGATTTTGGCTGTTGGACCTCAAGCTATTGCTGACAGAGGGAGGGAACAAAAATGATAGTGCCTATTGGTCCAATTCACCCGGCCTTAAAGGAACCTATCAGATTGAAACTGCAAACTGAAGGCGAAAGAGTAGTTAAGGCAGAAATTGAATATGGCTATGTTCATAGGGGAATTGAAAAGATTATTGAAGGAAAAACTTGGCAGAAAGGAATTTATCTTTCAGAACGTGTATGTGGTATATGTTCATATGAGCACACACAGACATTTGCGGAAACCATTGAAGCTATTTCTGATGTGGATGTTCCTCCAAGGGCTCAATTCTTAAGGGTTATAGCAAACGAGCTTGACAGAATTCAAAGTCATCTTCTTGCAAATTCCACATTTTTCAAGTCAATGGATCACGAAACCCTGTTTATGCACGTGTTGGAATTGAGGGAATATGCAATGGATTCAATTGAACTGTTAACCGGAAACAGAGTCAATATGGGTTGGAATGTTGTTGGGGGCGTTAAGATGGATGCAGATGAGCGCCACTTCGAACCGATACTTGAAAACCTAAAGAAAATTGAGGAACGTTTTGAGATAGTCCGCTCATTATTTGCAGAAGGCCCTGCACTTGCTTTAAGATGCAAAGGCATAGGATACATGTCTAAAAAAGAGGCTATTAAGGGAAGGGCGGTCGGCCCTATCGGAAGGGCTTCCGATGTAAAGGAAGATTACCGTGTAGGTCACTATACATATGATGATTATTTTGATTTCAAGGTCATAAGAAGAACTGAAGGAGACAATTACGCAAGAACATTAACCCGATTTGACGAAATTCCAGAATCCATTAGCCTGGTCAGACAAGCTATTGAAAACATGCCTGATGGTGAAGTCCGTACTCCTGCTGAAATCAAATCAGGTTATGCAATGCGTAGAAATGAGGCTCCTCGTGGTGAAGTAACATACATGATTGAAACCAATGGAAACCTAATCAAGAACATTTCAATCAGAACTCCAAGTATTCCTAATATGGATTCCTGTGCAAAATACATGATTCGTGACGTTCCAACCGTTGCGGATGCGGTATCCACCTATGCATCATGTGACCCTTGTGTGGCATGTGCCGAAAGGGTGGCTATCACTGACGAAGCCGGAAAAACCATTGTAAAAAGATGGGATGAGGTGATATAGGATGTCATCCCTAATGTGGTATATATTTGATTTTGCCCGCAAGGCATGGGCTGATGCATTTGCAAATGCAAAAAATGAACCTGATATATCTGAAAAGCCTGACAGGTTCAGGGATTTTCCAACAGTGAACAAGGAATATTGTATCGGATGTGGAGCATGTGTTTCATCTTGCCCTTCACCGAATGCGATAAAGCTGGTTCGTGATGAGGATTCCGAAAGTGGAGAAGGATTTACATATCCGGTTATCAAATTGGGAGCATGTATACGCTGCGGCTTTTGTGCCGAAGTTTGCCCAACTGATCCAAAGACACTGGAATGCGGTGAAAATCACCTGCTAATGCCTGAATTCAATATTATTCCATCAAAAAGACAGTATCTTGTTGATGATTATTTATGTATAAAATGTAAGAAATGCTTGAAGCAATGTCCTGTTGATGCCATCAGCGAAATTGACGGAAAGGTCGTTGTCGACCAGCTCAAGTGCATCTCCTGTGGGGATTGTGTTGAAATCTGTCCTGTCAGCGGAGCAATGAAGGCAGTATTTGTTGATAACCTGCAGGACCAAAAGGACCTGATTCTTTTGTGTGTCAATTATCTTGAGGAATACATTAATTCCAAGGAAGATGATTTAAGGTCTCTTGAAAGGAACGGTCTACTGCAATATGATGTGCCTTTATCCAATATATGGGATAAGGCATTGAAAATAATTCCTGATGAAGAGGTAGCTCGGGAAATCATAACCAATGCGGTTAACAGGCTTAAGGTCAGGATAATCGATTGGGATAAATCAAAATGTAAGAAATGCCAATTATGTATTCCGGACTGTCCGACAGGATGCATTTCATTTGACGAAAAAGAGGATACTATTGTAAGAGAAAAGGATAGATGCTTAAGATGCAGTATTTGTTACCAGACATGTCCGTTTTCAGTAATCAAATACTTCATTTCCAAGTTCTCACTGGATGACGGTGAAAACATTCATGTTACAGTAAAGGCATCTAATCTCAATGAGGATATTTTTATGGAGTGAGTGTTATGATTGACAGTTTTACCAAAACACCAAGACCATTAAGGCATGTTGATGTCGATTTCGTCATTGACCAGACCAAATGTGCAGACTGCAAGGACAAGCCATGTCTTGAATCATGCCCTATCGATGCGGTCTATTTGGATGAAAGTGATGGCCTTATAAAATTGAAAAGCACCTGCTTCGGCTGTGTGCTGTGCCGTAACGCCTGTCCTTATGATGCAATAACCCTTGATGTCAAAATGGATCCTCCTTTAAAGGAAAACGTTCCGAATATCAACACCAAGCTATGTAAGGCATGCGGAGCATGTGTTCAGGCATGTAAGAACGGTTCCATTCACATTGTAGCTGACGGCAAGCATGAACCTCACAGTGAAATAGACAAGGACACTTGTGTTCGATGCGGATACTGCTTTAGGGTGTGTCCTACAGATGCAATCAAGTATGGTGAGCTGCTTCCTAAAACCGTCAAGGGAGGAAAGGCAGTTGTCATCAATCAGCCTAAGTGTATCGGATGCATGACCTGTACAAGGGTGTGTCCGTCAATGGGGGCTATTAACGTTGGCAGAACCAATAAGTTGCCTTATATCAATCCCGGATACTGCGCAAGATGTGAGGAATGTATGCATTCATGTCCTTCAGGGGCAATCAGGTATTCTTCACGTAAAAAGGCATATAAAATGTACAGTGAAATCAAATCATATGATATCGTTTCCAGCATCATCGATTATGACGTTAAAAAATTATCTCTTGATTTAATCAGTCTAAATAAGGTTCTCCAAAAGGTAGGTAACGCAATCGCTTTGGAATTCAATGACCAGAACTTTGAACATTTCATTGAATGCAAGGTAAATGACATGATGGAAAGGGAGTTAAAAATCAGTCTCAACACAAGCATTGAAATAGACAAGTTCACAAAGCTGGTCGGATCCTATCTGATGGACAGAAACATTGAGGTTTATGACAAGAAATGTATAGCATGCGGTGAATGTTATAACGTCTGTCCTGTGGATGCCATAGAGCAGAACGGTCCGAACCCAATCACAATCAATGATAACTGCGTATACTGTGGAAAATGTGTTGAAGCTTGTCAATTTGACGCCATCGGCGCTTATGATGATTACTTCTACAGCAAAGACCAGGATTTATACTATGCAAGGTCATTTTTATACAAGCAAAGGCTCGGTGACTTTTCACTTTCAGAAGACAAATGTCAGGCATGTGCAATATGTGTCAAGAACTGTCCTGTCGATGCATTGACACTGACTGATGACGATAAGATTGAATTTGATGGTGAAAAATGTATCTACTGTAGAAATTGTGAGGCAATTTGTCCTTTGGATGCGATTAGAATTGTTAATTTCAGGTGAATCATGTTTGAGAAATCATTTATTACAGATTGTGAAGGTCCGTTGACCTTGAATGACAACGCTTTTGAGATATCAGCCAAATTCATTGAAGACGGAGGGGAACTGTTTAAGGTTCTCAGTTTATATGATGATTACTTGGTTGACATTGTCAAAAAGGAAAACTATAAGGCAGGCAATACCTTAAAGTTGATTTTGCCTTTCTTTGTAGTTGAAAATCTCTCAAATTCAGATTTCATTGATTTTTCAAAAAACAATATCTATGCAGTCAGCGATTCAAAATTCCTATTGGAATACTTGAAGGAAGCTATGAATACATACATTGTCAGCACCAGTTATGGCCAATATATTGAAGCGATCTCTGATTATATGGAAGTGCCTTTTGAAAACACTTTTTATACAGAAGTTGATATGGATTCCATTCAACTCAATGATGAAGAAATTCAAAAAGTTAAGGAATTCAAGGAATTGATTCTAGATAATCCCGATGATTACGAGCTCTTTGATGACATTTTCTTCGGCCAGATTGCAAAGATGGGAATTTATGATAAAATCAGGGATATAGAAGTTGTTGGAGGGCAAGGCAAAAAGCTTGCCATAGATAAAATCATTGAAAGGGACGGCATTGGCACTGATGAAATCCTCTACATCGGAGACAGCATAACCGATGTTGAACCACTTGATTTTGCCCGCAAGAACAATGGTATCAGCATATCATTCAATGGAAATGAATATCCTTTGAAAGTGGCTGAAATTGCTGTTGTATCACCAAGTGCCGTAACAACTGCTGTAATTGCAAATGTCTATGCAGAAAATGATAGGCAAAAGGTTTTAGAATTTATTGAAGATTATAATATTTCACAAGATTTAAAAAAATTATTCGATGACTACAATATTGACGAAAAAATCAGAGACAGGTTTTTCTCAGTGTTTGCGGATGATTATCCATTAATTCAGGTAGTGACAGATGAAAACTATGAAGATATACTGAAAGTCAGCAAGGAAATGAGAAACAATATTCGTGGTCAGGATATAGGTGGATTAGGTTAGGTGTAAAAATGGATTATGATAAAGTAGAAGACACATTCTTTGAAGCTTTCGAAGGAAAATATGTAAGGGCTTTAATTACAGGGCCTAATGAGGCTATTGTAAAAAGGGCAGCATACGATTCAACCTCAACTCCAAGTGCAGTAATAGGAAGGGTTGAAGGTGGAGTGGAAGGCTTTTTGGATGAGTCACAAACTCCGGACAATAGGTTTGGAGCAATTGTACAATACTGGTTAGGCGGAGATGATGTGGAAAAATTCGCATTTGAACTGTCATACAGATTAAGGCAGGACGTATTGGTCAAGCCGTTCACACGTATTTTTGACTACTCAGACAAGGACAGTGATGAGTATATTGAAATGATGGGCATTGTAGGTCACTGTGGCGATGGATACGAATGGATCGTAGAGGAATACGGAAGAAAAATGATAAACGTGCCGATTGCAGTGCCTGATTTCCAGATTGAAGAAAAATTCAAAATAAATGATGGGACCATGGGAGGAAACTTCTGGTATCTGTGTGAAACCCCTGAAGCGGTCATAGATGCAGGAGATGCAATCATTGAAGCCATTATGAATGTTGAGGGCGCAACCGCACCGTTCGATATCTGTTCAGCGGCTTCAAAGCCTGAAACAAATTTCCCTGAAATCGGTCCGACAACAAATCACTTTTATTGCCCTTCACTGAAAGAACGTTTAGGTGATGAATCTAAAGTTCCTGAAGGGGTTAATTACATTCCGGAAGTTGTAATAAATGCAATCGATGAGGAATCAATGAATAAGGCTGTCAAGGCAGGAATTGATGCTGCCTTGAAATTTGAAGGAGTAATTGGAATATCTGCAGGTAACTTTGACGGTAAACTTGGAGATAAGAATATAAATTTATTGGATATATTGAAGTAAGGTTTTAAAATGGAAATATTTGACAATGACTTGAATGCTGAAGTTATCGGATTTGGCGCATTGAATGTGGACAAGCTCTATTCGGTCGAAAACATTGCATCAAAGGATGAGGAAAGTTTCATTAAAACTGAAACCGACACTCCAGGAGGTTCAGCAGCAAACACTATAGTGGGATTGTCTCGCTTAGGTTGTTCCACATCAATCATCGGAAAAATCGCAGAAGACGAAGACGGTGATTTGATAGAGTATCATCTGGCCATAAATGGAGTTTATTCAAATAATTTAATCTATTCAGAAACCGGTTCAACAGGAAAATGTTTGGGCTTTGTTGATGAGAACGGCGAAAGATGCCTCTACATCGACCCGGGAGTCAATGATGAAATCAAAATTGGCGAAATAAATCCATTGAACATTATGAGATGCAAGATAATGCATTATACATCATTTGTTGGTGATTCGTTCAATGCACAAATTGAATTGCTGGAAAAGCTCAATGACCAATGTGTATTGAGTTTTGATCCTGGAATGCTGTATGTCCAGAAGGGTTTTGATGAGCTAAGGCCTATACTTGAGAGAACCAATATACTGCTCATAAACGAATCAGAATTAAGATTATTATGTAATAATAATAAAAGTCCTTTAAAGGAATTGGCTATTGGATTTTTGGATTTGGGAATTGAAACTGTTGTTGTTAAGAAAGGTGCAGAAGGGGTATTCGCTATGAATAATTCGGCTGAATGTGAAGTTGGATCATTCGAGTGTGACGTAGTCGATACCACCGGAGCAGGTGACAGTTTCAATAGCGGATTTTTATATTCATATCTGAAAGGATATGACTTGGAGAAATCCTGTAAAATCGGAAATTGGGTGGCCAGTAAGGCTATTGAAGGATTTGGAATGGAAAAATTCCCAACCCTTAAGGATTTGGAGGATTTTTTTAAAATATAAATTTTATTAAATAAATTATTCAGTTGGTATTAAAATGAATGTATCTTTTATAAAACAGATAAAGGACCTGGAACGTGAAGTTCTTCTGAAATCTGTTGAATTAGATGATGATGGTGATGACTTCCAATTTGAACTGGATGATTTCAGTACAAATGAAGAAATATTTGCTGTTTCACCAAGATGTGTAAGGTGCAATACCTGTGTTGGAGAATGTCCAGTTAATGCAATCGAACCAGCTAATATTTTTAGAATGGCTAAGATAACTGATAAATGTGTCAAATGTGAAATATGTATTCAGACCTGTCCTGTTTCAGCAATCAAGCTAATTGACAATTCAATCAGTTATGATCATGAGGATGAACGTGAAGTCATTGAATATAATTTGTCTAATGTCAGTTGCGCTCATAGAGTAATTCGCATGAATGACATTTCAATTGATTATACAGTAGACGATAACAATTGGTATGATTGTGCAACATTATGTCCAACAAATGCATTTACCCTGGAATTCAAAGAATTCTTTGAGAATTTAGATATGGATTTGGGAATAGAGCTAATAGATGATGAATTATATCCATATATTAATGAAAAGATGTGTATTGGATGTGGAGCCTGTCGTGAAATCTCACTAAATGAATTTGCAATTAATCTGGATAGGTACATAGGACCTATAATTCACTCCAGATTGATTGAAGTCAAGCATGAATCTTGCGTAAACTGTTATTTATGTGAGGAAAACTGTCCAACAGGTGCTATAGAGTTAGTGGATGGTGAAGTTGTTCTGGACAATGATAAATGTATAAGATGCACAGAATGTACAAATCATTGCCCTGTAGGAGCATTGAAACGAGTAGAAATTGAATAAATGGGGGCTGTTTATGAAAGCTAAAGAGTTAATGGATAAAGACTTTGTATATTTGAATGCTGATGACAGCGTTGTTGACGCTTCAAAAGCTATGGAAAATGTCAGACGGTTTACTTGTCCTGTTGTAAATGATAAAAAACAACTGATTGGATGGATTACAGCGTTTGATATTACAAAAGGTTTAAGAGAAGGAAATGAAAAGATTTCAGAGGTAATGAGCAGTTGTGAAGAAGTCGCATCAGTTCATGAAGATGATCCTGCAAGAAAGGCGGTAATTCTGACTGCCAACAATAAGTTTGTAACCGTTCCTGTCGTGAATGATGACAATCAGGTTATAGGTATGGTTCGTGCATGCGATATTGTGGAGCTTTTATCAAACCTTTACGACATCAAGGTTGTAAAATTATACAAAGCGATGCAAAACCAGCTTAAGGGCGTAACTTGGGAAGAGTTGATGTCCGCTTCCGCTCTGGTATCTCAAAAGACTACCGGTAAAAAGATTTCTGCTGAGGAATATGAAGCCAACATTATGGATTCCACTTTTGGAGAAGCTATCTGGGCAACCGGAGGATTAGAAAAATTCTTTGCAGGTTTGATTTCTGTTGGAGAAATGGTAGTTGCTCGTAGGGTAGGCAGAGCTAAGAAATAAAATTATTATGATAATCATAGGCGAATTAATGAGTATCAAGAAAGACAGTCCTTGTAACCTGTGTGGTTAATTAACTTGACTCATAAATTTGCAGTTTGGGAGGAATAATTAATCATATTATATACTCTCTCATCAGTTTACGAATGGAATATCATTCATAGGAAAATATAGAATTTATCCAAAAGACTTTTCTTTCAATCGACATGACAAAAGATTTCTCGGGTGATTCATCTAAATTCTCCTTCGATGAGGGTCTTGAAAGAACTCATCATTGGTTCTGTGACAACCGGGAAAACATTCAAAAATCAGCAGAGTTCTAAAAACTCTTTTTTTCAATTTCCTATGATTTTTAGGTTTTTTCTAAGTTTCATTAATTATTTATATTCACTTTTACAAAATTCATTATTGTCAGGTGAATTCATGCAAGGCAATCGGATAATTTTTTTAATTTTACTGGTTTTCATATGTGTAAATATTGCAGCAGTTTCCGCTAATGACTTAAACTCAACAGATAATCTGGAATTGAATAATGAGAGCGCAATTGAATTGGATGAAGAGGCTGCTGTTTTAAATGAGGGCAACGGTTCTGATGAGGATGTTCCCGTGGAAAAGACCACTCCTTCAATCACAATCAGTTCAAACAATGTCAACAGTAGGGACACATTGGAAATCTATTTTAAAAATTCAACCGGAAGTCCTTTAAAGTCCAAACAATTCACCGCAATACTCAACGATAAGAAATATTCACTTAAAACCAACTTGGAAGGCTATTCGAAAATAAACATTGATCTGCCTGCTAAGACCTATAAATTGAATGTTATTTTTGATGGCGATGATGATTATAACAATGTATCCAAGACATTCAACATTAAAGTATATAAATTAAATACCAAGTTCACTGAATCGGCCAATTTTGTATTGAAGAAAAATTATTTGTATTTTACTCTAACCGACAGCAAAGGCAATTCAGTTTCCGGCAAAAAGATAACCATCAAAGTCAACGGCAAGAAATATATCAGAAAAACTAATTCAAAAGGCAAGGTTTCAATAAAAATCAAATCTTCAAAGACTAAAAATTCAGTCAAGGTTAAATTTGCAGGAGACAATCAATTCAAGTCTTCCTCTAAAAAATTAACCGTTCGCTTGATAAAGAAATCCCTTTCAATCAATATAGGCAATTCAAAATTTCTTACAAACGGTTTCATAAGGATTTACCTGAAATCCTCAGGCAAGGCATTATCAAAAAAGATGGTGACTGTTTCTGTTGGAAGTAAGAAATTCCGCCTTAAAAGCAATTCTGAGGGAATTGTGGTATTTAAGCCATCAGTTAAGGAAAGCCATTATACGGTTAAGGCAAAATATGGCAAACATTATTCAGCCAAGTATATAAAATGTTATGAAGGCAATGTAAAAGACCCCTTAAAGGAAAATATCACCTATAAGAATGGAAAACCTGACATTGACCTTATGCCTGGAAATTATGTGATGGGTGATGGAAATGCCAAATACACCCTTAAGAAATCACAGTATCGTGAAGTCCTGAAAAGGGATAGCCATTGTCTGTTTTTATTTAATAAGTTGACTAAATACACGTTTTTTAAAACAAAATCTCATCCTAAGCTATACCATATACTCAAACGTGAAAAGTGGAATGTTATAGAAAGGGCAATCAATGCCAAATTGGTTAAGAAGAACAAGCATAACTATTGGCCGGGCAAGATTTCAGTTTCACTTAAGGGAAAATCCTATAAATACACTCTGGTAAGGGATGTCCAGGATAACGGCTATACCTGCGGTCCGACATCATGCAGCATGTGCAGTCAGGCACTGAGGAATTATGTCTGTGAAAAATACATTGCAAAACTTGCTAAAACAGACCGTTACGGAACCAGCTGTGACGCCATGATCAAGGCATTGAAGAAGAATAATTTCGTTGCAGAATATTTCTACAAATCCTCATTTGGAAAGGCATTGAACGAAGTCAAAAAGGGAGGTGCAGCTTTAATTTTCCATGCATACAATCATTATGTAAGCATTTTGGACATCAGCAAGAACGGCAAGAAGGTACTGGTCAGCAACTCTTATGGCAGCTATGACAATATTCCAACAGGATGGGTAAAAGTCAGCTACATGAAAAAGAAATTCTCCAACATTGACGAAAGCCTGATAGTTAAACTGAATTATGAGTTGTCAGATTCAGTGAAAAACAGCATAAGTTGTTATTATACAAGCATGGGGAAAAATTGGGCTGCTCAAAATACCCACCATTCAATCGCAAGATTATGAAGAGTTTTTTTTGTTTTCTAAAGCAATGTTCAAAATAGAAAGTATTTTATATAATTCTCTTTTGATATTATGTTAGATGAATGTCCGATGTGCGGTTATCCATGTGATGTCTTTGAAGCGCATTGTCCATATTGCGGATTCATACCGTTTGATGAGGAATCTGGTGATTAGTTTGTGGAATTTGATTTGGCCTATTTTGATTGTAATACTTTCGAACACATTCTATAATGTGTGCATGAAATCGATGCCCTCTGATGTCAATCCGTTCGGTGCATTGATGGTTACCTATTTGGTTGCAGCATTGATTTCAGGAATAATCTTCATATGTTCTGTTGGACCGTCAAATATAGGTGCAGGATTGTCCAAAATCAATTGGACGTCTGTCGTTTTGGCATTGGCAATTGTGGGACTTGAAGTTGGATATGTATTTGTATATCGTGCCGGTTGGGCGGTAAGTGCCGCTTCAGTTGTTGCAAATATTGGTCTTGCATGTGTCTTGGTCTTTGTAGGATATTTTTTGTACAGGGAAAACGTTTCAATCAATCAGATTGTTGGAATAATCGTTTGCATGTTTGGTTTGGTTTTGATTAATATGTAACAGGTGATAATATGAAATGTCCGGTATGTGGGGCCTGGGTTGAGCCAGGAGAGGAATACTGTCCAAATTGCGGATATGATGTGTACTGTATTGATGAGGAAGACGATTTTTAGGGAGGTGAAATCATGAACTGTCCTAGATGCGGATCTTGGATTGATGCCGGCGAGCCTTTTTGTCCGGAATGTGGATATGATGGTTCTGATGATGAGGAAGAGGAGGACTTTTATTAATCCTTTTATTTTTTTCTTTTTCGATATTACAGATAGTATATATCATTTTTTATTAAAATAATTTAAATACTTATTTTTATGATAAATTAACTTTAAATATACTTATTTTATAAAATATTTCATTTGCTTAAAAATAATCAATAATATATACTATTAAATATTATATATTATATTATGAGGATTATTTTCAATATTTAATTCTTACAAATTGGGTTTAAAGGAGGTGAAAAATGAATAAAAAACTACTAATTATAGGGCTTCTTGCATTGATATTACTAACGCTAAATGTTAGTGTTGCTCATGAAATCGATAATTCCACTGCGGTCAATGACACATTGTCCATTTCAGATGAACCGGTTCTTGATGCAACTAATGACAGTTATGTTCTTGAAGTGTCAAAAGCCACTACTCATATTGAAGTTGCTGGTCAAACAGATTTTGATGTTATCGGGGATTATTTTAAGGTAAAATTATTGGACGGCAATAATAACGCTCTTAAAAACACTAAGGTAACATTTACGGTAAACGGCAAAAGCTATAATCAGAACACTGATTCTTCAGGCATTGCCAAGCTGCAGATTAGATTAAATGACGGATCTTATAATATCGTCTCCAAATTTGCAGGAAATTCGAATTACCAGGCGTCATCTCTGACCACCAAAATCACAATGGACAATACCCGAGAAGTTGAAAGTGGAATGAGTAATGCTCAAATTCAAAGCATTATAGACAATGCCAAGGCAAACAACGTTATATTATTTAAGGGTTCAAGTTATTCAAATATCAATTTGATTGTCACTAAATGCTTGACACTCCAGAGTAATGTTGGAACAACTTTAAAATCAGGTTCATCATCTCCTGTGATTACTATTAAAGGTTTAAAGGCTTCCTTAACAAAAGTTAAAGGATTCAAGATTGAAGGTTCAGGTGACGGTATTGAGGTTGACGGTGCAGATTACGTTACCATTTATAATAATGACATAACATGTAAATGCAATGGTGTTGTTGGACTGAACACCAAATATCTAAATGTTACCAAAAACGACATTGTTAAAAACTCAAAAAGTGGAATAATTCTTGCAGAATCAACATACTCTTATATTTTTAACAATAAGATTACCAATAACGGTGCAAACGGTATTGAAGTGGCCAAATCAAGCAATGTTTACATTCATGGAAACACAATTTCAAGCAACGGTAAAAATGGGATTTATTTGGACAGCAAAATCAACGGCAAAAATTATGGTGAAGGGCCAACTAATTTGCACATTAGCAAAAATACGATTTCCAAGAATGTGGGAAACGGTATTTATGTTAATAAGGCAGGAAATAATGTAAACATTAATTCCAATTCAATCGAATCCAATCGTCAAAGCGGAATTTCCTTATCTGAAATCGGCAGCAATAAGATTCAGTCAAATGTCATATCCAATAATGAAGCTGTGGGTATTGAATTCGGAGGCAATTATGTGATGCCAAAGAATCAGGAGATTTCATATAATGCGATTGTGGGCAATAGGGAGCGTGAGGTAGATGCCAGAGATACCTATTACGACAACAATGATGATCAGTTGAAACTTGGAGACAATTGGTACAGTGACGGGGTCATTTGTCCTAAAATCAAGACAAATAATATAAGGTTCACCGTTACTCAGATAGGTCCAAACCAATTTCAGGCTGCATTCATTGATTCAAAGGGCAATATTGCCAGTTTGCTTCCGGACAGGGCATTGTCATATAGAATCAACAATGGAAAGAGCATAACAGTAACTATCAGTGGTGGAATAGGCACATTCACTGTGGATGCGCAAACCGGTGACCTTGTTAAGGCAACTGTCGATAATTCCAGAAGGGATAAGACTTATGATTCAGATACCAAGCCATCTTCAAATCCGGTTAATGGAAAAACACCAAGTTACAGTTACCCTTCAATTCCGAATTACCAATTGTATGAGGATATTGGAACAGGTGGAAGTGGAGGAAATGGTGATGGAACCGGACAGGGAACCGGCGGAAATGCCAACAGAGGAAACGGACATTCAACAGCACAAAGCAGTGAAAATACTGGAAACAGTACTCATAGCCAGAAAACAGACCCTGCCAACAATGCAGATAATCATGTAAATGATGTTGATCAAAGCTATGAAACACAGACTACAACTTCTCCAGCCAGTGCATCTGAAAGTTCTTCAGGTGCTGATGTAGGTTCAGGTTCTACTCAGCAATCTGTAGTCAAACAAATTTTAATCGATGAAGATGAATTTTATAAAGTTTCTGGAATTTCATTTATAATATTGTTAATAATTTTAACAATAGGATTGTATTATCGTGAAGATATACGCGAAATGAAATCCAAATTATAATTTTTCTTCTTTATTTTCTATTTTTTTCTTGTTTTATAATAAATTATTTAAAAGATTTTAAATAAATATCATATTATCTTACCTTTGGAGGAATAATATGAATAAAAGTGATTTGAAAAGAGATTATT
>NZ_ONER01000006.1 GCF_900316895.1 uncultured Methanobrevibacter sp. | reverse complement strand
CAGATGCTGCAGGCGGAAGCCGCAATGATTGAACCGAGCATACACATGAATCCCGTTTTGCTGAAACCAAAGGGAGATTTCACATCCAATGTAATCATCCAGGGAAAATCCATAGGAGACATGAACTTCTATGACTACCAGCACAAATACCATGATGATGCATTCAACGCCATCAAGGAAAGCTTCAGGATACTTTCCGATGAATACGATATAATAATCATTGAAGGGGCAGGATCTCCGGCCGAAATCAACATGCGCGACCAGGATATTGCAAATATGGAAATAGCACACCTTGCAGATGCAAACGTAATCCTTATAGCAGACATTGAGATGGGAGGAGTCTTTGCGGCAATAGCCGGAACATATGTTTTGCTTGACGATTATGACAGGTCACGCCTCAAGGCTACAGTAATCAACAAGTTCAGAGGAAATCTGGATATCCTAAAACCTGGTCTTGACAGGATTGAAGAGATAACCGGCGAACCTGTATTGGGAGTGCTGCCGTATGACGAAACATTAAGGCTTCCCGAAGAGGATTCCGCATCACTGACGACACACGTCTTTGCAGAGGACAAGGACATCACCATTGGAGTGATAAGACTTCCAAAAATAGCCAATTTCACAGACATCGACCCCTTCGAGTATGAAAGCGACGTGGCACTTAAGATGATTGGTGTAAACGATGAAATCGGAGACGTTGACGCAATAATAATTCCAGGAACCCGTAACTCAACAGAGGACATGTTTGCACTTCATGAAAGCAGTCTTGCCGAAAGGATAATTGAAAAATCCGGCGAGATTCCAATTGTAGGAATCTGCGGAGGCCTACAGATTTTAAGCAACATTATATATGATGAGGACAAGCGCGAATCAAAGCATGGAACAATTGAAGGTCTTGGACTTTTGGATATTGAATCAAGCTTTTCAAGAGCCGGAAAAATAGTTACACAGTCCGTTGCAACAATACCTGACGATTTAAACGGCATCGCCGGCGAAATATTTAAAAACATTTCCGGTGAAGAAGTTACAGGATATGAAATCCATGAGGGAACAACTGAACTCTTAAACTCCAAACCGTTACTTAACATAAAAAAAGGCCAGGGAAACAACGATGAAGGGCTGATTGATGGAGCAAGCAATGGAAATGCATTTGGAACATATTTCCATGGAATATTTCACAATTACAATTTCAGAAGGGAATTTTTGAACTATATAAGGATTAACAAAGGCCTTGAGGCTAAATATGGCGAAGACCCCTACGAGACACAAAAGGACTATTCATTAAACAGGCTGGCAGAAATCGTTGAAGAGAACCTTGATATGGATATCATAGATAAGTTGTTATTTGAATGAAAATCACCAAATACCATATAAACAATTGAATACGATTCATCTATTTAATAATAGTTTTATATTATTTTAAACATATATAGTAATATAAAAATTACGGAGGTAAAAAATGAACAGATCAGTGGAATGGTTTATAGGTGGAGTGTTGGTTTTGATTATTGGAATCGTTTCATATTTCATGACTAAAAACTATCATGCACTTATTGCTCCAGTCATACTATTCTTATATGGCGTTTATAGACTAGTATTTGTAAAATAACAATATTCCAGTCTAATTGAATTTCCCCGTCGTAAATGACGGGGATTCACAAACCCAAAAAAAATATATTTTTTTGAAAATTTTTACTGCCCATCATCCTGACGATTTTTAACCTTTTATTCATGAAAGATTTCATTTAAAGGCTAAATCCTATTTTTTGTATGCTTGGCCCAAACTTTCTCGTTGTCTGTGGCTGAAAGCTTGTTGTCCGCCATCACACCAACCAAGTCATGGGCGACATATGGCTCTTCAAGATAGGCAATGTCATCTGAAGACAGCTTCAAATCAACCGAATTGACAGCACCTTCGACATGATGCATTTTGGTGGCTCCAACGATTGGAGATGTGACCTTTGTAAGCAGCCACGCAAGGGACACCTCGGTCATTGACACCTCATAATTTCCCGCCAGTTCATCAACCCTTTTGATGATTTCTGAATCCTGGGCTTCTGTTGACTGGTATTTCAATTTAGCGTAGAAATCCTCTTTCATTCTTTTAGAATCATTTCCGGGAAGTCTTGACAGTCTTCCTGATGCAAGGGCACTGTAAGGTGTTGTTGCGATATTGTCTGTTTGGCACAGAGGAATCATTTCACGCTCTTCTTCTCTGAAAATCAGGTTATAATGTCCCTGGATGGATACAAACTTTGCAAATCCTTCGCTTTCGGCGAGTGCATTTGCCTTTGCAAGCTGCCATGCAAAGCAATTGGATATTCCTATGTATTTAACCTTGCCCTCTTCGATTACCTCATTCAAACCTTCCAGAATATCATACAGAGGAGTGTTGTAATCCCACATGTGATAGATGTAAAGGTCAATATAATCAAGACCCAGATTGGAGAGACTCTTTTCAGCCATGTTGTGAATGTGCTCCTGACCTGTGACATTATTCTTAATGTCCTCTTCTGATCTTGGCAGAAACTTGGTTGCAACCACAACATCTTCCCTTGAGGCATTTTCACGAATCGCCTTTCCGACATACTGCTCGGATGTTCCGTTCTGATATCCTATAGCAGTGTCATAGAAATTGATTCCGTTATCAAGTCCATTGGTTATTATCTCGATTGATTCCGCCTCAGGCAGTGTCCATGTATGCATTCCGTTTTGAGGGTCTCCGAATCCCATGCAACCCATACATACACGGCTCACATTCAAATTTGAGTTTCCAAGTTTAACATATTTCATGAGATATAATTTGTAATTCAAGTATGAAATATATTACTGATTCACAATGCTCGGAAAAAATTTAGGTATGCCTAAAAATTTATATAGTATTGGGCACAATTATTATATAAATTAAAATAATCCATGGAGGAAAACTTATGAATTTAGAAGGCGTAGAAAAAACCATGCTTTTAACATTGTTTGCAAAAGCAAAACATTCACAGCAAAAAAACCATAAATTCTATGATTCAAAGGCAATAGAAGTAATATCAAAAGTTGATTACGATTTCAGCATAGCTGAAAAGGATAAATTTATGCAAATGGGAACCATTGCAAGAACAATAGTATTGGATGAAATGGTCGGGAACTACATTAACGCCCATCCGGAATGCACAATCGTAAATATTGCATCCGGAATGGATACACGCTTCAACAGACTGGACAACGGCAAGATCAACTGGTACAATGTTGATTTGGAAAACTCAGCCAAATACCGATTGAAATTCATTGAGGATACAGACAGGGTAAAAACACTTGCCTATTCAGCAATGGATTCAGGCTGGGCTCCAGAGATTAAAATAAGAAAGGATGTCCTGTTCATTGTTGAGGGATTGACAATGTATCTTAATCAGAATGATGTGGAAAGCATAATAAACATAATTGATGCAAATTTTGACAAATGCACAATATTCATGGAAATAATGCCTCCGGTTTCAGTTAAGAACACCAAAGAAGAATCAATAGAAGATACAGATTCCAAGTTCATATGGGGCGTTGAAAAAGGCAACGAACTAACAAAATTCAATAATAATTTCAAATGGATTAAAGACGTTAATCTGTTTGATGGAGTCAATGTCTACAAGCCACATTACAGGATAATAACCTGGCTTCCAATGCTAAGGAAAAGAATGGATTATATTGCCGTTCTTGAAAAATAGGTGATAATTTTTTAGCAAGTGTCTAATGAGCACTTGCTAAAAATCAAATATGAACTAATATAAAAATATCACAAGAGCTTTTCTATTGTTTTATTTAATTCTTCGGTTATTATTTTTACACATTCTTCAGCTTCACTGTCCAATCTGAAGGGATCTTTTGCAGATACTTGAAGACCCTCTAAAATTTCATTGACTGCAATTGTTCCAGCCACATCAATTCCCTTATTTTCCAGAATTTTGTTGACACATCCGTTCGGACATCCGTTGACAGCAACAATCGGATACTTCTTAAGCATTCCATCATTTTTGCCTTCAATATCAGCCGAAGTCGAACCCATACAAATTGATATTACATTTTCGTTTTCTTTTCTGCAGTCCCCGACCGCTACACGAGAAACCAAACCGTTTGGACTCATTCCGTTGCAGGGAGCCAATGCAATTTTATTCACCATACCATCACCAACCCACTCAAAAAATCAGCATCAAGACTGTTCCACCTGGGAACTCTCATTTTTTTCTTTTTCTTTTTCTTTAACAATATTATAAACTGCACCAATACCCAAAAATTGAGTTATAAGCACTAACAGGTACAACAAAACCTCCCAAATATAATTTAAAATATCATTGGGAATTACAATAATGTTGAGATATGAAAAAATAACAATAGCTAAAAGAATCAAAGTATAATCCTTTGCATATTCCAACCAACCGATCGTATCAATATCCCTTTTGATTCCAACCAAATCAAAAGCGGATTTTAATTCACCGGTATCTGCAAGCCTTCCCAATGCGATTTCCATGAAAAATACAGTGATATAAAACAGAACCGATCCTAAAAATAGAAACATTAATACATCAACAGGACTATGTGAAATCAATAACTGAACGGTTTCGGGAGCATCCATCAACATATCCTCCAAATCAAATGGAGGAAACCCCAGAGGAGAAGATATAATCTTCAAAATAAATCCCTGAATACCAAAATAAACTCCAAAAACTATAAATGATTTAAATCCCAATATTAAAACATCTTTTAACATGATTTTTGGTAATCTTTTACCATTATTTATCCTATCACGAGTAACAGTCATTCCATATCCAAATAATAATGAATTCAACACAATTAAAAGTAGGATTACCTCAAGCGAATCAATAGTCTCAGTGTAATCGTCAATTAAAACCCATATACATAACAAAAACAAAATAAATATAAAGAATGGCTTGTTATATGTGGCATAATCCCAAACTTTTTTCATTTTAAACACTGGCATGACTATTCCCCAAAGTATAATATTAAAAATTAAATAAATAAATCTAACGAATTAAGTACAGAAATATATTCCATTTGAAAAAAAAATAGTTTAACAGCAAATGAAATGCAGTTAAGAATCCTTATCAATTTTTATGGGCTTGAAATAGTTTGTTAATTTCATCTTGATTAGCTTCATTTTTTAAAGGATTTGATTGCTATTGAGCCACTTTGTATGCATCATAAGCAATGAACATACGATAAATCAGAGTCACAACAATTGATATTATATGATGTATTCCTGTGGTGAAGTGACCTATAACATGGAATATTATGACTATTATAATAAACATTATACCTCTTTTTACATCCCCTGCATAGATTTGACCTATACCTGGAATAATGAATGAAGCTATTGCAGCAATAATAGGATTTGCCATTTTTTTCCTCCTTAAAATTTTTCAATAATATTTCTGTTAAATAAATATTAAATACTTTTCACTAAAACATACAATTTTAATATTTAAAAAAAATATATATGTGGTGCAAGACCACTTATTTAAATAATGTTACATAATTCTATACAATCACTTTAGATACGACATCCTCTTTACCGGTGACCTGAACGCTTTTTCCATCCTGAGCGTACATGAACATTGCAATACCGTCCTGTTCGGAGTAGAATCCATCTTTGCCGTTAATGGTTTTTTTAACTGCACCGTCATCAGGGGTTAAGGAATCCATTGTATAGTTTTTATCCTTGATGAAAACCACCTGGAGATTAAGCAGGTCACCATCTTCATTTATGTATTGATGATTGCTTAATGTAATCTCTTCGCTTCCTAAATTATATTTATCATCATCTTTTGCGATGTCTTTTTGTTCTCCATAACCTTTAGGAACATTGAAGTTAATTCCATCAATTGTTACATTTGTATCCTCATTAAATGGAGTAATGTCCAATGCGCTCAATATACTTACGTCATCATCATCCGCTGCGGACAATGACCTACTGCAATAATTGCAATAGCTAAACCAATTATTAAAAAATTTTTTAATTTCATAATATCACAATGGATATTTTAAAAATGAAATATAATATACTTCACCTTTTTACAAAAATAATTTAAACGTAAATTATTTTCCACAAACTATATATTTAGGCATTCCTAAAAATATATATGAAAAACAATTTGAGGTGAATAATTTGGTAGAAAGCGATGCAGTAACAAATGGAATTTTTTCATTTTTCATTCCGGGTTTAGGTCAGGCAATAGAGGGATACAAACTAAGAGGAGCAATATTTTTTATAATTGCAGTCATCATATCCGTAGCTCTCTTTCATTTCAACATACAAGAGACAATCCAGCATGTGGTGCATATAATCTACGGCCTTGTCGCAGCATATGACGCATACAGATTATATTAATTTGAGTATCAACTACTCAACTATTTTTTTAAAATCAAATCCAAACCTACAAAAAAGATAAAATCACACAATTCTTTTGAAAATTGCCATATAATTTTTATACTTCTTGAAATATAATTAACAATATGAAATTCATTGACAAGGAATTTTTAAATAGAAATAAAAAATTGCTATTAATAGCATTCATAATTGTATTCGGATCATTAATCGTCGGAAGCATTGTAGGATATTTTGAAGCTGGAGATAGCTATGGCGAAATGAGTGAAATGATTGCATTTAGCCATGAACACAATATCAAAACCAATATTACCAGCAATGATAATGGCACAAGCGCTTTGGAATATTTTGTCCATAATTTCATGATAGACATCATTACAATACTTGGAGGAATATTATTTTCAATATTCTCTGTTTGGAACGTATTGTCCAGCAGTTTTATCGCAGGCCATTATATAGGACAGGATTTTCTATTCGGTATGGTTTCAACACTTCCACATGGAATTATTGAATATCTGGCCACAGTATTTGCACTGACAATAGCATTCATCATAACCCGCAGGGAAATAAACATAATTAAAACCAGAAGCTTTGACGGCATAAACACTGATTTGAAAGACATAGTGATTCTATTGGTATTAGATATAATATTCCTGGCAGTTGCCGCCGTCATAGAGGCTCATGTTACCCCCGGAATAATTTCATCAGTCTTTGGAATTTAAATAGATGAACGTAAATTAATATTTTTTTATTTTTTTTTAATTCCTTTTTTTACCGACCAAAATACCCTTGAACAAAATCACCAATAGCCAATCAGGACAATCCTCAAATTCCTTTTAACAATCCATGACTGATTTTACTTAACACAAATTTAATTAACTATCAAAATCAAAATTTGTAATAAGGAAAGTATACATTACTATATGATATTCATATCATGTAATTATGATTAAACAAAATTCAATAGATTGGGGAGATGTCTTATGAGAAACATTATTGTCATTGAGTGTATATCTACCGGAAAAAATTTTATTGGGGACATTATCAATAGAGGATATAATCCTGTTGTATTAGAGCTGAATGATTCAGACACAGAAGCCGGAAAAGAATTTGGAGAACATGTTCACGAGGAATACAAATTGATCCCTTATGAATTTGACATGATTTATGAAAAGGATACATTTGAGGAGACCCTTGAAGAGGTTCGAAAGTTAAATCCACTTCTGATTGTTCCCGGAAATGAGCGGGGAGTTATTCTGGCAACCAGATTGTCTCATGAATTGGGCCTTTTAGGCAATCCAATTGAAAACCTTGATGTAATAACCTTGAAAAACGAAATGCACAACAGATTGGCTGAAAGAGGACTTCGTTCAATAAAGGGAAAGGTTGTTCATTCCCTGGATGAAGCATTGGAATTCTATGATAGTGAAAACCTGAAGGAAGTCGTCATAAAACCAACATACAGTGCAGGTTCAGCAAGCGTGCGCATCTGTCTCAATCGGGATGAAATAATTAAGTCAGTCAATCAGCTGTTTGATGATGTCAACTATTACGGCGATGAAATAGAGGAACTTCTGATTCAGGAACGTATAAACGGTACCGAGTATATCGTCAATACAGTAACCCACAAAGGCATTCATCGGGTCACACTGATTTGGAAATACAATAAGGTTAGAACATCCGAGGGCGCCATTGTCTATGATTCCTGTGAAACCGTGAATGACTTGAGTCTTGGTGAGGCTGAAATGGTGGAATATGCCTATAAGGTTGCCGATGCATTGGAAATTCAATACGGACCGGTTCATGGAGAGTATATGATTGACGAAAATGGGCCTGTTTTGATTGAAGTTAACTGCCGCCCATGTGGTGGAGGCATGTCCGCTGATTTTTTAGACAGAATTTCCGGCCAGCACGAAACCGACAGCATTCTGGACTCCTACCTAAAGCCAACATGTTTCTTTGAGGAACTGCAAAAAAAATATAAACTGCATGCCCATGGTACTTTAAAATTCTTCATCACTCCGAAAAACATGATTGCCCGATCATCCCCTATAGTCAATATGCGCAAAAAATTGAAGGCATACCATGACGGCAACCTAGTCAATACAACATATCCCGACCTGTTTTACAGAAAGACCATAGATTTGAACACCGCTGCAGGTTATATCTTTTTAGTAAATGAGGACAAGGCCGCTGTAGATTATGACTTAAACTTTTTAAGGGGCGTTGAGCGACATGCATTCTCACTGATTCTAAGTGATGATTCATCATATCAAGAATTGAAAGATGATGATGTATATTTAAGTGAACTTAAGCCAATGCTTGAAAAAATTGAAAAACACGGAACTGGACTTTGTGTAACAGACCAGTTTGCCGATGACATCAACATATTACAGATTGGATATGAAGAAATCAGTGATGTTATAGGCAATTTTGATTTTGTCTTCGTAAATTTGAATAAGAGTCTGATTGATAAAAACGAAGCAGAGAAGGTAAGGATTATTTTGGATGCACTTTTAAAGGTCAAGACTGGAGGAATTATTTTTGTTCCTAAAAATACCTATCAACTAATGTCAAGCGGCCGAAGAGGTATTGAAGCTTTGATTGAAGTCTTGGACTATAGAATTGAACTTCCTCCATATAACATTTATGATTTGATTATAGCATCGAAATGATTATGGACTATCCTCTTTAGGAATGATTACGGAAGATAATCTCATCAAAAAGACAATAGTGATCAAATGACATACGAAAGAAGATTTAACTTATTGAATTCAAAATTCAAAGAATTGTTCTTTCCAACATTGCTTGCTGCAATAGCCGGAAATTTTGCAATTCTTGCCGATGCATTCATAGTCAGCGCCATGCTGGGTCCAATGAATCTGTCAGTCATCCAAAGTATAGAGCCTCTAGCCCAATTCATCAATATGGTATATTGGCTAATAGGATTTGGAGGAACCATACTTGCCACCAGCGCAAAGGCGAACTTTGATGATAAAAAGGGCAATTACATATTCACCCTTTCACTTGTCAGCATAATAATTATCTCCGTTTTGATTATGGTACTGGGACTGCTGTTTCCAGATAGCTACCTGCATATACTATCCAATTCACCTGATCTAAGACCGCTGATATTCGAATACTTAAAGTATTATCTTCTTGCAATACCGTTCATCTGCTTTTTTATCGTTCTGGCATACTTCATCAAAAACGATAATTTTGTCCAGCTGCAATTCAGGGGATTTCTCATGGCCAACATATTGAATGTGGTCTTTGACATCATCTTCATAAAATTCAATATGGGAATTAGCGGTGCAGCATTAGCTATGGTATTTGGATATATAATAGCTACAGTCTACATCTCAACATACTTTTTTAGTTCTAAACGCACATTCAAATTGATTAAAATCGAATTTTCCAAATCCATGAAATGCATGTTGGACATTTGCAAAACAGGATTTTCCTCATCTTCAATAGCACTGTACCAATCAGTTAAACTGATTATAATTAATTCAATTATCCTCGGAGTTTTCACAAATGTTGGGCTGGTTGCATACAACATGTGCTGCAATACATTATTATTGGTAAGCATATTCATATTCGGTACTGCTCAGTCAATTTTGCCAATAATAACCGTTTACTATCAGGAAAAAGATTATAACGGCGTAGAATATGTTGCAAGAAAGTCATTGAAGATTACAGTAGCATTTGGAATATTTTTCACACTGCTGTTTACAATATTCCCCCAATCAATATTATACGTCTTCTCAGTAAGCAATCCTTCACACATCCCTACAGTAATGAATGCAGTGAGGATATTCTCATTATCCCTCCTGGCCTATTCAATAAACTTCCTGTATATCTTCTATCTTCAATCCATACAGAACATGAAATTAGCGAACATCACCACACTATTAAACGGATTAATATTCCCAGTGGCATTCGTATTCATATTTTCCATCATCGGGGATGAAAACGGAATATGGTTTGCGTTTCTGGTCTCAGAAATCGCAACTATAATATTTATTTACCTGTACTCCATTTACCTGAACAAAAAGACAAATGGCGAATACTCCGGACTATTCCTTCAAAAACATCATGATGAAAATGAGAGGATTCTAGAATATACCATCCGTGGAAATGCAGATGATGCCGCAGGCTTGTCCAAAGAGGTCAGGGAATTCATATCCGATGAGAAAAAATCAGTTTTCGTTAGTTTAGCAATTGAGGAGATTGTTGATTACATTATAGACATAAACGATGAGCTTGATTGGATTGATGTGATTATCAGGGACAATGATGAGTTTGCAGTTATTTCAATAAAGTATTCTGGAATAGGATACTATCCAAAAGAAAAACCTGATTTAAATTCAGAGCATGTTGATAAGCTGCGTGACATTTCCGACAACATTGACCATTCCCAAATATTGGGTTTGAACAACACGGTCATTACCATTGAAAAGAATTGAGTGATAACGTTTTCAAAATAAGAAAAAAAAATAAAAAAAAGGTTGGGTTTATTGTGATGCACCTATTGCAAGCAGTGATATACCCATAACCATTGCCAATACAATTGAAATTATCATCATTATTACACCGACAATAATGATATATTTTGCATGTTTTTTAATATATTCATCATCGCCTTTAACGAAGTATAATATTAATCCGTAGATAACACCAATTAATGGGAATAATATTGCAAGGATATAACCGATTATTGCAAGAATTGTTCTAGAATCCATATTTTCACCTCTTTAAAGTTGATATTTAATAATTTGTAGAAAATCATATATAAATTTTCATCATTTCTGATAATTTTTCGAATATTTTTGCCACCTATGTTAAAAATCAATTACAAAACAATTTATTACAGATTATAATCAATTAAAATAAAGTTCTTTATAAAAATTAATATACTTTACATAATATTTATATTTATCTGATTTTTTATAATAATATTTAATTTTTAAAAAATATATTAATCAAATTACTATAAAATTAAAAATTTATTAAAAAATTAAAAAAAAATTAGAAATTATAAACAGATTCGATAACATAAAAAAAATTATCTGAAATATAAGAGAAAAACAAAATAATTTTAAAATTATACTCATAAAACTAAAATTTAGAAAAAAAAATTAAAAATTTTTAAACAATTTTTATAAATTTTCCTTTTTATGCAATAAAATTTCAATTTTTAAAAAAAAGCATGATAAGATTGTAATATATAAATTGCAAACTTGAATCCAAAGGATGGGCATATTCAGAGAATATTCAATTACAATAGGCTTATCCGGGAAAACACAATTGAATTTAACATGCAATATTAATTTTAAAAGATAATTAAGGGAATTTAATTAATTCCCCTTCTTTTTTGGCAATTTAAAATTTTAACTTTCATTTTATTATTTAGAAATATCCAAGTAATTACCCCTTAACTTTTTTTAATTGTATATCCTATATTGTTGAAGCCCAATACATTTGTAAATTTAAGGTCATCATCACAAACCTCTTTTTTGATTTCTTCAAATAAACCTTCCTTACCTGTATCTTTAATGTTTACAGCAATATTGTCTTCATAATTAATGACCAGAACCTCCACAGAAACATCCTCCTCATTATTGTCGAATATGTAATTCAATATGGATTCAACATTTTTGCATTCCTCCTCTTTACAGCCAAGAGACATTAAGTGACTGATCACTTCATTTTTGTCATTTCTGTTTTGCAAATTGAAGTTTTGCGTAAGCGGAATTAGATCTTCCCTGAATAAGAGAAGTCCACCATATTCAGGTTCCCTTCGTTCAACAATTTTAACATAAACGATTGCTACAATAATTGTCATTACATTTGCCACCGCAAAGGAAATGAAAACACTGTTGATTCCCATAAAAGGCAGCAATCCGAATATTGCTGATAATGGACCTACAAACATTGCTATTGCAGATAAAGCTGTTGCAATTGCACTCCTTTCGATTGCTTCATAATAAAATATGAACACTGTAGCAAATACTGAAGGAATAAAGCATAATGAAAACATTCTAAGTGTGAATCTGAATGTTTCAACATTAGGAGAAAGATTCAGCTTATAAAGCATCAGGAACAAATCCGGCACAACCCACAGGATTACTGTAAATGCAACCGCAGCAATCAGCGCAAACATGACTGATTTTCTAAACAGAAACCTGACATTTTTATAGTCATGCTGTGAGTAATAGACAGGAATAATTGAAGAGAATGTCTCAATGAAACCTACAATCAGTATGCTGACAATCAAAAGAGCGTCCATACATGCAGTGTATGAAACCAATCCTATTTCACCTAAGTAAACTGTAAGAATTCTGTTGATAATGTAAACCAGCACTACCTCAAATAAACCGGTACTTGCATTTGGAAAACCTGTTTTACAAATTTTATAAGCGGATTCAAACCATTCTTTAATGCTGATTTTTAAACGGAGATATTTATATGTCCTTTTAGGATCGAAATGATATTTCAGGGAAATGATTAAAGCAACTGAATAACCTATTAATGTGGCCAATGCAGCTCCCCCAATGCCAGTGTGGAAGTAAGCCAGAAATACATAATCCAATACGATATTAATCACATTAGCAATGATGATTAGATAAGATGCAAAATTTGGCTGTCCGTCTACACGAATATACTGAGATAGTACCCCCAATCCAGTGGATATCGGGAAGCATAGGAATAGAAATGGAGCATATTGCTGAACATAAGGCAAAACACCGGCAGGAGGATGTAAAATATTAATTAAACTATCAGCAAACACACTGCATACAATCAACATTATTATACATACTATTACAGTACTTTCAATAGCTATAGTGAAGTACTTATTGCTTCCGTATTCATTGAATTCACCTTTGCAGTTTAAAGATAATATCTGACCTCCTAACCCAAACAGCCATTCTAAAATTGTTATAAACAATACGACCGGTTCAAAAACTTGAATTGCTGCCAATGCACTCTCACCAATTAAGGAGGATACAAAGAACGAATCAAAAACTGCGGAAATGTTTAATGCCATTGCAATCAGCAAAGTTGGCAACAACAATTCCTTAAATTTAATGTTTGCTATAATATCATTATCCATAAACTCCACCCTTTATTCAAAGTAATTAAACTTATTTAAATATTTTATTAGACTTTTAAGATAATCCTGAGTCAGTATAGGCCAATCAATACCTAATGAATGAAGAATCTCTTTAGTTTGATCGGTCTTGACAATAAATTCATCCAATTCTTCACTATATTCCTCTTCAGATAACTTATCAATTGACATGTCGGAAGTGATTAATCCCTGGATATTCTCATCCATGTTATCCTTGCATATTTCAATGAATTCCTCATCTGAAACAAGATTAATGCCATAGCCGAATGAATTCAAAGCTTCGATGATGTCACTGTTATATATGCTATTTGGATTTACACAGTTAAATACCCTACATTCCTTAGGAGTTTTTGCTAAAGCCAATATTGCTTTTGCAACATAGTCAATAGGACTCATTTCAATTTCTTCATTATTCATTTCTTCTGTAATAGCCTGAATATTCTTAATTGCCCTTAGTTCTCCTAAAAATGCATTTGTATCAAAGTTTTTCTGGAACAAACCGTCCGAATATCTTGCCATGAGGTTTCCTACACGGACTATTCTGGCATTCACGCCATTTACGGCATATTCCAATACCATCCTTTCAGCCAGGAACTTACTGTTTATGTATTTGTTAGTTAAATCCTGATTATAATACAGTGTTCGCTCATCGAATCCGACACCTGAGATATCAGATTCATCGTTTGGAGATGAAAGAACACTGATTGTTGAAATTTGGACATATTTGATGCCAATTGATTCGGCAAACTTGAGTCCGTTGATTACACCATCAACATTAACTTTATAGATATAATCATCAGCAGTGAAATGCTTTACAAGAGCAGCACTGTTTATTAAAGTATCAATTTGACAATCCTTTAATTTGTTAAAGTCATCCAGGCTGGTAATATCCCCTTCAGATAAAATTATCCTGGAACCGATAAGGTCCGAGAAGTCCTCATCAAAGTAGTAATCCATCATATCGATTAAACGTTCCTCACAGGAATTGAAATTGCCTTTTCTCAGCATACAGTATATTGTTCCTGTCTCGTTTTTGATGAACTCATATAGGATGTGGATTCCTAAAAATCCTGTAACTCCAGTCAATAGAACATTGCCCAATTTCTCTTTTTTACCATTTTCGAAGTTTTCCAATGTATTTTCACTTAAAAGCCCATTGATTTTGGTATAGTCATAGTTTTGAACAATGTCAGACTCCAAATCAATCTCCTTGTTTTCACCGGACAATACCCTTGCCAGCTGTCTTGGAGTTTGATTTCTGAATATGTCATCATACTTGACCACATAATCCCTTTTAAGCAATTCGATAATGAGTTTTGAAGCTATAAGTGAGGTTCCGCCAATTTCAAAGAAGTTGTCTTCAGCCCCAACGGTTTCAACATCAAGGGTTATGGAAAATATTGAACAGATCAGCTGTTCCAGCTCATTTGCAGGTGCAACATATTTCAGTTCCAGTTTAGGTTCAGGCAATGCCTTTACATCTGTTTTTCCATTTGGAGTTTGAGGCATCTCATCCAGCTGCATGAATACTGTAGGAACCATATATGGGGTCAGTTTAGATTTAAGATAATTCTTTAATGCTTCCTTATCAATTTCTTCATCTGCAGTGAAGTAGGCACATAAATGTTCTGTGTTGTTGATTTTCTTAATCAGCACAACATTCTGTTTGATGTTTGGGAAGTCGGCAATGTTAGATTCGATTTCATCTATTTCAATTCTCAAACCTCTAAGTTTGATTTGGTTATCGATTCTTCCCTTAATGTCGATTTCACCATTCGGAAGTTCAATTGCATAATCTCCGCTTCTGTAATATGGAATGTTATTGATTTCAAGGAAAACCTCTTTGGTCTTATCATCCATGTTGTAATATCCTTTTCCAACTCCAGGACCTCCAATGTAAAGCTCACCCATCACTCCTTGAGGCAATAGCTTACCATCAAGGTCCCTTACATCAGTAATGTAATTGAACAATGCTTTTCCCACATTGATGTCATCAGATTCCATTACATTTAGGGCATTTGAGGCCACTGTTGTTTCTGTTGGCCCATACATATTGTATAAAGATGTATCACTGACGGCTGAAACTTCAGATACCAACTCTTTTGGCATCATCTCCCCGCCAGCACCTATGTATTTGAAGTTTGACATCTGATTTTTGAATCCGTCATACTCCAGATACTGCCTTAACCTTGAGTGTGTTGAGGATGTGATTGCATCCGGCTTTTCCCTTTTAATCAATTCGGTTAACTCTTCAATATCCTTAGTCTGCTCATCACTTGCGAGCACAAGCTGCAATCCAAAAATCAAACTAGACAAATCAAGCAGGAATGGATCGAATGCGACCGTTGTAATTGAAAGCGCTTTAGTGAAGCTATTATATATGTTGTACAATAGATTGTCTTCACTTTCCACAAACAGGTTTGTAACGTTTTTATGGGAAATCATCACTCCCTTAGGATTTCCGGTTGAACCTGAAGTGTAAATCATATATGCCAAATCTTCAGGGTCCCCTGATAAGTTTGGTCTCTCGCCATTTTCCTCAGCCAATAATTCTTCAATAGCCAATGTATTATCTGCACTTTCCATGCCTATAATGTAATCTGCTTGACTGTTATTGTAAATATAATCAACACGTTCTTTCGGATATGCCAAATCTATCGGCACATATGCACTGCCCGCCTTCAAAATTCCAAATATTGCTGAAATCAAATCGCTGGTTCTTGGAAGCATTACCAAAATCTTGCTTTTTGGCTCGACTCCCCTTTTGATTAGGGCATTGGCAATGCGATTACTCCTCTCATCCAATTCCCTATAGGTCAATACCGCATCACATGCAACCAAAGCGGTTTTATCAGGATTTGCATCAACTTGCCTTTCAAAGCGTTCATGCAAAATTTGATTTTCAGTTTCAACAAATTCCGGCAATTCTTTTTCATGTTCCAATTCAATGTCACGAAGTCTCAGTTTGTCCATATCATTTACAAACAATTGGATTAAAATGAATTTAATTGAATAGAGGAATTTTTGAACATATTCCTCAGTGTACAGCTGATCATTATACTCAAGAACGATATTGACTTCTTCACCGTCATCATAAACATTCAAGTTAATCTTATAATCGGTTGCAACAGTGCCGTCAATGGCTTCCACTTCATAAGTCTGATCATTGAAGTCCACACTTTCATCTTCAAAGAATTCATGGAACGCATAGAAGAATTCAGGCTTTAATTGATATTCTTCAGAAAGCTTAGTGTATGGGTAATTGCTGTGCACCAATGAACCTTTCCATGCTTCGTCAACTACTTTAATGAAGTCCTCGACCATCATGTCCCTATTCTCACTGCCGATGAGAACAGGCAATGTTTTGACAAGCATTCCTTGAGTATTCATATAATCAGAATTTGCCCTGCCGTTAAAAATTGTAGTAATCAATGCCTTATCAGAGAAAGTGAATTTATTAAGGTTTATGGTAACTACAGTCATAAACAATACGTTTGGACTTATCGCATGATCTTTACAGAAATGTCTGATAAATGTTGAGTTCATTGACTCATTAATCAGCTTTATATTTCCTTTGTCAGGGTCTCCGTTAATGTTGGTTGTCAACACAGTGGATTCGAATCCCTTGCTGAATTTGTTTTGGAAATAATTTTTGGAGGCTTCGCTTTGTGAGGTCTCCTTTTCAATGAGGCTGTAAACATATCCGTCGATTCTTTCTTCATCAATTTCTTCACCGTTATAAACCCTAATCAACTCATTGAAGAAATTGTTTTGTGATTCACCATCACTGATAATATGATGGAAATCAGAGAACAGGATAGTCTGTGATGGAGTATCATAGATTTTAAATCTGAATAATTGACTGTCATTCAGTTCAAAGAAAGTTGAATCGTTTTTCATTATCTCTTCATTTGTGATGCTCTCTGTTTTTACGATTTCAATTTCATCAATCACTGCATCATCACAGCGTTTTTGTTTTAATTCACCATCCTCGCCAGTGACAATTCTGGTTTTGAGATATGGATGCGCTTCTATTGTTGCAATCACTGCATCCTTAAGCTTTTGGGCATCAACATCCTTGCCGAACCTGATTGCAGAAGGCAATGTATATTTCACCACATCTGGACTTTGGACACATTCATAGTAGATACCCAACTGATTGGCAGTCAATGGGAAATACTCCATATTTCTTGCAATTTCACGGATATGGTCAACATCGACATCAAAGCCAACATCATTTTCAATATTGAACGCAATGCTTTTTATTGTCGGATTACTAAATAATGAAGCCATATCTATATTAACATCGAATTCCTGATGGATTAATGAGTTTAATTTCATCAATGTCAGAGAAGTGAAACCCAATGAGTATAAATCATCTGTTGTTCCGAACTGGTCATTATCATTCAGGGATGAAACCATCTCGAACAGCTTTTCTTCAAGTTCGTTTTCCGGCCCAACATAATTTAAGTTCAATGTTGGTTCAGGAAGCTGTTTGATGTCTGTCTTACCGTTAGGAGTTTGAGGCATCTCATCAATTTGGATAAATACTGTAGGAACCATATATTTTGTCAATTTGCTTTTGAGGTATCTCTTAAGCAAGTTAATGTCAATCTTTTCCTCGGCTGTGAAATATGTACATAAATGTTCATTATTGTTAATCTCCTTAATGAGAGTCACACTCTGCTTTATTTTTGGGAATCTATTAATATTAGCTTCAATTTCGCCGATTTCTATTCTTAAACCTCTGAGCTTGATTTGGTTATCGATTCTGCCTTTAACATCAAACTCGCCATTCGGAAGTTCTATTGCATAATCCCCACTTCTGTAGTACGGAATGCCATCAATTTCAAGGAAAACCTCTTTAGTCTTTTCATCTAGATTATAGTATCCCCTTGATACGCCTATACCTCCAATATAAAGCTCACCCATCACGCCTTTAGGCAACAGTTTACCGTCAATGTCCCTTACATCAGTCACATAGTTGTGCAATGCTTTTCCAACACTTATATGGTCGGAATCAGTAATTTTAATTGAATTGCATGTTACTGTTGTTTCAGTAGGTCCGTAAATGTTATAGATTGCAGCATCACTGTTTGCCAAAACATTGGCGACTAAATCTTGAGGCAACATTTCTCCACCAATGGCGATATACTTGAATGTTGACAGCTCATTCTTAAATCTCTCATTTTCAAGATATTGCCTTAATCTTGATGGTGTTGTAAATGTAAGCGCATCAGGTTTTTCCTTGCGTATGAGTTCTGTTAAGTCTGTTATGTTTTTGGATTCATTGTCATTGGCCAAAACAACTTCCAGACCAAATGTCAAGCTCATCAAATCAAGCAGGAATGTATCGAATGATATTGTGGTAATTGCAAGGGTTTTATTCATTTCGCAATATGCCTCATATAAAATGTTGTCGTCATCTTCAGCAAACAGGCTTGTAATGTTTTTATGGGAAATCATTACGCCCTTAGGTTTTCCTGTTGACCCTGAAGTGTATATCATGTAAGCCAAATCATTGGAATCCATTTCAACATCAGGGTTTTCGATATTTTCCTCTTCAAGCAATTCATTAACGTCAATGACATTTCCAGTTGACCCCTCAGCCAGGATGTATTCTGCCTGGCTGTTTTCATAAATATATTCTATCCTTTCTTGAGGATATTCCAAATCGATAGGAATATATGCACAGCCCGCTTTCAGAATACCTAAAACAGAAGCTATCAGATTTACATCCCTTTTAAGCATTACTAAAACATTGCTTCTTGGCTCAACACCCCTGCGGATAAGTGCATTGGCTATGCGATTAGCCCTTTCATTAAGGCCATTGTAGGTTATGCTTTTACCATTAACCCTAAGGGCAGTGGCATCAGGGTTTTCAAGAACCTGCTTTTCAAAGCGTTTGTGTATGAATGGAGTTTCAACCGGCTTGAATTCAGGTTTTTCACTTTCATCAACCAATGATATGTCGGAAATCATGGTTTCAGTGATGTCATTGTCTACAAACAGATCCAATACGCGAACGATTGAATTGAGGAATAGCTCCGCATAATCGCAAGTATACAATTGGTCATTGTATTTCATGCTCAAATCGATGCTGTCATCATTAGCCGTGACATCCAAGGTTACCTTATATTCTGTAAGGGAAACATCCTCACCCACTTCCTCAACAACGAAATTTTCACCGTTTACCTTGACCTGATCTGATTCGCTGCCTTCCTGATAAGTGTAGAAGAATTCAGGTTTTAATTGGAACTCCTCAGCAATCTTGGTGTATGGATATTCAATATGATTAATTGAATCCTTCCATGTTTTATCGACATGTTCAATGAACTGCTTAATGGTAATGTCCCGTTTTTCATTATCCATTATTATTGGAAGTGTTTTTACCAGAAACGCCTGGGTATTTTGGTAATAAGGAAGTGCCCTGCCATTGAAAATAGAGGTTATCAATGTCTTACCGCTATATGTGTACTTGTTCAAAGTCAATATTGTACATGCCATCAGCAATGCATTTTGACTTAGTGCATTCTCATTACAGAATTTCAGGATATCCCCATTGCCGATGCTTTGAGATATGGTCATATATTTACCGTCATCAGGGTTTCCATTGAGATTAGGTGTCAATACGCTAGATTCAATTTCCTGGGAAAGTTTATCGCTGAAGAACTTTTTAGACAAACCGTATTTTTCGCTATTAACCAATTTTTCTTCAATGAGTGAATAGATATAACCGTCAACCTGCTCTTCAGGGAGTTCTTTTCCCTCATAAGCGTCAATGATTTCACCGAATAAGTTGTCCTGCGCCATTCCATCGGTGATAATGTGATGGAAATTGGCAAAGAGTACTGTTTCGTCTGGTGTCTCATATATCTTGAACTTGAATAACTGTTCGCCGTTCAATGCAAATCCTGAAACATCAGCCTCCAGTTCCTCATTGCTGATTGAATCAACCTTGACAATTTCAATTTCATCCATAGGAATGTCATCATCACGTTTCTGTTTAATGGATCCGTCATCCAATGTTGTGATTCTTGTTTTAAGATATGGATGTGCTTCAATTGCTGTGATTATGGCCTGTTTAAGTTTTTGCGCATCGATATCCCTGCCAAATCTTGTTGCAGTAGGAATCACATAGGTAATATCATCAGGATTTTGAATACATTCATAATATACTCCCAATTGGTTTTCAGTCAATGGATAATATTCCATATCATTTGTGGCTTCAATCAATTCTCCAATGTCCAGCTGATTGTCATCGCTGTCCCTAATTTCATCGGATATTGACCTTATTGAAGGTTCGTTGAATAAAACTGATATGTCAATATTTGCATTCATTTCATTGTAAATGAGGGAGTTGAGTTTCATCAATGTCAATGAGGTGAATCCGATAGCATACAAGTCATCAGTGACCCCAAATTCACCAGCATCAATTAATTCAGAAGCAATTTCGAAAAGTTTTTCTTCGGTTTCGTTTTCAGGCTTGACGTTTTCCAGCTTCAGCACAGGTTCAGGCAATTGTTTAATGTCAGTTTTGCCGTTTGGAGTTTGCGGCATCTCATCAATCTGCATGAAAACAGTGGGAACCATATACTTGGTCAGCTTATCCTTAAGGAAGTCTTTTAAATCACCTTCATCGATTTCCTCATCCGCTGTGAAGTAAGTGCACAAATGATCATTGTTGTTGATTTCCTTAATGACAACAACATTCTGCTTTATTCCAGGATATCTGCCGATGTTTGATTCAATTTCACCTATTTCAATTCTCAAACCTCTAAGCTTGATTTGGTTGTCGATTCTGCCCTTGATGTCGATTTCGCCATTAGGAGTTTCGATTGCATAGTCTCCACTTCTGTAGTATGGAATGTCATTTATGGTCAGGAACACTTCTTCGGTTTTTTCAGGCATGTTGTAGTATCCCTTACCTACACCGGGACCTCCAATGTACAATTCACCCATAACTCCCTGAGGTAAAAGTTTTCCATCAATATCCCTCACATCAGTCACATAATTATCAATTGGAGGGCCCACTGTCAAATCATCGATGTCAATTACTTCCTTGTTGTTTGAAGTGATTGTGGTCTCAGTTGGCCCATAACTGTTGTATACAATTGCATTACCGTATTTTCTAAATTCAGTAAATACCTTAGCGGAGAACTGCTCGCCTCCAAGGAATAAAACCTTAAGACATTTAATTGCCTCACAGAATTTGTCAACATCCAAATAAGAAGCCAATCTGGACGGAGTCAAATCCATAACTTCAGGCTCATATTTATTAATTAATTCTATTAATTTTGGAGTGCTCTTAATTTCAGCATCATCAGCAAAAATCAACTCCACACCACCGGTCAAAGAAGTGAAAATATCTTCCAATGCCACATCAAAGGATATTGTGGTTACACTCAAAAGCCTGTCATACTTGGTTTTCGGATAATCTTCCACCAAATTAGAAATGTTCGCATGGCTAATCATCACACCCTTAGGCTTACCGGTAGACCCGGATGTGTAAATCATATATGCAGTATAATCGGAAGTGATATCAACATCAGGATTGGAACAATCCTCTTCAGCCAATAACTCTTCAACATTCAAAGTAGTGTCTGAAGTTTCATTGCTTATAATATAATCAGCCTGACTGTTTTCATAGATATAATCAATCCTTTCCCGAGGATATTCCAAATCAATAGGAATGAACGCACAGCCCGCCTTCAAGATACCAAAAATGGAAGCAATAAGATTACTGTTACGGTTAAGCATCACCAAAATATTATTTCCAGGCTCAACACCTTTTTTAATCAAAGCATTTGCAATCCTGTTAGCCTTTTCATCCAATTCCCTGTAGGTCAATGTAGCATCAGCAGCTATCAATGCAATGCCATCAGGAGTTTCATTAACCTGTCTTTCAAAACGTTTATGGAGGAATGGAAGTTCAACAGAACTGAATTCAGGTATTTCCTCTTCGCTTTCCAATTCAATGTCACATATTCTCAACTCATCAATATCATTTCCAATAATCTGAGTCAAAATGGTTTTAATTGAGCTTAAAAATGTCTCAATATACTTTTCAGAATATAATTCGTCGTTATACTCCACATGCAATTCAAAAGTGTCTTCAAAGTCAAATATGGACAAATCGGTTTTATATTCTGTTGCAACAAAGCTATCGTCAATCAGTTCATTTTCTGAATATGAGTTATTGGCGATAGTTATGCTTTCTGATTCATAAAATTCCTGGTAAGAATAGAAAAATTCCGGTTTTAACTGATATTCCTCAGAAATTTTTGTATAAGGATAATAACTATTGTTTATTGTTTCTTTCCAGTTTGAATCAACATTTCTAATGAATTCCCTAACGGATTGCTGCCTGTTTTCATTTTTCATTACAAGTGGAAGTGTTTTGACTAAAAATCCTTGAGTATCATAATAATTTGGATTTGCCCTTCCATTGAATATTGTTGTTATCAATGTTTCATCACTGAATGTGTACTTGTTTAAGTTCAAAATGGTTGTTGCCAAAAACAAGGCATTATGACTGATTGAATTTTCCCTACAGAATTCCCTTATTTCAGTAGAATCAATAATTTCAGATGTCCTTTTTATTTTCCCATCTTCCTCATTTCCATTCAGGTTTGGAGTCAATATTGTAGAGTCAATCTCCTGGCTTAACTTATCATGGAAGAATTTTTTAGAGGTTTCATATCTTTCACTGTTCTCGACATCGTTTTCAATCAGACTATACGCAAATCCATCAACGACTTCTTTTTTAATCTCTTTGCCATCATATGCCCTTGCTATATCATCAAACAGATTTCCCTGTGATACACCATCTGTAATTATATGATGGAAATCAGAAAACATTACAACATCGTCAGAGGTGTCATAAATCTTGAATCTGAATAATTGATTGTTGTTTAGGGAAAATGCCTTGACTTCATTTTTTATAAGTTCCCTGTCGCTGATTTTATCAACCTTGACGATTTCAATTTCATCAATGGCTCCATCATCATTTCTCTTTTGCATTATAGTTCCGTCTTCAGCAGTTATTAATCTGGTCTTAAGGTAAGGATGCGCTTCAATAGTCCTAATAATGGATTCTTTTAGTTTATCAGGATTGATTTCATTGCCGAATCTGACTGTAGTCGGCATGGTATATTTGATTTCATTAGGGCTTTGAATACATTCATAATAAATTCCCAATTGATTTTCGGTTAATGGGAACTGATCCATTGTCTTAGCCGTTTCAACAAATTCATCAATGTATGAATCGCCTTCACCATTTAAAATTTCAATTGAAAGTTTTTTGATAGTAGGATTGTTAAATAATACTGAAATATCCAGGTTCACTCCCATTTCATCATAGATGATTGAGTTTAATTTCATTAATGTCAATGAAGTGTATCCTAATACATACAAATCGTCAGTGGTACCGAAATCATCAGTATTTATTAAATCAGATGCAATTTCAAAGAGCTTTTCTTCGGTTTCGTTTTCAGGCTTGACGTTTTCCAGCTTCAGCACAGGTTCCGGCAATTGCTTGATATCGGTTTTGCCGTTTGGAGTTTGCGGCATCTCATCAATCTGCATGAAAACAGTAGGAACCATATATTTGGTCAGTTTATCCTTAAGGAACTCTTTCAAATCACCTGCATCGATTTCATCATCCGCTGTGAAGTAAGCGCACAAATGGTCATTGTTATTGATTTTGTTAATGACAACAACATTCTGTTTTATTCCAGGATATCTGCCGATGTTTGATTCAATTTCACCTATTTCAATTCTCAAACCTCTAAGCTTTATTTGGTTATCGATTCTTCCTTTGATGTCGATTTCGCCATTAGGGGTTTCGATTGCATAGTCCCCACTTCTGTAGTATGGAATGTCATTTATGGTCAGGAACACCTCTTTGGTTTTTTCAGGCATGTTGTAGTATCCCTTACCAACGCTCGGACCTCCAATGTACAATTCGCCCATAACCCCCTGAGGCAATAGTTTTCCATCAATATCCCTCACATCAGTCACATAATTATCAACAGGATGGCCGACAGTCAAATCATTGATGTCAATGACTTCCTTGTTGTTTGAAGTGATTGTGGTTTCAGTTGGCCCATAACTGTTGTATACAATTGCATCACTGTATTTTCTAAATTCAGCAAATGCCTTGGCGGAGAACTGCTCGCCTCCAAGGAATAAAACCTTAAGACATTTAATTGCCTCACAGAATTTATTAACCTCCAGATAGGAAGCCAATCTGGACGGAGTCAAATCCATAACTTCAGGCTCATATTTGCTTATTAATTCTATTAATTTTGGAGTGCTCTTAATTTCAGCATCATCAGCAAAAATCAACTCCAAACCACCGGTTAAAGAAGTGAAAATGTCTTCCAATGCCACATCAAAGGATATTGTGGTTACGCTTAAAAGCCTGTCATACCTGGTTTTCGGAAAATCAGTCACCAAATTAGAGATGTTTTCATGACTAATCATCACACCTTTAGGCTTACCGGTAGACCCAGATGTGTAAATCATATAAGCTGTATAATCAGAGGTAATTTCAACATCAGGATTGGAACAATCCTCTTCAGCCAATAACTCTTCAACATTCAAAGTGGTGTCTGAAGTTTCATTGCTTATTATATAATCCGCCTGACTGTTTTCATAGATATAATCAATCCTCTCCTGAGGATATTCCAAATCAATAGGAATGAACGCACAGCCCGCCTTCAAGATACCAAAAATGGAAGCAATCAAGTTACTGTTACGGTTAAGCATCACCAAAATATTATTTCCAGGTTCCACACCTTTTTTAATCAAAGCATTTGCAATCCTGTTAGCTTTTTCATCCAATTCCCGATAGGTCAATGTAGCATCAGCAGCTATCAATGCAGTTTTATTAGGATTTTCTTCCACCTGCTTTTCAAAGCGTTTGTGAATGAAAGGATTTTCAATAGGTGAAAACACAGGAATTTCTACATTGCCATTCAATTCGATGTCCCTAATCATTACATTTTCAATATCACAATCCATAAAGTAATCCAATACATTTAAAATGCAATCCAGGAATGTTTCGACATAATCCTTACTGTACAACTGATCATTGTATTCGACTAAAAATTCCAGATTATTTGCTGACTCGTTAATGTCAAAGGTGATTTTATAATTTGTTTCAAGGGTTTTCAGATATTTTACCCTATAGCTTTTTGCATTAATCTCAATTATTTCATCATCAAGATTATTGTATGAATAGAAGAATTCAGGTTTTAGCTGGAATTCCTCTGCAAGTTGAGTATATGGATAAGTGCTGTGACTGATCAAATCTTTCCAGGCAATATCGATACTTTCCAGCAATTCCCTGATTGTTTGAGACCTGTTTTCATTAAATGAAATGAACGGAAGTGTTTTTACTAAAAATGCCTGGGTATTGAAATAATTAGAATTGGACCTTCCATTGAAAATTGTTGTTATCAATGTTTTGTCAGTGAATGTATACTTATTCAAGTTCAATATGGCGCTTGCCATTATCAGCACATTCGGACTGATTTTGTTCTTAGAACAGAATTCCCTAATCTTTTCAGGGTTTATATTTCTAGAAACTGATTTGATTACCCCCAACTCTTCATTACCATTCAAATCAGGTGTTAAAACCGTTGAATCGACCTCATTGGAAAGCATTTCCTGGAAGTACTTATGAGATGACTGATAATCTTCACTGTTCTCATATTCTTTTTCAATCAGGCTGTTGATATAACCGTCAATGCTTTCATTTTCAAGTTCCTGACCCCCATAAGCATATGCCACGTTATTAAACAGATTATCCAGAGATTCACCATCGCTGATCAGGTGATGAACGTCTGAAAATAGTATTGTTTCAGATGAAGTCTTATAAATTTTAAATCTGAACAATTGGCAGTTTTGCAAATCGAAAGATTTTACGCTTTCATTTTCGATTTCTTCATCAGTGATTGAATCAACTTCCACAATAGGAATTTCATCAATAGAAATTGCATCATCCCTTTTTTGCATCAATTGTCCATCTTTTGTAACGATTCTTGTTTTAAGATATGGATAAAACTCAATAGTTTCTATGATTGCCTCTTTTAATTTGTCTGCATCAACATCACTGCCAAATCTTATGATTGAAGGAAGATTATAATGTGCCTCCACATTACTTTGAACACATTCATAATAGACTCCCAATTGATTTGAAGTCAAAGGATAATAGACGGTATCTTCAGCAACTTCAATGAACCTGTCCAAATCAATTGCATCCCTTTCATTATGGTCGATCTGCTTTGCAATATCCTTAATTGTCGGATTATTCAATAGTTCAATTATATCCAAGTTGACACCCAAATCCTCATAGATTGCCGCATTGAGTTTCATTAATGTCAATGATGTGAATCCAACGGCATACAAATCATCAGTTGTTCCGAATTCAGGAGTTTCAGTGATTCTGGAAGCAATATCAATCAATATCTCTTCTGTTTCTGTTTCCGGCAATGTGAAAGAGAGACGAAGTTCCGGTTCTGGCAATTGCTTAACGTCAGTTTTGCCGTTTGGTGTTTGAGGCATTTCATCCAATTGCATAAAGACTGTCGGAACCATATATCTGGTCAACCTTTCCTTTAAGTATTCCTTCAAGTCATCAACATCAATCTCCTCCTGTGCGGTGAAATAGGCACACAAATGCTCGTTATTGTTGATTTCCTTAATGACAACAACGTTCTGCTTAATGTTAGGATATTTGCCCAGATTGGATTCAATTTCACCAATTTCAATTCTTAAACCTCTAAGCTTGATTTGATTATCGATTCTTCCCTTGATGTCGATTTCACCATTAGGAGTTTCAATAGCATAGTCCCCACTTCTGTAATATGGAATTCCATTGATTTTAAGGAAAACTTCCCTTGTTTTTTCTTCCATATTGTAATAACCTTTACCGACACCAGGACCACCAATATAAAGTTCACCCATTACCCCTTGAGGCAATAGCTTACCGTCAATATCTCTAACATCAGTAATGTAATTGGGAATTGCCGGACCTACTGTCAAATCATTAATGTCCGTTACAATCTTATTGTTTGAGGTGATTGTGGTTTCGGTCGGACCATAACTGTTATAGACAATTGCATCGCTGTTATATTTAATCAGTTCTTCATATACTGCTGCTGAAAATTTTTCTCCAGCCAAAAATATACATTTAAGGCATTTGATTGCTTCACAGAATGATTTTACTTCCAGGTATGCTGCCAATCTTGATGGGGTCAAGTCCATCACTTCAGGTTCATACTCATTGATTAATTTAACTAGCTCCGGAGTGCTTTTGATTTGTGTGTCATTTGCAAAGATTAACTCTACCCCATTGGTCAAACTAGTTATAATATCCTCCAATGCAACATCAAATGAGATTGTTGTCATGGATAAAACCCTGTCATATCTGGTTTTCGGATAGTCCCTGATTAAATTACAGATATTTCTATGAGAAATCATAACCCCCTTAGGCTTGCCAGTTGATCCTGAAGTGTAAATCATATATGCCAAATCTTCAGGTGAAATCTCAACATCCGGATTTTCAACATTTTCCTCCATTAAAAGCTCTTTTATGTCAATGGAGTTATCCCCACTTTCATTTGAGATGATATAAGGTGCATGACTGTTTTCATAAATGTAATCAATTCTTTCCTGAGGATATTCCATATCCATTGGAATGAATGCACAGCCTGCCTTTAGGACACCCCATATTGAAGCAATCAAGTCGCTGGTTCTTGGAAGCATTATCAAAACATTGCTTTTAGGTTTCACACCTTTTTTAATAAGTCCGTTTGCAATGCGGTTGGCTTTTTCGTTAAGTTCAGCGTATGTTAAGGTTTCTCCGTTTGAAACAAGAGCTATATTATCAGGGTTCTCATCTGCCTGATTTTCAAAATGCCTATGGAGATATGGCAGTTCGATTTCATCGAATACAACATCATCCCTTTCATCCACAAGAGCTATATCTCCGATACTGATTTCATCTATTTCGGATACTATGATTTGTTTAATTATTTTTTCGATACTTTTTAAGAATAATTCTGCGAACTCTTTAGTGTATAATTGATTATTGAATGAAAATGATAAGATGAATTTATTATTGTCCTCACAGACATTTAGGAAATTTGAATATGATATTTCATCAGCACTACACTTACCTCCAAAAGAATAATAGAATTCAGGGACTAAATTGTAGTCATCAAGCAATTCAACAAATGATTCATTTTCTAATTTCAAGCTGAGGTCATAAATTTCTTGAATGGAAGATAAATACTCTTTTACGGTAATTTCCCTATCTTCAAATTTGAGGGGCATCGGCAAGTTATCCGCATGATAAATCAGGTTTCTATCAGAAAAATTAAACTTATTCAATGCCAAAGAAACACTGGCTAAAAAAAGGCCGTTTGCAGTTATGGAATTCCTTTTACAGAAATCACTAAAATCATTGATTTCAACTGTTGATTTACAGATTTTCCCATTCTCCTTATCTCCATTAAGATTAGGAGAAAGTATTGTAGATTCATCAAAATCCAAAACTTCCTTATAGAAATATTCCTTTACTTTTTTTGTTTCATCAATATTCATAGTATCATCCAATCAATATTAATAATATTTCAATTATAAAAAGTATATTAAAATATCTAAATATATTATTAAATGTTAAAAAAATTATATAAAAAAAATAAGTAATACCATAAAATGTTTCAACATCACCAAATCATATTTTTTAGAAATTAATTTATACCAACATCGATAAACATTTTAATATGGATTTTTTGAGTATTGTTGTGCCGTGTTATAATGAAGAGGAATGTGTTACAATGTTTTTGGATGAAATCCAAAAGACATTAGTTGGCTTTGATTATGAAGTCATATTTATTAACGACGGCTCCAGCGACAGTACACTGGAAAAAATAAGGAATCTGGCAGATTCAAATCCAAATGTTAAGTATATCTCATTTTCAAGAAATTTCGGAAAGGAATCTGCAATCTATGCCGGTCTTGTTAACGCCACAGGCAATCTGGTATGTGTCATGGACGCTGACCTTCAGCATCCCCCAAGCCTTCTGCCTGAAATGATTGAGACAATATCTGAAGGTTATGATGTTGCAGCTGCAAGAAGGGTTTCAAAAAAAGGTGAACCCGCAGCCAATACACTGGGATCCCATTTGTTCTATAAGCTGTTCAATGCCATTTCCAACCTGAATCTGGTGGAGGGAGCAACCGACTACCGTGTGATGACACGCCAGGTTAGCGATGCGGTTCTTGAGTTGAGCGAATACAACAGGTTTTCAAAGGGGATTTTCCAATGGGTCGGCTTTGAAACCAAGTGGATTGAATATGAAAACGTAGAAAGGATTGCAGGGGATACCACATGGTCAATTTGGCAGCTGTTTAAATATTCCATTGAGGCCATTGTTGCATTTACGACAGTCCCTCTCTCGATATCAATAGTTCTGGGAGCGATAATTTCAGTGCTTGCATTTATTTACCTTGCATTTATTGTGGTGAAATATCTCCTGTATTCAGATCCAGTCCAGGGTTTTGCAACAACAATGTGTACAATATTACTTTTAGGAGGCATACAATTGCTTTCAATTGGAATATTGGGCAAATACTTGGAAAAAACCTACAAGGAAACAAAAAACCGTCCAATTTTTATTGTTAAGGAGACAAATATCAATGATGAGTGATTGGATAAAGATTGACAGGGAACTGATACTGTATGTAGTCTTTGGAGCGTTCACTTTTTTCGTCAATCTCATAAGCTATTTCTTCTTTGCAAATCTGCTTGGCATCAATTATCTGGTTTCAAACGCTATAGCATGGTTTTTTTCAGTGCTATTTGCCTATATAACCAATCGGATTTGGGTGTTTGAAAGCAAAAGTCCCAATATCCTCAAGGAGATGTCTCTCTTTTTCGGAGGGAGGATATTTTCAGGGGTTGTGGATATGCTTTTGATGTATACATTCATCGATCTTCTTGCCTTTGACGGCTCAATATCAAAAATCGTGGTTCAAATCATCGTGATAATTTTAAACTACATATTCTCAAAACTGATAGTCTTTAAGGATTAGCGCAATAATGTAGAGGATATGCAGTTCTTTTTAATTTGCAAAAAAGGGAGTGAATCCGCAATAGGTCACTTCATTGTTTCGTTTACTGTCAGCTTGGATATCTCAATACCCTGATCGGACATCAAGATGGTCTTGTTGATTTCGGAATCAAGATTCAGATCTCCCCAAGTCATTATGTTAACCAGGTAGAAATGTCTGTCAGTATTGTTTTTGACAAGGCCAGAAATATCATTTTCCGACGTATCCTTGAAGTTGAATGTCTCATGCAGCTCGTCCATCTTATGTCCAAAGACATAGGTATATCTTACGCAATATGTGTCGACCCTATCGGAATAGTCCAGGAAGTATATTACTCCATTCAGCCTGGCCAAGATAAGTGATGCATTTTCATCCTGAATCATTTGATCAAAGACATTTTCTTTAGTCAAACCCTCATTATATACCGTCATGTTGGTGTTTACCATGTGTGCGGTTCCCGCAATCAGAAGCAGACAGATGAGGGCAAATGAATATATCATTGTCTTTTTGTCTTCAATCCTGCCAATTAGGATTGAAATTGCAAGCCATAGAACCGCTGCAGCAGGCATCAAATACCTTGCAAGCAGGATAGATTTGAATGTTAAAGACACAATGAGGGCCAATGCGATTGTTCCAAAATAAACTCCAAAGCCTGTTAGAATATAAAAGTTGTCCAGAGTGTATTTTTCCTTAAGCTGCTTTTTATACATGTATGCGATAGCAATCAGAATCATAATTGCAATGATTGCAAATATGGAATCGCCGCAATGAGCATAGTACCCCACGGACTGGATAAGTGTATCAAATCTAACTCTAGGCACCCAAAATCCCTTGTGTATAGCAGTTAATTGATTTAAAAGAGTGAAAACCCAAGGCAAATATAAAAGAACTGCCGCCACAATCGAAATGCACAGATGCTTAATCTGACTCCTGTTTTTAACAATCACATAATATATTATAATCAAATAAAGACACACTGCAGAAATAGCTGCAAAATAATGAGTATACGCACATAATACCGATGCAACAGTGACAATCGCCCAGTATTTTATCTTTCCAGTAGTAAAAAGTTCCTTTGTATAGATGAAAGCTATCAGAATGAACAGTATTGCCCAGCTGTACATTCTTGCTATTAGGAAATACAAGAAAAACTCACTCATGATTCCCAGTGAAAGTGTAAAAAGTCCTGCGGTCAGCCATCCATAATCCTTTCTGATTTTTAAATATGAAATAGCCATGATGATTGGATATGGAATTATCGAAACCAGCCTTACCACATAGAGGTTATGGGAAGAGATTCCAAATAATCCAGAAAGATACATGGCAAACTTAAGTATCAGATAATATAATGGCGGATGCACGTCCGCTGCAGTGGTGTTTATGAGGTCACCCACATTGAAATTGACGATTGTGAGTGTAAAATACTCATCAACATGCAAAATAAGTTGGTTGAGTGGTGTTACAAACATGTAAATTAATATTATAAAACTCAATGCGAAAAAAGCCTTTCCTATTATATCCTTATTCTTGCTGTTGAATTCCATAATAAAACCTATATTAATATATTAGTAATCGAATATATTAAATATTTTGTTAAGTTTATTTTAAAAAAAATTAATTATAAACTGGTCTTTTCCTATTTTAACGAAGGGATTCGGCGAACTCACTGTATGTGATGAATTTATGATTTTGGTCTTTAAGCATCCCGATTAAATTGTCCAGTCTTTCCGCCATCTTTTGGCCGCTGTTTCTTTTTATGATGAAGGGCATCTTGAATTCCGGATGCTCCTTTAGCTCATAGAACTCCCACGGATGGAAGTATGTCGTGAAGTAACTGTCATGTTTTAGGGTGCGGCGAACCATCCAGTGATAGACCTTTTCAGGAAGATTGTGCAGTGACAGCCAGAAGAGAGGAAATCTTACCGTTGGAGTTACCGAAGCAGGTATTTGAACCACGCCATCCTTTTCGAAATATGTTCTTGGAGCGTTCAGGTTCATATATCTTCCCGGAATAAACGCAGGGTTGAGGGATGAGTTATATACGTATCCTACCCTCTTTATTTCACTGTCCCTGACCGGGAACATCCTGGGCTGGCGGTAGCCTCTAATTTTAGTGTTAGTTATTTTTTCTAAAATCTCCTTTGACTTTGCAAAATCAGATTCCTTCGGCTCGAAGTGATTAACGCCATGGGATGCGACTTCATGGCCTTCTTTTATCATTCGATTCATTGTTTTTGGAGCGTTTTCGGCAAAATTTGCTGTGCAGAATAATGTGGACCTGACATCATTCCTTTTAAGGATATCCAGAATGATGTTTGTGCCTTCAACTGACACATTCATGCCTTCCTCAAGCGAATATGCAACTCCATGCTCACGGGGCACATCAAACTCCTCAATATCAAAACTTAACAATATCATGATTTCCCTTTTTTAAAAAAAACGGATGATTTATCCATCTTTAGAACTTCAAGATAGATATTTCTTTTTAATAATTAATATAATTAATCTCCTTTTAAGGAGTTATTGAAAACCACATTAATATATGCTTTATTCCCTCATATTAAAACAATCTACTTTGCGTGTCAATATACAACATCATCATCTTTCACATCACCAATCAGCAACGGTGAATCCGGATTATGCAACTTCTGGTTCCTTTTGACCAGCTTCATGTTGCTGTTGGCATAATACACTTCAAATTATCTACTACTTTTTCGATTTTTGTTTGATAGAATGCGAACAAATAATGCTCGAAAAGTAGGTGAATTATCTACTACTTTTAATAAAAACAAGTATTATCTATCTTCAAAATAATTATTTAAAAACCAAAGTGAGTTTATCAACTCAGAGTTGATAAACTCCCTAAAAAAGGACATACTTCCTAAAAAGAGTATGGTTTCCAGGATGTTAAATCACTTCATTATCCCTTAAAAAATCAATTAAATTCAAATGAATTATTCCATCATGAGACATGTCCACATCATCCATGGTTATTACGTATTTTGGATAATTATCTTGAATACTCTTTAATGGTTTAAATTCTCTTTCAACAGTTTCTTCACTGGCCAATAAATAAGAAACTTGAATGTAAATGGGTTTGTTTTGTTTTTTGCATACAAAATCCACTTCCAGGCTATCAACTTTACCGATGGTGATTTCAAATCCCCTTCTTAAAAGTTCTAAATAAACAATATTTTCGATTACACGAGTGATATCACGTTGATTGTTTCCTATTATTGCCTGTCTAAAACCCAAGTCACATAGATAATATTTTTCATCATATTTTAATATTCTTTTACCCTGTAAATCTTCACGTTTTACCTGATAAATCAAACAAGCATTTTCAAAGAATTTCAGATAATTATAAATTGTATTTACCGATAAGTTTACCATATCCTGCTTTAGTCTTTTATGAATTTTATTTGCGGAAAATGGCTGGCTAATGTTATACATTACAAATCTCATAATCCGATCCAATAAATCGACATTTTTAACATTATTTCTTTGAATTATATCTTTAAGGACAATTGAATTGTATAAATCAATTAAAATTAGTCTTTTATCATCACCACGATAGTCAAATGTTGAAGGCATGCCTCCATCTTCCAAATATCTATAAAAATGAGTTTTAAAATCAGAGGTAATTTCGTAGTAATCAAGATATTCCCTAAAAGAAAATGGATATATGTTTAATTCCACATAGCGGCCGGACAAATATGTGGCAAACTCTCCGGACAACAATTTTGAGTTTGATCCAGTAATGTATATGTCATAATTTTCTTTTGCAAAGTAAGAGTTGATTAATTTTTCCCATTGGGGAACAACCTGTATCTCATCAAAAAACAGATAAATTTTGCCGTTAATATTTTCCGTTTTATTGGATATGAACTCTTCAAGCTTTTCAATATTGTCTATTTCAAAATAATCACTTAATTCAAAATTCATCCAAACAATATTATCTTCTGGTATTCCTTGTTTTATTAATGAATCAATAATTTGTTTTAATATGGTTGACTTTCCAGAACGTCTTGTTCCTATTAAAACTTTAATGATATGTTTATTT
>NZ_ONER01000051.1 GCF_900316895.1 uncultured Methanobrevibacter sp. | reverse complement strand
TCCGATAAGCAGTGCAATTACGACTACATCTATAACAACCGCTATCTTTTCGGACATCACCATAAACAATGTAGGCAGGAGCAGCTCGTAATACTTGTCTGTTAAGAATCGATATTTCCTTTCCATAACTATGTTATTATATAATGCACATCCTATAAGTACTCAATGTTAAGCATCGAATTATTCTGAAGTTTTCGCCCTGATTCCGACAAATGAAGCGAATACAGATGCAATGCACAACACCACACAGATGATGCAGGTTATCTGACAGCTTTGAATCAGCAGAGGATAGTGCTGCTGGATTATCGGAACGTCACCCATTATAAACGCAAACACAAGTGTCAATATTCCCATACTCATTGCCTGGCCGACTGTACGCATTGTCGCAACGGCAGCTGATGCCACTGATGTGTCCTTAGGCGGAACGGATCCCATTATGACATTCGTATTCGGCGGTGAAAATAGTCCGAATCCTACACCATAGATTACCATGGATACCATCAAAAATTCCATTGGGGTTGCCGCATCCAGAGACGAGAACAGAAACAGCGAAAGAGTTCCAAGCCCCATTCCGATTGCCGCCAGGATTTGGGGCACGAACCTGTCGGACAGTCTTCCTGCAATCGGAGCAAGAACCACCTGACAGAGCGGTGCCACAAGCAGTATCATTCCTGCAGTCTGTGAATCGAATCCCTTGATGTACTGCAGATGATAATTAAGAATTGTTGTAACGGCATATGTGGCCAGGTATGCACACAGTGATGCGAAATTGGCTGAGAGGAACTTGTGATTCTTAAAGAACCTTATGTCGAATACAGGATGTGACTGCCTAAGCTCGATTAGTCCGAATATCGCCAGGATTATGACTCCCAATACAGTCAGGGCAATTCCCAATTGAGTGTTGAGAATGGTAAAGCCGTACATGAAGAGCACCATTCCGATTCCATATGTCAATGACCCCTTGATGTCCAATGGAATGCCCTCAAATGAAATCCATTCCTCATCGATTCTTGTTAAAAGCAATGCAAGAATCACAAAGAGAAACGGAACTCCAAAAAGCACTACAGATCTCCAGCCCAGATTGTAATTCAGGATCCCTCCCAATACCGGAGACAAAGAAAGTCCCACATAGACTCCAGTGATGTTAATCCCCAATGCCTTTCCGCGTTCCTCAGGGGGAAACGCAGACACTATCATTGCCATCGAGGTGACATTGATGAAAGCCAGAGATATTCCCAAAATAAACCTGCATACAAGGAACTGTTCCTGTGAAACTACAAGCACATTGACAATGGAAATAATGATAAATAGAATAATGCTTATGTTTGTGACTCTCTTAAGGCCATATTTGCCTGAAATTTGGCCGGCCGGAACCGATAGAACTGCCACAACCAGCAAAAAAATAATTGTTACCCAGTTTTGAACGATATTGCTCATGTGAAATTCTGTTGCAATTGATGGAATGACAATGGTCACTGCATTGACCGCAAAAACCGTGAAAAATGACAATACCGTACAAATCAATAAGAGTAAATTTTTCTTCTCCATCACTATTATATATCCATGATGAAGTTTAAATATTTTTTAATATAAACTATAATTATGAGCGAAAACAACTTTCCGGAATATATCACATTTCCAAGAACTTTTGAAAAATATAAATGGTATAAGCCAATCCTAGTATTCATAATCGGAACAATTGTATACATACTATTGCAAGCTTTGATATTGGTGATTTTTGGCCAGGCTTACGGTTTCGACAATATTTTCGCATTAGTGACACAAGGATATGAATCATTGAATTCTGAAGTTGGAAGCTACATCGGTTATCTGTCTGTGGCAATTTTTATTCCTTCACTTTATATTGCAAGCAAAATTGTTCGGGACAGGCCATTTTCTTCCTATTCATCATCCCGTGGAGGCTGGAACTGGAAACTATTTTTTAAAGCGCTTTCCATTCCATTGGCTGTATACCTAATCTACGAAATCATAACTGCCCTGATACATGGGCAAAGAGGTCCAAATACACTGACACCGACATTTTTTGTCATATGCCTAATCATTATACCTTTACAATGTATTGCTGAAGAATACATAATGCGCGGTTTAATTATGCAAACCTTCGGATCATGGTTTAAAATACCTGTTCTGGCGATTATTCTCCAATCCATAGTATTTACATCATTGCATCCCTACAGCATTTTGGGAGTAATCGGAGTATTCGTGCAAGGAATTTTTTTAGGATTTTTAGCTTGGCGCAGCAATGGTTTGGAAGTTTCTTCCGCACTCCACAGCGTGAATAATTTAATGAGTGCATATGCTGTAGCTTTAGGATTTGAGGTAAGCTCATCCGTAATTACTCCTTACGACTTTGCTTCTACCATCATTGTTACCCTAATCTCAGCATTGGGACTGTATTATGTTGGAACCAGGAAGGGGTGGTTTGAGGAGAAAACCGAGAAATTATGGTAAAACCATTGAAACAACAAGTCTAAATTAAAAAAAACCTTAAGCAAAAACCGCAAAAAAGTACTGCAAAAGTAACATTGAAAAAATAGAGACCATCACCTCTATTTTACATTTTTTTTAACATTTTTCAACTATCCGGGCATAACTTGAACAAATCTTATCTTATCTGCTGAACCAAAACAATCATATTTTTAAATAATGAAAAAATTATTAAAAATCAAATGGGCATATCATATGTTCATAAAAAATAATTATAAAAAAATTGAACAATTATGTTTTTCGACAATTTGTTTAATATTTTAGTAAATATAATAGATATAATCTATAAATCGACACATATTTAAATGTTAAATTTATAAATAGGTATTGTTTATTTCATATTTTTAAAAAAAGATTAACTTTATGAAATACCTGTCAAGTTTTGAATTATTAAACTCAAAACGATTTTTTATTTTTAAATTGGGAGCAATAATATGTCTAAGGAAGAAAAAAAAGCTGCAAGGAAACGTTTTGATGAAATTATGGGTGTTGCAAAAAGGCACCACTTAGCAAACTTACTTAAAAACGAACCTGATGAAAATTTTGAGGTTTCAGATTTGAGATATGCATTGGAGGAATTGGGTCCTGCATTCATCAAATTAGGTCAACTGCTAGCCACAAGGCCAGATATGGTCGGTAATGAAATAGCTGATGACCTAAAGATGCTCAGGGACAACACTCCCGTAACCCCATTTGACGAAATGAGAGAAGTAATTGAAAAGGAACTCGGTCAACCGCTGGAGGAAGTGTACTCCGAATTCAATGAAGAGCCTCTCGGTTCTGCGTCAATCGGTCAGGTTTATAAGGCAACATTAAAGGAAAGTGACATGGAAGTTGCCGTTAAGGTTCAAAAGCCAGGCATATATGACGTCATTGTGCCGGATGTAAAAATATTAAACAGGCTGGCCGGAACAGTTGACAATCACGTCACAAAATCAAGGACATACAATTTACCTGCAATGGCTAAGGAATTTGAAAGGTCAATCTTCAAGGAATTGGACTACATGGAAGAGGTCAGAAATATCGGAAAGATTACCAAAAACTTTGAAGAGATTGACTACATCAAGATACCTGAAGTTTATCCTGAGCTCTGTACTTCCAAACTCATAAACATGGAGCTTATTGACGGATACGAAGTAACCGATTTGATAGACCATGAAATTGAAGGCATCGACAATAATTTAATCGCCCAGTATGGAACCCAATCATATTTAAAGCAAGTTTTGATTGACGGATTTTTCCATGCAGACCCTCACCCAGGTAACCTGTTTGTAACACGTGATGCAAAGCTCTGTTACATTGATTTCGGAATGATGGGAGTGGTAAACGACACTTTCAGGTCAAACTTCGCCCAATTGATATTGCTTTTGTTGGGTGGGAATTCACATCATTTAATCAATCAACTGCTCTATATGAACATCATCACTCCAGAACAGAACACTGATGAGTTTAAAGAGGATGTGGATGAACTATTGAACACCTACATCGGCGTTGAATTAGATCAGATGGATGGAATATTCGACAACCTGATGAATGTAATGATTAAACACAATATCATCCTTCCAAGTGAATTCGTTATGATTGGAAGAGGAATACTGCTCATTGAAGAAGCTGGAAACAAATTAGATCCACACTTCAATCTCACCACTGAACTTGAAAAATTCGCTAAGGACATGATTAAATCAAAATTCGAACCTGGAAGTCTTGCAAGTGGCGGATTTAACTATATTGTGGAAATCGAACATTTGTTAAAGGATTTGCCTGACAGACTCAACAGCACTCTTGATAAAGTCGAAAAAGGCGAATTGGAATTAAATATGAACCATACCGGTTTGGATGATTTGAAAAACCAGTTATCCATCTCATTAATAGTATCCGCATTGCTCATAGGTTCTTCCATTGCAATTCTAGCAGATAAGGGTCCAAAAATATGGGACGTTTCTGCAATCGGATTTTTAGGATTCGTGTTCAGCGCAATCCTCGGAGCATATTTAATCATTAAATATATCAGAAATTAATTAGTGCAATTATGGAGATTAGGTTTCAATGCACACTAATCTTCAATTTTTTCTTATTTTTTTAGTTTAGCCATCAGTCCGGACCTGCGGGCATAATGAAACATATACAGTTGAACATATCCTGCATTATCACCAAATTCTTCCATTCCGAATTCCCTGACCTTGGAAACGCTTATATCCTTGCCGTCAAAATACAGGTAGGACACTATCCTTTTAATCCAGACATCAGAGGGAAATGCCTGCCTGAAGTTGAATCCGTAAAGCAATATGCAATCAGCCACCTTCGGTCCGACACCCGGAACCTCAAGTATTGTTTCAAAGGCTTCGTCATAACTCATGTTTGAAATTTCCGACAGGTCCATTTCAAGTGTAAAGAGGTCGCTTGCCTTTCTCATGTAAGGTGCCCTATATCCTACGCCACATTCCTTTAAATTATTTTTGCAACTGCAAATATCTTCAATATCTGATGAATTAAATTCATCTTCATCATCCAAATATACATTTCTTAACACGGAACTTTTAGGAAAAGTATAGTATCCGTCATGCTCATTTCCCCATTTTTCCTTCATGTCAGAAATCGATTTTGTCCATCTTTTGATGGAATTGTTTGCAGAGCATATTGATGATATGACGCATTCAAACGGGTCTGGCGCTAAAAAAAGTCTCAAGCCATTGCAGAATTCACTCATTTCAGCAAGTTCCGCATGGTTGTGCAGATACTTATAGAACTTGTTCAAATCAAAGTCCAAATCATAAATGTAGCTCAGTTTGGAAACGGCATCACTTTTGGAAATCTCTCCATCAAAATTGAAATCCAAAAACTCTCCGGACTGCCTGACATCAAAAATTACCGGCTTATCATCGACCAAAACAGCCTGCCTAAAGGATTCATCAACCTGCCTCCAAGGGGGCTGTGAAGTCTGGCCGGAAAATTGGGTCAGTTCTAAATCGATTGGAGCTTTGATAATCATAATCTAACAGCTACATTATTTTCTTTTAAGTATTCCTTAACTGTGCCTATTGAATACTGATTGAAATGGAATATGCTTGCGGCCAGTGCTGCTGAAACATCAGTTTTTTCAAACACTTCCAAAATATGCCTAGGCTCGCCAACGCCACCGCTTGCAATGACCGGAATGTCGACTGCATCATTGATTGTCTTGTTCAGCTCAATGTCATATCCGTTTTGAGTTCCGTCACCATCCATACTGGTCAGAAGCACTTCACCCGCACCACGTTCCTGACATTCGACTGCCCACTGGATTGCATCAATGCCTGTGAACTCTCGTCCGCCGTAAATGCTTGTATCAAACCAGCAGAATCCCTTATCAGTTTCAATAACAGTTTTATCAGGAGCATCATCCGGATGGTCAACATATCTCCTTTTGGCATCTATTCCTATTACAACAGCCTGTGATCCAACAACTTTAGAAGCGTCGGTGAGCAATTGAGGATTTTTAATGGCTGCAGTGTTGGTTGAACATTTGTCTGCGCCTGCCTTAAGCATGTTGATGTAGTCATCGACCTTTCTGATTCCCCCGCCGACACAGATTGGCATGAACACGTTTTCAGTCAATCGGTCAATAACGTCGGCCATTGTGGCCCTTCTTTCATGTGAAGCAGTGATATCTAAAACTACAACTTCATCTGCTCCCTCTTCATAGTAACGTGTAGCCAAATCTACAGGGTTTCCCGCATATTTGATTTGCTTAAATTCAACACCCTTAACAACACGGCCTTCCGGAACCTGCAGGTCACAATCAAGACAAGGAATAATTCTTTTGGTTAACATAAAAATCTATAAAAAAAGTAGTGAATTTGTTTAAGAATATTCTTAAGCAGAATATCTTAAAACAAAACAAAGTATTGCTAAAATAATAGTAGCGACAATAACGTGCTCAGGTGAAAGTTTTGGACCTAAACTTTCTTCATCAAAGTATCTTACTAAACCTGCACCGGTTTGAGGCATTGTAATCTTGTTATCTTTTTTTGCCATAATAATTCTCCATTAAGTTAATTTGTAAAAATAATGAATATACTTATTTTTTTCATCATATATAAAGTTTAAATTTTTTCCTTCTTTATAACCTTAATATCACTTATTCGGGTATCAGGATATTGTCCGTCCTCATCCTTTTCAACAGCCTTTACCATATCCCATACGGTTAAAAGTGCAACACTTACACCAGTTATCGCTTCCATTTCAACACCGGTTTTGCCTAAAGTATTAACAGCACAAGTTGCTATGATTTCATCTTCCTTCACTTCAAAATCAAGTTCTATTCCTGTCAATGCCAATGGGTGGCAAAGAGGTATTATTGAAGATGTGTTTTTTACGGCCTGAATACCTGCGATTTGAGCGGTTGTCAGCACGTTCCCCTTTTTGATTTCCTCATTTTGAATCAGACTGATTGTATTCTTGTCCAGGAATATGCTTCCGCTGGCTATTGCCCTTCTTTTTTGATCAGGTTTTGCCCCGACTTCAACCATATGCACTCCACTGTCTGTCAAATGTGTAAATTCATCTGCCATATTATCATTTCTCGCTTACTTCAATTACATCTAATTGGGCGCAAACTGCATTGACGCCTAAAATTTCACTTACGTTCGGATTGCTTCTTCCCTCATCACCTGAAATCAGTTCCTTGATGTACAATCCGCCTTCGGTTTTTATCCTCATGGTAAATGACTTTTCATCTATTACCTCATATGATAAGTCCAATACATGTTTTACACGAACCATGTCAGTTCGCCTTCTCAAAACCCTCAATGGGGTTTGCTGGTGAATTTCATTTAATTTTGTCAGCTCTTCCAGCTTATCTGTGTCGAATGCCTCGTCACACTCGACAATTGCTTCATAAATCTTGTAGGTATCTGGAGAAGACTGTTTTATTTCAGCTTTACGGCCTCTCTCACAGAGCTTTAGGCCATGATATGCTGTTTTGCCTTCATTGACCTTATTGATTTCATCCTCCAATTTCGCCAAATCAAGATTTCGAATTCTAGGCTCTTTTATCTCCAAGACAAACGGCCTGCCTGAACCAAGCATCAGTACGTCGATGTCTTCACGGCCGGCTCCATGGAATTTTGCCTCCTTTCCTTTGGTTAACTTTAAGAAATGCTCAGAAATCAACTCTTCAACTGATTCCGGATACTGTTTGCCTGTTCCGTTGCACTCTTCACAGCCTCTGCCCTTACATTTGGTGCATGGCCATTTGGTTTGAGGGATGCCTCGCTTATATTTATTGTATTTCCCCTCAATATATAACGGATTTATCTGAATTCTCACTTTAGGCTCGTTTCTTAAATCAATGTTAAAAACAATGTCCTGTCTTTCAAATTCGGCTTCCTTGTCATACTTTTCCCAAATTCCAAGGCCTATGAGTCGGTTGACTTCCTTTTTGATGGTTTCAACACCCAAATCGAATTCCTCAAACATCTCCTCGTCACGTTCTTGGATATCCTTTGGAATCTGTGATCCTACTAAAAAGGTATTGAATTCGATGCCCAGCTGATTGATTTTGGCATCGATTTTATCATATAAGTCATCATCCAGCTTATCAAAAATATTATTGCAAATCACGCAGTCAACGTCATCCAAATCAATGCCCAATTCCTCACATACCTTGTCGGCACGTTCGATGTTGTTGGTGCCCTCTATGGTTTTGGATAGCTTGCGTCCAAGACAATGTTTGCAGATTTTACCATCTGTCTGGTTTAGAATATCTTCAGCTAATCTCATGTTATCTCTGCATAAACTGGCCCATCATACGGTTCATCGCTCCGCCTCTAAGACGTCCGCCACGTTTTCCGATTCCTTTCATTGTCTTTTTGGTGTTATTGTAATACTTCAAAAGCTCCTTGACATCGCTTTCCTGATGTCCGGAACCACGGGCAATCCTTTGAATCCTTGACTGCTTTATGATTTTAGGATTCAGCATTTCCTCTTCAGTCATTGAAGACATCATGATTTTATAGGATTCAAGCTTGTCCTCAGTCATTTTGGACGCCTCTTTTGTAATCTTGTTTCCCATACCAGGAATCATGTTCAGGACCTGCTGCATAGGGCCCATGCTGTTCATCATTTCGAACTGGTTTTTCATGTCCATAAGTGTGAATTTACCTGTCAGCATGTTATTCATGGTCTTTTCAGCAACGTCCTCATCAATATTTTCCTCTGCCTTTTCTATAAGGGATTTGATGTCTCCCATACCGAGCAATCTTGAAATGAATCTTTCAGGGTCGAAAGGCTCAAAGTCATCCACCCTTTCTCCTGTACCGATGAACTTGATTGGAGCTCCGGTTTCAGCTACAGCTGACATCGCTCCCCCACCTTTTGCAGAACCGTCCAATTTTGTAATGATGATTGAACCGATGTCTGTGGCCTGGGAAAATGCCTTTGCCTGCTCACCGGCTTGCTGACCGATTGTTCCGTCAATTACAAGAATCGCTTCGTTCGGATTGATGATGTTGTCCAATTCATCCATTTCGGCAATGAGGTCAGCTTCCTCCTTGTGCCTTCCTGCTGTATCGAAAATGATAACCTTACGGTTTTTGAATTCCTGCAAACCTTTTTGTGCAAGATCCAAAGCGTCCTTGTTGTTCGGATCACCATATAAAGGTACGTCCATCTCTTCGGTGAGTTGCTTCAATTGCTCATAAGCGGCCGGCCTCCATGTATCTGTACATACTACCGCCGGGTTGAAACCCTTTTTCTGCAGATATCGGCATAATTTGCCTATTGTAGTGGTCTTACCTGAACCCTGCAGACCTAAAAACAGAATCTTATATGGTCTGTCGTTAATGTCAAGGTCCACCGCTTCGCTGCCTAAAAGGTTGACCATTTCTTCATAGATAATTGTTATGACATGTTCCCTTGGAGTAATGCCCTTTGGAGGTTCCTCTTCAAGAGCCCTTTCCTCTATTTTCTTTGATAAATCTAAAACTAATTTAATATTAACGTCAGATTGAATTAATGCACGTTGTATGTCCTTTACAACTTCCTTTATTGTTTTTTTATCAATTACTGACATTCCTACTAATTTTTTCATTGTATTAGTAAGATTTTCACCTAAGTTTCCAAGCATAGTAATCACATCTTTAGAAAAGTTAATTATTATATTAAGATATATTTATATTTAACAAGTTTTAATAATTTTCGTGTGAGTACTATGTTAGAAGAAGTAATAAAATCATTGGAAGCATCCCCAATTGTTAAGAAAGGAGAATACAATTACTTTGTAAATCCTATAAGTGATGGTGTTCCTGCAATGGACCCTTTAATGCTTAGAGAATTGGCCCTTGCTGTTCATAAGTATGCAGATTTAAATATTGATAAGATTGTTGCAGTTGAAGCCATGGGAATACACTTGGCAACCGCATTGTCCCTTGCAACAGACATTCCTTTTGTAGTAATCCGTAAAAGACAATATGGCCTTCCCGGCGAAACTGAAGTTTATCAAAAAACCGGTTACGGCTCATCAAACCTTTATGTCAATGACTTACATGAAGGTGAAAAGATTCTGCTCATTGATGATGTCGTAAGTACCGGAGGAACCCTGGTGGCACTGATTAGGACATTGACCGATATGGGACTTGACCTGAAATCAGTAGTTGCCATCATCGACAAGGGAGAAGGCAAAAAAATCGTTAAAAAGGAAACTGGAGTTGACGTGCTGTCTATCGTTAAATTGGATGTCATTGACGGAAAGGTAGTAATTGAAAGCACAATCGAAGATTAAAATGTCAATGTATGATATGGATTTGGATAAGGTAATCCGCAAAATCAACTCAATCGATGCCAAAACTGTAGGATTACAGTTCCCGGAGGGTCTTAAAACACAGGCGACAAAAATAGCCAGAGCAATTGAAGAGGAAACAGAGGCAATTGTAGTCATCTCAGGGGATCCCTGCTTTGGAGCGTGTGATGTCAGCGACTGGAAAATGAAGGGTTCAGTGGATTTGATTGTTCACTACGGCCATACGCCACTTCCATTGAAATATGAAGTGCCTACACTCTTCATTGAGGCATACTCCAAAATCGACATCAAAAAGGATCTCGAAAAATGCCTGGAAACATTGAAAGGCTACTCAAGAATAGGGCTCGTAACAACAACACAGCACCTGCATCTTCTAAATGAGACAAGGGATTTTCTGGAAGACAACGGCAAGGAAGTTATTCTTGGTTCATCCCCATCAACAAGAAAAGGACAGGTTCTGGGCTGTAACTTCTCATCAATCAAGGATCTGGAAGTGGATGTGATACTCTTTATCGGCAGCGGAAACTTCCATCCTTTGGGAATCAAGCTGTTTTCTAATGCGCCGGTAATAGCTTTGGATCCATACAACTCAGAAATAAGAAGCATGGATGAGTTTGCAGACAGGATTTTATACAGAATGATGCTTGCAAAGGAAATCAAAAAGATTCTTGAAGATGCAAACATGGAAAGCTATATCATACTGATGGACAATGTCTCCCCTGATGCATTGCTTCCATATCTTGAATTGGACGCATTTGTTGTGAGTGCATGTCCAAGAATAGCTATTGACGATTCGCAGATGTATAAGAAACCATTATTAACACCACAGGAATTGGAAATTGTACTGAACAAGCGCGAATGGGAAAACTATCAGTTGGATGAGATTTTATTCCATGAAAGATATGGCTAACTGGAAAAACTCCCTACGGCATTATTAAAATGTTTAAATTTAGGATATAATCGACAAACTCTTGAATTTTTCTTTTAAATTTGAAATTTATTTAAAATCGCTTATTTTAAAATATATAATTAAATGAATGTTCGTTAAACTTATATCTTGAGTTGTCAATTTCCTTATTATTAAGGAAAAATTAGAAAATTTTAAATATATTTATATATATGATATAATCAAACAATATATATTCAAGATAGGAGAGAAAATAATGAAAATTAAACAAAGTATATTTTTAGTCATAATGGTTTTAATTTCATTGTGCATCATCACTGCTGCAAGCGCTGCAGATAATGTAAGTGATGTCGTTGAAATCACTGACGATGCGCCTGAAGTTCAAGCCATAGATAATGTTGAGGAAAATATAGCTGTTGAAAATGATGTTGTTTTAGAAGAAAATGACGACACTGCTGACGAACCAATTTTATCCGTTGATAACAGTGCCACAGATTCCACTTTAGGTGAAGGCTTTACATTTGGCGGAACCGGAGGTAATGGTACTAAATTTGATTTTTCAAATATTACATTTAATTTCGGTAACGGAACAACTATTGATTTAGGAAGTTTATTGAATGGTACCACCATAAGCTTAGGAAATGGTACAACCTTCAATATATCAGACCTATTGAACAGTAATATGACTTTTGGTAACGGAACAAGTTTCAATATAAGTAGCATAATGAACATGACCGGTAACGGAACATTTGATATATCTTCCATTATGAATTTGATCGGAGGAAAAAAAGTTACCTTTGAAGCCCAAGATATAAAGCAGACTTATTCCGGACCAATTACCTTTAAAATAAAAGTTCTTGACGGTGATAAACCAGTAACACAGCAAACTGTGGTCTTTACGATAGATAACACAGATTATGTTGGAAGGACTGATAATGATGGTTATGCAACTATCACAGTAAATCTGGCGGCAGGCACACATTATGTCTATACTGAATATAATAATGTGATTGGAAAAAATAAAATTGAAATCACAAAAGCTGCTTCCAAATTAACTGCTAAAAAGAAAACCTTCAAAGCAAAAGCCAAAACTAAAAAGTATGCTATTACTTTAAAAGATAATAAAGGTAAAGCTATTAAAAATGTTAAAGTTACCTTAAAAGTAAACGGTAAAACTATCACTGCTAAAACAAATGCTAAAGGTAAAGCTACCTTTAAAATTAAAAAATTAACCAAAAAAGGCAAATACACTGCAAAAGTCAAATTTGCAGGAAACGGCTTTTACAAAGCATCCAGTGCAAGTAAAAAAATTACCGTTAAATAAACATCTTAGTTAATTTCTGGGAGTGTCCTAACTCCCAACATTTTACTTTTTTTAGACTAATTTTCTTGGATATTGTGTAGCCAATACACATATTATGAATACTTTTAAATATAAACATCGATAAAATTATTATATTAAAGAAATTTTTATATTTTTGGTGATTTTAATATGAGTATAGAAGACGAAAAAATAGTGATGCCTGGAGATAAATTAGGAATAATCGAGCAATATCTACCAGGGGAAGGTACTTATGACGATGATGGCGACATCAAATCAGCAGTACTTGGAAATGTTAAAATTAATCAAAAAATGAAGGTTATTTCTGTTGTGTCAGATGCAAAACCAGCTCTTTTGAAAGTGGGAGATACCGTTTATGGTCAAATAACTGATATCAAACCTCAAAGAGCAAACGTAAAAATCGAATGTATGAAAGACAACGGCAGGCCATTGGCCCTACCTTATATGGGAGCCATACACATCTCACAAGCTAAAAAGGATTATTTGGAAAAATTGTCTGATGCTTTTAGAATTGGAGATATCGTCCAAGCAAAAGTTGTTAAGATAACTGGAGACAATGTTGATTTAGGAACAGTTGATGAAGATTGCGGAGTCCTAAAAGCCATGTGTACCCGTTGTAGAGATTTCATGCACACCACACAAAAAGAAAATGAGCTTCAGTGCAATACTTGTAATAAAAAAGAAAGACGTAAAGTCTCTAAAAACTATGTTAATGATTAATTAAGGTTGATAAAATGGAAAATTTTAAAATTATTGATGATAAAACTTTAGAACTCACTTTTGAAGTAGAGGATGAAAGTCATGGAGTTTTTAACGCTTTAAGACATGTCTTAATGCAAGATCCAGATGTTGAATATGCTGTTTACAATATCGATCACCCTCTTACTGGAAAACCACAAATGACCATTAAAACCAAAAGAGGAAAAAGACCTAGAAGCGTATTGAAAAAAGCAGCAGAAGAATTACAAAAAGAAAGTTCTGAATTTAAACAACTTATTGATGAAGCTTTATAGCTTCAAAACTTTTATTTTTAATGTGGTTTAATGTCAAAATATAAAATCCCTTCCTTAACAGCAGATATCTTTATTTTTGATGAGGATTTCAATTTTATTTTAATAAAAAGATTGAATGATCCGTATAAGGACTGTTGGGCACTGCCGGGAGGGTTTGTTGAGTATGGCGAAAGTGTGGAAACTGCAGCAATACGGGAAGCAAAAGAAGAAACCAGCATAGACGTTGAACTTATTGATTTGGTCAATGTTTATTCCAAGCCAGACAGGGACCCAAGGGGACACACAGTGACTGTCGCATACACTGCAAAAGGTGATTTAACCACCAGAAAGGCAGATAGTGATGCGAAAGAAATCGGTATTTTTTCACATGATGAAATCAGCGATATTGATATTGCTTTTGATCACAGACAAATAATAAATGATTGTTTGAAAAAAGTTAATAATATTAGTTTTTAAGGTTATATTTAAATAGATTAAGAATAATATTATTTACATATAATTTAATTGAGGAGATTAAATGGAATTTTGTCCAGAATGTGGGGCCATGATGCTTCCGAACAATGGCGTTTTAAAATGCAATAAATGCGGATACTCAAATGAGTTAGACAATGCTAAGGAATATAAAGTTTCTGAAGACGTTAAAGCTGAAGAAACCGTTAAAATGCTTGGGGAAGATGTGGACGTTGGCCCAGTTACTAATGAAACCTGTCCTGAATGCGGACACGATAAAGCTACTTATAAAATGTTACAAACTCGTAGTGCAGATGAAGCTCCTACACGTATTTTCACATGTACTAAATGTAAACATACATGGAGAGCATATGACTAAGAGGGTTTTTTATGAAAGATTCTAAAGAAAAAGAGCATCGAATTTCCGATTTAAAAGACATGATTGACAATGTCACTGATGAATCATATGAACATATGGAAGAGGACAGTGAGTTAATCGAATATCTTAATGAACCCAGCACCGATTTTGAAGAATCAGAAATTGATGATGAATTCATTTATCATCCTGATGCTGAATACGGCGATGCCTTTAATTTAGAAGAAACCCCAATTGATGAAGACTTTATTATAAAAGCTCCGAAAAGCGAGGATGTCAAAAAAGATGAATATGGCGATTTGGAAGGAGACCTGGTTGGAGACATAAGCCAAAACTTTGATAGCATGATTAATGCAAAAATCAGAGGCAGACCTATTTTAGCTATCATAAGTTCAATTCTGGGAATCATATTGGTCATCATATCCATATTCATATTCCAATCACGTAGTGATAGAGTCATAGACAATGTTGTTGCCGGTGAAAGCAGTTTTATGTTTGTTATTTTCTTAATAGTAGGAATTTTCCTGCTTATTTATGGAGTATACAAATTATTTAATATTAAAAATCCTTTTGAAAAGATTACAAGCAGCATAAATACTATTGATAATGATGATGAAAAAGACAAAAAGGATAAATCAAACGCCACTCTTGAAGAACCGTCACAAAAACCAATACCAAAAAGTGAAATTCCCCTAGATAAGGAATCCTACAAAATAGGCGAATTTGACATGGATGATTTAAAAACTTCTCTTAAAAAACCTACTGCTTCTAATAAAAAAGTGCAATTTAAAGAAAATATCAATGATTTGCCTCATGCAAAAGAGAAAACCCTGACAGAAGAGGAAATTGAAGAGATTGAATACGAGCATGCAAAGCTTGAAAGCGAATCAATTGACGATATTTTCGCTGAAGTTGAAGAAATCGAAGATGTGCCTATAATTTCAGTCGATTCAAAAGAGAAAAAAGAATAATAAAATAATGTTTCTAAAACGGGGCCTGTGGTCTAGTTAGGAATGACGTGGGACTTCGGATCCCAAGATCGAGGGTTCAAATCCCTCCAGGTCCGCTTATTTTTTAACTCGAACAACCGCTTCCTTGAAAAAGTCAGGAATCAGTGACCTATACATCGGACTTTTAAACAGCATGTTGATGTCACTGTCGATGATGTATGTGTAGCATGAATCGTCTTCAGCCCTCATTCCACGGCCATAAGCCTGCATCAATGTCATGACGGTCTTATAGGCGTACCATTTCTTATCCCTTTTCATCCGCATGTTAACCTGCTTGTCACCAAGGTAAGGGAATGGTATTTTATAGATGACCTGGAACCTGCACTTGTCATAAGGCAAATCCACACCTTCACTCATTGATGGAGATACCAAAACCAACGGATTGTCATCCTTTTCAAAGAAGTTCAATACCTGCTCCCTGTTTTGTGAGGTATGGGAAACCAGCCTTGAATTGTAAAGGTTGTTGGTAATGTACTGTTGGCATTTGTAGCTGTGGGTATGAATCAGACCCTTGTCGCCTTCATGCTTTTTTAGAATTTCCTGCAAAATCGGAATTGTCTTTGGTGCAGTATTTTTAATCCTGTTTGCAGACATTTTTCCAGCAAGGTTAAGAATGATCGGTCTTTTTTCCTTTGTAAAAGGACTGTCGACCTTTATATGATAGACTTCATTAGGATTGAGGCCAAGCCATTTGGAAAACATCTTATGGGACAATATTGTAGCGCTCATGAAGATAACAACATCACCATACTTCAACAGATTGCTTTTGGCATAATGATGAACCCTCAACGGCTTGAAGCAAACGCTGGTTTCATCAGTGTCAATGACCCAGTTTTTAGGTTCCTTTTCAAGGTTATTCTTGAGGGTCTTGAGACGGGCAATTGTTGATTTTATCCTATCTGCCTTGTTTTTGCTCAAATCCTTTAATTCGATTTCTTCATAAGCTTCCCTGATTGCATCAATTTCCATTATCCAATCTTCAATTTCGCCGTCTTTCAAAAGTGATTCAGACATTACCTTGTTAATATCCTTTTCAAGAGACCTGTTATACAGTGTCAGCTCCATTGTGGACATCAGCTTGTTTTCGATGTTGTGGGCCTCGTCCAAAATCAGAAGTGAACGGGTTCCGAAATGCTTTACATAATTCAGCTCGACAATTGCATAATCGTAATTCATCAGTGTTATCGGCGAGTTAATTGCATTGGCCTTTTGATTCCAGTAATGACAGTGAGCGTCTGACTGGTAAAATACGGTCCCGCCGAATGAATCTTCAAAAGCAAGCTCTGCATCCAATGTAGGATTTTTGGCAACACCATAAGGGCAGAAAAACTTGCTGGATGTTGGAGTGGTCTTGCAGTCTCCCATGTCACATGTTGTCTCCAAATTACCATGCAAACATGCGAAATTTCCCCTTCCCTTAACCAGCGGAAAGGAGAATTCATTTGAATATTGGGACTGCAGCTGCTTGGTCATTGTCAATATATAAGCGGATTCATACATTTTGGCAAGTGTTGTGGCAATTGCCGATTTGCCTGTTCCTGTTCCTGCCTCCAAAATGATATACTTATATCCTTTTTTAATTGCATCATTAATATCCTGTATAATCTCCAATTGTCCAAGTCTTGGCTGTTCAAATGGAAAATTGACAATTATTTCATCATCGATGTGAGGGTAAATTTCTTTAAGGTACGCAGCGGTTCCTTCATCCTGCTGATAATCATCAACCGAATATACCTCAGGAATCTCATCATCCAATATGGATGATTTTCTAGGCTTAGAAAAACTAAACAAGTTAGTTGGACCTTTCGGTTTTTCTCTATCGTATTTTCCACAAACACAATTACTTTTTAACATTCCACAATTTGGACAAAACATAGAATTTGACATCAAAAATATATTAGTAAAGTAGTACTATAAATAAGTAGTAGACAAGTATTTTACAAAATTGTATTTAAAATGTTAAAGTGATTATATGGCTAAAAAAGGAAAATTGATTGGAATTGGTGTAGGACCTGGAGATACTGAATTAGTAACATTGAAAGCTGCTAAAGTTTTAAAATCTGTTCCGGTAGTATTTTCACCAAAATCATCAAAAGAAAAAGAAAGTATTGCATTATCCATCGTTAGGCCAATACTTGAAGAGAGAAAAGATTATAAAAGATTGATGATAGTAGAGCCTATCTTTCCAATGATTGAAAACAAAAAAGAGCTTGAAAAGATATGGACTAGCGCTTCTGAACTTATTGCACAATATCTGAATACAGGAAGGGATGTTGCATTCATAACACTTGGAGACCCTTCAATTTTCAGCACATACTCATATGTGCAAAAAAAACTAATCGACAAATATGAAATTGAAACAATTCCGGGAATTACTTCATTCACCGCATGTGCTGCTGCAAAAAACAAGGCATTGGTTGAGCAAAACGATATTTTAACCATTGTGCCAAAAATTGATGACAGACTGGAAGAAATTCTGGATTATAGTGATTCAATTGTCCTTATGAAGGCATCAAGAAACACTTCCAGGTTGGAATCAACAATTGAAGATAAAAAAAGACCTAAAGAAATCTATTCCGTACAGAACTGCACACGTGAAAATGAAAAAATAATTGAAGGATTTTCTAACGAAAAGCCTTACTTGACAACCACCATCATTCAATTCAGCGATGATTAGTATGCTTTGATGTGTTGAGGTTCTATCTCAAACACACACTTTTCATCACCCATTGTATAACACTGGATTTCGATTACGCTAACCGGCAAATTAAAGAATGCAGAGAATAGGCCTTCCAATATTCCGGTGTCTAAAAAACATGCAGGTTTACCGGTTCTTGGAAGCAATTTACATTCAAAACAGTCATATGTTGTAACCTTGATTATTTGGCCGACTTGGAAATTTAATTTTCCAAGGCCTTTTCTTTGCCAATAATTAGCGATGTTGTCCATGAACACATACAAGTCATCATCATATAGCATATTGAAAATTGACTTTCCTATGCTGTTTCCGGTTGCCTGTAGAATCGGATCTATGTTCACTCCTTCCTGAATAAGCATTGATTTTAAAGTGTGGAACAGCAATGTTGAGAATTCTTCGTCATTTTCGATTATGTTTTTAATTATATATTCTGATTGGGTTTCTTCGATTTCCTTCGGTTCGGATATGTTGACTGATCCGAGATATTTTGAATTTATATAAAATATTTTTTTTCTGTTGTCTTTAGGATGAACCCTATATGAGATTATTCCGCTTTCTCTTAAGCCTTTCAAATGAACTGATACTGTTGATTTTGATTTACCTGTATTATTGACGATTTCATCAAATTCCATTTCGGTGTCTCTCAACATCTCAAGAATTGTTAGCTTTACTGGACTTTTTACAACATTGACTCCAATGTTATCATTAATGTTCGAAAATATTTGTATTGGTTTTTGCTCATTCATCTGGCTGTCCCCCAATGTATATAATATAATCTTAAATTATGGCTTTATAAATGTAACTAAAAAATGAAAATTAGTTAATTGTATAAAGAATATAAATAAAATATGAACAATTAATAAAAATAAGAATAAAAACGATACGAACTGTTTGTTTAAAGTAAAATAAAATAGTTCGTATACTTATTATCGAACAATTTATTTGAACTTCCACCAACTTTTAAGAAGTTGGGGATTCTCGATTAAATAAAATTTAGGCATACCTAAATATTTATAGTATAAAAACATAAAGATTATTATGGATGAAAATCATTTGCCAACTTTTGGTGTAGGACCATATTTAGTTTTGATAATTGGAATCTTAACAATAACTTCCTCCATTTTTTCATATTATCATTTAATTCCAATTTACAAAATTAACGAATTGAATATGGTCTTTTTAATTTTTGGGATACTATTGATAATTTCTGGAATCGCTTTTTGGATTCAGGCGGTTCTTATCTCAAAAATTGACCGGGAAGTTGAAAACAATAAACTGGTTACAACCGGAATATACGCTTATGTAAGGCATCCAATATATGCCGCATTTTTCTATATTGCAACAGGACTAATATTGATTAGTCAAAATATCATTTTATTTATCTTGCCAGTGATTTTTTGGGCATTTTTAACAGTTGCAATGATAAAAACTGAAGAGAAATGGTTGACTAACAAATTTGGTGAGGATTATACAGATTATTCAAAAAAAGTTAACAGATTTATCCCGAAGGTGATTTGATGGGATTTTTTGACAATATGAGAAAACCAAAAGGAAAATTAGGAAACATACAATTAAAATCTATGAATAAGGAACACACCCCCGTTTCACTATGGGGATTAAAACATCTGGACATAAAACCGGATGACATAGTCCTGGACATAGGTTGTGGCGGAGGAATAAACATTAACAGAATGGCCAAAAAGGCAAAAATGGTATACGGTGTTGATTACAGTATCGAAAGCGTGAATCTATCCCGAGAGGTAAACCGTCAGGAAATATATGACGGCAAAGTCAAGGTTCTTGAAGGCAATGTCGCAAACTTGCCTTTTGAGAACAACACTTTTGATATAGTGACAGCCTTTGAAACCGTTTATTTCTGGCCGGATATTGAAAAATGCTTCGGTGAGGTTAAAAGGGTACTGAAACCCGGCGGAACATTTTTAATTGGAATGGAGTCAAACGGATCAGATAATCTCATCATGAGATTCTGGAAAAAATTTATTGATATGGAATTATACACCGATGAAGAGATTAGCTCATTTTTGCGAAACAACGATTATAGTGAAATTACTGCGTACATAAGGGACGGTAGAAAGAAACAAGAGATTATTAAATCCAATGGAAAGGAAAACAGAGTAAATGATGATTATAGTAATCTATCATTTTCAGATAAGTTCGTTGACTGGGTAACAGTCGTTGCAATAAAGTGATAACATGAGTGATTATGAAGGTGTTGAAGATACATTGTTCATTCCGCTAACTGCCAGGGTAAACATCTCTAAGATGTTTCCGGAGTATTTTCACGACAAGAAGGCTTTGGAAATGGAGAATCTGGTTAAAGATAAGCAGATTGAGAAAAAATCTTCACAATATACAATGATGGCATCAGTTGCCAGGTCCTATAATCTGGACCAAATGACTCAGGAATACATCGACAAACATGACAAATGCAATATTGTCAATTTGGGCGCGGGACTTGAAACATCATATTTCAGAATAGATAGAAAAAACTCCCATTATTTCGAAGTTGACCTACCTGACGTGATTGAATTAAGGAAAAATTACATAGGCATTGGAGAAAATGAAAAGTTCATAAAAGGAGATTTGTTTAAATTTGATTGGTGCAATGAATTAGACACCTCTCTTCCAACATTAATGATAGTTTCAGGAGTGTTCCAATACTTTCATGAAGAGGATATACTTGAATTCATCAGAAAGGCTAAAGACATCTTTGAAAATGCCGAACTAATATTTGATGCCACCAACAAATTTGGAATCAGATATTCAAATATCTATGTCAAAAGAACCGGAAACAAATCTGCATTGATGTATTTTTACATTGAAACCCCAAGGGAATTTGCAAAAAAAGCAAATTGCCAATTAATTGAGTGTAGAGGATTTTATAAGGATGCACTTAAAATGTTATCCAATAAATTAAGTTTATATACAAAAATTTCGATGAAAATAGCTGATAAGAGAAATAATGCGATGATTTTACATTTAAAATTATAGCAAATATTGATTAAAAATTAAGGAGGCTTTAAATTTGAGACATCGTGGAGGATCATCTTCAATAGGACTTTCGATTGGAAAATTTCTTTTTTCAGAACTTTTAAACGCAAAGCACAAATCCCGATGGCGCATCGGAAATAATATTGACCAATGCATTTTGTGCGTAAACAATATGAGGTGCAATCAATGCCTGCGGTGTATCATGTCATGTCCTGTTCATTGCTTAACACAAATCAGATTAAAAACATGAATATTCTAAAAAAAGAAAAATAAAAAAAATATTTAATTAATTTTTAAAATTTCATCCAAGTCAAGCCTTGGGGATTCATATTCATTGATATGTTCATCTGATTCATATCCGAGTGCAATTCCCATGATGATGTCTTCATCTTCAGGAATAGGTAAGTTATCCCTTAAAATGTATGGATATTTAACAAGCTCATAAGCAGGAATTGAATCCACTCCTAAATCGGTTGCTGTAAGCATCAAAGCCATCCCAAATCCTCCCAAATCATAAACTGACCATTTTGTATAATTTTTTGGAAGAGTCAAATAGACTACTGCAGGGGAATTGAACAGAATGTGCTGTACATGATTGAAGTTTTCCAAATCCTCATCATCATCAAATTTTCCGATTGCATCCATAAAGTCAGCCATGTTCTTTTGGCCACGTTCGGAGAAGTTGGTCCTGTGTCCGGGATTCATGTCTGCTGATCCTTTTATTTTTTTATCGTTTTCAGCAATCCAAGTTTCACGAATGGTCTCCAAGGTTTCACCGGTTGCAATGTAAACGTTCCAAGGCTGGGAATTTTCCCAGGAAGGAGACATGCCCGCAATCTTAACGATTTCACGTAATGTATCTTCGGAAACTTCATCTTTCTTAAAGTCTCTTGAAGAGTGCCTTTTTTCCATAACTTCGATAAATTTCATTATATCACCTACAAATACTTTAAACAATATTGGATATAAACTAAAAAGTTAGTGGAAACTTACAGGTTAGTTTAAACTAACCTAAATAACTATTTAAAAAAATGATAAATATCTTATTTAATAAATATTCTAATTAGGTTTTAGCATGGAAAACAATATCATTTATCGAAAAGACGCCTGTCCAATAAATTGTGTTAATGATTTGCTATCAAGAAAATGGGTTTTTGGAATAATGAAAGACCTGTTTGCAGGTAAAAAGCATTTCAATGAATTTAAAGAAGACAAACCAACATTAAGTAATGTCGTTTTGTCTGATACCTTAAAATACCTGGAAAATCAGAAACTGATTTCAAAAAAAGTCATTGAAGACGATTCGAAAAGAAACACTGAATATTACCTAACCGAAAAAGGCAAAAAAATGAATAAAATTTTATATGAAATGGTAATTTTCGGATTATATGAACTGGAAGGCGATTTAAGAGATGATGAATTTAAAGAAGAAATAAGAAAAGGATATGAAGAAATATTGCTATAGATACTCATGGCTTAATGAAATATCCAGTATTTCAGCTTATTGATTTCAAAATCATCTAATTTCTGCCTAAAACCTTCAATTAATTCCTGCTTATTTTTCAGATGTCCTCTTACACGGGCAACATTATTCTGATGTGGCCAAAGAAATAGAAGGGGAAATAATATTGCAAGGACATAACCAATAATCACAAGAATTTTTACAGACTCCCCTCTTAAGGATGAATCCTAAAAGAAATTAAAAAAATTCATTCCCCATCCTGTTTCAACTGTATAAACCTTAAGACAAACTGTTTTTTCCTGTTCTTCCATATCATCCCATGTGTTATTGTCCTTACTTACCAAGGACATTCCAGGCATATAATGTTGTCTTGAAAATGCCTGATAAGGAACGGCATTATTTTTAAACACGACTTTGAAATTATCACCGGTTTTAACTGGAACATATTTATCCAAAACTATTGTCTTGAATCCTGCAAATCCGGTTCATCTGTTTCATCAATTCCATTATACACCACAATCAGACTGCTATTTTTAAACGCTTTAATCATTGGAATTCTAGGGGAGCTGGGTCTGGCCGCATTCAATATGTGCTATAACACATTGTATCTGGTGAACATTTTTATTTTAGGTACTGTTCAATCAATTTTACCGATTGCTGCCGTCTATTATAAAGAATAGGATTTCATCGGCGTGGACTATGTAACCAGGAGATCCCTTAAAATTGTAATGGGATTTGGAGTATTTTTTTCAGCATTATTCATTTTATTCCCACAAATAGTATTGTTCATATTCAATGTAAGTTACCCCGCAGATATTCCAACAATAATTAACGTGATAAGGATATTTTCAATTAGCTTCATTGCATTTGCAGTCAATAGCCTGTACATGTTCTATGCGGAATCCGTCCAATATAATAAATTGGCCAATATGGTTACCATTCTTCAGGGATTGATTTTCCCAGTGATGTTTGCATACCTCTTTACTTATTTGTGGGGAGCGGAAGGATTTTGGGTTTCACTTGTGGTGTCTGAATTTGCAACCTTGTTGTTTATTTTCATATATTCCAAAATCATGACCCGTAAAAGCAATAATGACTATTCCGGATTTTTCCTGATTAAAGAACATGAAGACTCATCAGTATTTGAATTCACCCTTGATGGAAATGTTGAGGATGCAGTCAAATTATCTGAAAACATCCAGAAATCCTTTAATGAAGACAGATTATCTGTTCTTGTAAGTATGGCAATTGAGGATATGATTGTCCATATCATCAACATTAACGAGGATATAGACTTAATTGATATAATTATTAGGGATAATGGAGAGTATATTCTAATTTCAATTAAATATTCAGGCGAGTGCATAAATGTAATGGAAGATGAAGATATGGCATCCAATATCGCCATTTTAAACAAGATTTCGCAAAAAATTGATTATTCCCAAATATTGGGTTTGAACAATATTGTAATTAGAATCAAATAGAGGATTTTAATATCACTTAAAATAAGACAACAAAAATTGTGACCTTAAAACGGTCTGTATAAACTATTTAAGACACTGTTTACTCTTTAAAAGTTAAAAAAACAAGAAATAGACGCGGTGGGATTCGAACCCACGTAGCAACTAATGCATAAGACCCTGAATCTTACTCCTTTGACCACTCGGATACACGTCTAAAAGAAATATCTGAAAAAGTAATCCAAGTAATGGATTTTAACTATATTATTATAATATTTTTTTTAGTATAAATATGTAATCTTATTTGACCCCTTGATTGTAGGCCAACCGTTCTTATATCCTCAACTTTCACCAGGTTTTTTAAGTAATGACGCCTATGATAACAACTTGACAGTTACCTGATGGAGAACTATATTAAGAGCATTTCAAAAATATCTCATCTTAATTGTCCCATTTGCTAATATACCACTTGTTATTTATCTTTTCCATTGTTTGTTGTGAATGAAGAGTCCATGTTCCTTTAATTCCGTATACTTTAGCATCAAGGGTTACATCTGCCTTGAATATGGCTTTATTTTCGCCAAATAATGTTATATCAGGATTGTTGATTGTTGATTTGTAATAGTTTAGTGTTCCATCCATAATCTCATCGATGAATTCCTGTTTTGACTGTGTTTTTCCAGACATGTGTGTTAAAGTGTAATTATCACATATGATTTCATTTAATTTTTCCAAATCCTTTTCAATCATTGCCTCCTGAAAGGCTATAAATCTTGCAAGGACTTCTTCTTGAATGTCAGTTAAATTTCTTTTATTGATTATAGATATTTTCATGGTAAAACCTTTATTTATTTGGTTGTGGCAATGGAATTCCTTCTTTTAGACTTA
>NZ_ONER01000017.1 GCF_900316895.1 uncultured Methanobrevibacter sp. | reverse complement strand
TCTACGCGCCACTGGTTCAATGGTGCTATGCTTAGTAGATTTCATGCCTAATAGTCAAGGAAAATCCACATATTATTATGAATGGAAATGCTTTGACGAGAAAATAGGCATGGCCTAAGAATCTCCAGCTTCTACAAGCCGGAGAGGTTCAAAATAAGAATTAATAATGCTGATAATAACATGGGGAATGTCTAATTAATATTTAAGTATAAATTTTATAATTATGAATTTGGAAATTTTTTTTAACATGCTGTTAAACACATTTCATTCGTTTAAAAAATAAAAATATTCCATTAATTCTGTCTTTTTATAAAAATAGATTATTATATTCAAAATCATTTTAATTATTTTTATATTTCTATTCAGTTTTCAAAAAAACTGTTTAAATCAGCTGTTTCAGTAAGTATATATATTATATGTAATATAAATTAGATACAAGTTAAATATTAGATGAGTATTTAATTCAAATAACAAAAATTAGCTCGAAATTCGGGTTATTATTTTGTTATGGAATAGAGTAGAATAATTTTGTTATTGATGGGGGAAGGTGGTAAGAGGATAAAATTTTCTATTATTTTCCTTAAATAATGAAATTATGAAATTGTGACAGACAGATTTAAAATTAGAGGTAAAAGATGAATAATAAAGTTAAACAAGTTTTAGTTTTATTATTTGTTGTAAGTACTTTGTTAATAATGATCGGTTCTGTCAGTGCGAATACTGACAATTTGAACGAGAATTTAGAAGCTTCAATTATTCTAATTATGAAGACACCACTATCTATGCAAAAGATAGTGACAATAATATTATCAAAGCAAGTAATGAAGGCGATGATGTCCTAACAGATTCTTCTAGATTTATTATAACAAACACTGCATTAAATCCTTATGCAAAAGATGGAGATATTGTTACTTTCCATGTTTTCGGTAGAAATGTGGGTGGCGATTTTGATGGTAATCCTTTAGAGATAGGTTTTGATTATAATAAGGATCAATTAGACTTTGTTTCGTTTACTCCAGGTATAAATTCGGAGGCACCATCATCGTATGATGCTATTACTCATTATAATCTTGGTTACCCAAATCCAAATTTCGATATGAATCCGAATGGGCTTTTAGTTGGCTATGACTGTTCCGATTATAAATTTGCTAACGGTTTTCTTTTTAACTTCACAGCCAGTTTCAGGGTTAAAACTCCTGGAACATTGAAAACTACTGCATACATGTGGCATGATTTTAATGTTAAATCAACAGCTCAAACTGATGTTGCTAATTTCACTATAACAAATACTGCATTAAATCCTTATGCAAAAGTTGGTGATGAGGTACAATTTGAGATTTATGTTGAGAATATTGGAGGTACCTATGACGGCATGTATGACTCGCAGGCAGGTCATTTCGTTGGATTAAATTTCATCTATGATTCTGATAAGTTGGATTATATCGGTTATACCCCAGCGGTTTACGCTGGCAATTATCTTGAACCTAGGGTGTATCCTAATCAAAATCTTGCACAGTTCGGTTATAGGATAGGGGACGAAGGTTTCAAAAATGGTTATAACTTTAACTTCACAGTTAATTTCAGAGTTAAAAATCCTGGAACCATGAAAACCACTGCATCTGTAATAGGTTTTGCTTCTGCTACATCAACAGATCAGACTGATGTTGCAGACTTCAGAATGACAGTCACTCCATCAAATACAGTTACTGTAAATAAGGGAGATGAAGTCAACTTCAACATTGTTGTTGTTACAAATTATGGTGGTACTTTTTATCCGGAACCTTTTGAAGGGTATCGCTTTGTTGGAATAAACTTCGGGTATAATTCCAATGTATTGGAATATGCAGGTTACACTCCAGGCAAAAATCCTTTTGACGGAAACTATTATGCAGAGAATTATCTTGTACCTAAGATAAATCCTAGAAATAATCTTGCACAGTTCGCTTACAATATCAGTGAAGAAGGTTTCCGTCATATGTACTGTTTCAACTTTACAGTCACATTCAATGTCTTGGACTATGGAACCTCTGTAAACAGTATTGCCATTACACAATATCCAAATGTTTCAAAATCAGTTACAGTCAATTCAAAACCTGTGGATATCACTATTACCGACACTCCTAGTGCTAAGACTATGAGAGTCGGGGATGTTTTAGCTTTCGATTATGTTGTTAAAAACCAAGGATCCAGGTATAATGGAGATCATTTCACTATAGATATTGATTTCGATGCAGATAAACTCAAATATATGGGTTTTATGGATATTCCAAATTTGAGCGGAGATTCAGTTTACTACACATCAGCTCACGATTCCACCAATCCTGTATTGGGAGCGGTTGACGGCGATGTGTTAGGCGCCGATTCAAGTGTTGGTCATTTGAAACTTTCTTATGCATCACCAAATGGATTTGATGAAGGGGAATCTTTCAATTTCAAAGTTTTATTCACAGCTGCTGAAGATGGAAAACTCAGAAACACTGCAAAAGTATCTGGAGACCAATTGGCAACTTCAAGAGCATATGGTGTTGCTTATGCTGGTGATCCTAGCCTCAAGTTAACCAAGACTCCTGACAGTGATTTTAAAGATTTAGGGGACACTGTTGACTATGAGATTTTCCTTGAAAACAATGGAACATTACACTATACCGATAAGAACTATATCGAACTGAATGATTATTATCATTTAGGATTGGTCTATAAAGGTTTTACTGTAAACTCCGTTAATGAGAAGGGGGAACCTGTCAAACTTCATGTCAGTGAGAATGTCACTAGTGAAAGAAATGTTCATATAATCTTTGACTTAATAGAAAACGGTTTCGTGGATGAAAACGGTTTGCCGGAGTGGGCACCGGGCTCATCATTGAACATTACACTTCACTTTTCAATTCATAAGAAAGGTGTAACCTGTAATTTCATATTCAGTGAATGGGGTACCAGTGATTTGGCCAGTATAACAGTGGAAGAGCCGGAAATAAACTTGACCAAAAAATGTCTCAACGAATCAGTCAATTTAGGTGACCTTGTTTATTATGAAATATTTGTTGAAAACACAGGTAACATTACCTACTTTGACCATTCAAACGCTTATGGAGAACAATTCCTCGTAATTGAAGATATCTTCCCTGAAGGATTGAAATACGTAGGATATATAATAAATCCTGATAAGAATGGTAACTTGTGGGAAGGTAACTATGACTCCATTGTGAATACCTCTGACCGTGTTACTATCAAGTATAAAACATGGGATGGTTGGGAACCAGGTTCCACTTTAAACATAACTCTTATATTCGAAGCTGTTGAATTAGGAAAATTGGTTAACAAAGCTCATATTCACTGGGCATGGAAAGATTGGGGTACTAAGGAATCCCAAGAAGAAATGGAATTGGATGATGAAGCGGAAACCGTTGTTGGACCAGCAAAATTCTCTATTGATAAGATTTCCAACTATAAGGAAGCTAAAGTCGGAGATATTGTAAGTTTCTCCATAGTTTATTCAAACGTTGGTAATAAAACCATAACTGGAGCATATATCACAGATAAAGAGTACAGTCAAGGTTTGGAATATTATGACTATTCTGATAAGGAAGACTGGACTTATGTCAGTGAAGAAAATACTTGGTATTACAATGGTAAAATTGGGGCAGGACAATCTGTTACTTTGAAATTGTTCTTTAAAGCCTTAACCACTGGTCAAAAATCCAATACTGCTGTTGCAGGTTATAGTGGATCAAATGAAACATTAGAAGATACTGACACTGTTTTGATAAAAGAAGGAGTTAATGGAACAGCTGGCACTGAAGGATCAGGTGTTGATCCTACGGAACCAGAGGATGAACCAGATGAAGAGCCTGATGATGAATTAGATACTGCTTCTGCAGTAAGTGATTCCGTCGCTGCTAAGAATACTCTTCATGAAACTGGAAATCCATTATTTGTTTTATTGATTTCTTTATTGACACTATGTTTTGTTCAAAGGAAAGGTAAAAAATAATTAATTATTTTTTTATTCTTTTTCCTTTTCTTTTATTTTTTAAATAAACTCTTTTTTATTATTTTTTTTTTAAATTTCAACCAATCTTGTATATTGTATATTAATTTTTTTAATTGTAATACATATTAGGATAAAAAGAAAACTAATATTAATTTTATATATTATTAGGAAAATATATTATACTAATATAAATTTTGGAGGAAATTATGATTAATAAGAAAACATTATTGATGTTACTATTATTTTTAATCGTTTTTGCTTCTTCAATTTCAGTTATCAGTGCTGCAAATTCAAATGCTGATGATGCACAAATAATTGCTGATGAAGAAATCGTATTAAAACAAAGCAATTCTGATGTGCAAAAAGTTGCAGATGCAGAAACTGAATTGGAGCAAAGCGATTCAAATCAAGATGATTTATCCAAGTATGGTGGCCTTGATGATACTATACAAAACGAGGATGATAAAGTTAGTACTAAAATTGTAGCTGATAATATAACTACAGTCCCTGGTGAGGGAATAATCGTTGCTAAATTGACTGATGATGCTGGAACTCCTTTAGAGGGTTATAATCTGACTTTGGATGTATTGGACACTTCCATTAAAAGAAATTTTGTAACTAATGGTAGCGGTGAGGTCTTTTTTGATTTGGAACGTCCTGTATTGGATGTGGGAAACTACACTGGTGTAATTAAATTTTGGGGAAAGGATAACTATAATGAATCCACTTTGAATATCAACATTGAAGTGCGCAGATTCAACACCAACATCACTGCAGACAATCTTACATTTATTCTGGGAGAATCAGGAAATTTGACTGTCCTATTAACTGATTTCAATGGAAAACCTATCGAAAATGCTATACTTAAGCTTGATGTTAGTCCAATTCATGAAGTATTAAAAACCAATGCCAGCGGCGAAGCGGTTTTTGATTTTGGTATCTTGGATGCAGGAACTTATGAGGGGAACATTAAATTTGAAGACACTTATCGATATATAAATTCAAGCATTCCTATAAAAGTAACCATCAACAGGATTCCGACTGAAATCATTGCATCTAATGTCACCTACACTTACGGTGAGAAAAAGTACCTGCTTGTAACCTTTAAGGACAAATACGGCAATCCTATTACAAATGAAACCCTTGTATTTAAGGTAAACGGCATTCCAGTTTATAATAAGACAGATGATAATGGTCAAACAGAATTTTTATTGGATTTGGCACCTGCATCTTATAATGCTACAGTTAGTTTTGCCGGAAATAAGACTCATGAATTAAATTCTTATGATGTAGTCATTGTAGTAGAGGATATAAAGGAAAAAATCTCTATAAACAAGTATAATTTTGATAGTGTTTATAATGAGGGCAAATATCTGACTGCAACATTAAATGATGAATCAGGAAAGGGAATTGCTAATAAGGAATTTGTCGTTAAGCTAAACGGCAAGACCCGTAAGTATGCCACTGACGCTAACGGACAGATTAAGGTTCCTATCTCTTCTTTGGTTCCAAAGACATATGCTGCAACAATAACATTTATGGGCGACAAAAAGTATGAATCTGTCTCATTTGACATTAAACTTGTTGTTAAAAAAGCTAAACCTTATATATTTGCTTCAAAAAAGAAATTTAACGTAAAAACATATGTTAAGAAGTATAAGGTTACCTTAAAGAATAAAAGGAATGCTCCTATTAAAAAAGTCAATGTATATCTTAAGGTCAAAGGCAAAACCTATATGGTCAAAACCAACAAAAAAGGCCAAGCGATATTCAAACTTAAGAAATTGACTAAAAAAGGAACATACAAGGCAATTATTACATTTAAAGGTGATAAATATTATAAAAAGGCTGTTAAAAATGCAAAAATCAAAGTTTGGTAGATGATTTTCATCTACCTCATCATTTTTTTCTAATTTTCAATGACTTTTTGTATACATTTTAATTAAAATTTCACTTAATTATTTTTACATAAATGATGTAATCCTATTAAATTATTATCCTTGTAGCTAATTATTTTAAAGTATTCAAAAAATAATTAAACTAGATGCGCATTGAAGTAGATGAATCACTTTTAAAATTAATTTTTCCGAGAAGGAGTGTGTTCGGGAAATGATAACTCATTTCCAGTAATCAAATTCCTCTTCATTGGGTCCGATCACTTTCCCTTAAAGACAGGATTTTTGTCTGATTTTTGCCGCATTTCATAATCCTTCAGACAGTCAATTGTGATTTTTCATAAAAGCGTACCTGGCAGTATGTTGATTGCTGTCATTCCTTTCAATTGTGAATACCTAATATGGTCCCTACAAAACAAATTACAAATGCTTTTAACAGAATGGGGTGTTAAACTGTTCTTCTGGGACATTCAATAGTCATAAAAATGATTTGATGGAACGAATACAGTTAAATATTACGAATCATATATTAAAATAAGATGTTTTTAATTTGAGGTGAAAACAATGGTAAATTGTCAAAATTGCGGAGAGGAAGTTGTTGAAGGAGCAAAGTTTTGTAAAAACTGCGGCGCTGAAATAGTTGTTGAAGAAGCGAGTGAAACCGGTACAAAATTCTGTTCAAACTGTGGATTTGAAATGCCTAAGGCCACTAAATTCTGCCCTGAGTGCGGAAACGCTACCTCCATGGCGCCACAGGTGGTCAATAGCACTACCACTACTGTGCTTCGCAACGATAAAAGTCCCGGTTTGGCGGCACTATTGTCATTTTTGATAATCGGTTTGGGCCAGGTCTATTTGGGTTTGACCAAGAAGGGAATCATATTGTTTGTTTTAGCTATTATTTCAGGGATTCTAATCTTTGTTCTAATCGGATGGATTTTATGGGTTCTTGTATGGGTTTATGCAATTTACGATGCATACAACTCAGGAGAGAAGATGAGAAATGGTATTGAAGTCGAAGACACCCTTGATTTCAATAACCTGTTTTAAACATTGTTGTGGATATTTTTCATCCACTTTCATTTTTTTTTAAAATTATTTTCACATTCAAATAATGGGGGAATGTGATAATAACTTTATATGATTTTAAACAAATCATTAATTGATGAAATCTCTTGAAAAAACATTTAGATCTGTAAGTGAAAACCCTGGACATATCTTTAGACTGACCATTCAGGGAGTTTTGGTAGGCATATTTGCAGGAATAATGGTTTGTCTGTATAGGTTCTTGCTTGCAGGTTCAGAAAGTGTTTTAAGAGGTTATTTAAGTATAATCCATGGAAATGTCTTATACATTATTTTATTTTTCATTGCTTTGGCCGTGATGGGTATTTTAATCGATTGGCTGACCAAATGGGAAGTTGACTCTGCCGGAAGCGGAATACCTCAGGTCTATGCTGAAGTCAAAGGACATATGGAAGCTAACTGGGCAAAGGTGCTTTTCTCAAAAATAGTTGCAGGGGTTCTGACAGCTCTTGGCGGTCTGTCACTCGGTCCTGAAGGTCCGTCAGTCCAGATTGGAGGTATGGCGGGCAAGGGTATCGCAAAAATATTTAAGGGATCAAAGACCGATGAGCTGAGGCTGATACTTGTAGGTTCTGCGGTCGGTATCACTGCTGCCTTCAATGCTCCATTGGCCGGGGTGCTTTTTGTTTTTGAAGAGATAAATCACGGGTTTGACAAGACCTTGGTTTTCATTGCATTGGTGTCAGCTATAGTATCCGATTTCATTTCAAAAATTATTTTCGGCCAATCAACAATTCTCAATTTCCCGGTTTTAACCATTCCGTTGCCGTCCTATTGGATTTTAGTAGTATTGGGACTGTTCATAGGATTATTAGGATATATCTATAATATCGGAATGATTAAATCCAGTGACATTGTTGCAAATTTAAAGATTCCTTCCTGGCTCAAGTTCGTGCTGGTATTCATGGTATCAGGTGTTGTGGCTCTTTTAATTCCTGAAATCAGTGATGGGGGACATTTCATGATGGACATGCTGGATATAGCTGTCCCTTCACTTGGCGTTCTTGTATTATTGTTGGTTTTAAAATACCTCTTTTCAATGTTTTCATTCTCATCAGGAGCTCCTGGAGGTATATTCCTACCGATTCTTGTATTGGGAGCTTATATCGGTGCGGTATTTGGAAGCATAGTTGTTCCCGCATTCGGATGGCAGCATGATTTGATTTATAGGTTTGTCGTAATCTCAATGGCAGGATTTTTCGCAGCCACAGTAAGGTCTCCGATTACAGGAATAGTTCTTTTGGCAGAGATGAGCGGATCAACCGAATCTCTGGTAGGAATGATTATCGTTTCCCTGATAGCTTATGTCGTTCCAACACTTTTAGGAAACGAACCGATTTATGAGTCATTATACGACAGGCTGCTCTTTAAAAAAAATAGGGAATATGTTAAAAAGCCTTCAAAACATGTCATGTCAGAATATATTGTGCCTCTTGACTGCAATTATATCAATTTCAAAATCAAGGATATTCCTTTCCCGAAAAATGCAATTGTCGTGTCTGTAATAAGGAATGGCAAATATGTGATTCCAACGGAGGATTTTAAAATAAATTATTCTGACCAAATTCAGGTTTTGACGGATTCCAATGATTATCCGTTTGTAAGAGAAGAGATTGAAGAGTTGTTCGGTGATTAGATGAGTTTGATTTTTAAAAGAAAAAGCGTCCGCAGTTACAGGGATGAAAAGGTCCCCGATGATATTATTGAAAACCTCCTGAAGGCAGGAATGCAGGCTCCTTCTTCCTGCAATGCTCAGCCATGGGAGTTCATTGTTGTATCAAATCCTGAGGATAAGCGGGCAATTTCTAGGATGCATAAGTTTGCAAAGCCTGCTGAAAAGGCTTCACATTTGATAATAACTATAGGCAATCTCAATGAGGCAAAGGTCATCGGCATGATCGAACAGGATTTGGGTGCATGCAATGAAAACATATTGCTGCAGGCAACTCATGAGGGTCTGGGTGCCGTTTGGCTAGGTTTTCATCCAATTGAGGATAGGACATTAAAGTTAAAGGCATATCTGAATATTCCCGACCATTGCATTCCTTTTTCTGTAATCTGTGTAGGTTGGCCTGCTCAGGAAAGCGAGGTTAAACTTAGATATGATGCGTCAAAAGTGCATTTTGACAGATACTGATTCGCATTGCAACTAAACTTTCTAATGCTGATTTTGTAAATTATTCCAGATAGGGGTAAATCTTGTGATATGATTATATATTATATTGAACAAAGTTATTTCTATCAACGAGGATTAACATGGCTAAGACAGATTTATATGATTTTGAACATCTAAACACAACTACCGAAAGTATTTATGAGTTAAGGGAATTTAATGTTTTGATTATCCTGACCAATGGTACTAACCTGACCAATTGGAAAGATGTTGAAAATCGTGAAGATATTTTATATATTAGTGAGGATTTGTTCGGTGAAACATCCATAGAAGGTAGATACAAGGATTTGGTTAATCTCAAAGCTGTCGTCACATTCGGTGTTGGAAATATTGCCAGTACCAAGGAAATGTTTTCAGGATGTGAATCCCTGGTTGAAATCGCCGCTCTTGACAAGTGGGACGTTTCGCTTGTAACAGATACCAGCAACATGTTTGACGGATGCTCCAGCCTGGAGGACATTTCAGCATTGAAAAATTGGAACATGTCAAACGTTATCGATATGTCATGCATGTTTAGGGGCTGTTCCTCGCTTGTGGATGTTTCCGCATTGGAGGATTGGAATGTAAGCCATGTTGATGATATGCATTACCTATTTGCCGATTGTGTTCATCTTAAGGACATTTCAGCATTGTCCAACTGGGATGTCAGCAATGTAAGGGATGCCGCATGCCTGTTTGAGTTCTGCACATCTCTGGAGGATATTTCAGCTTTGAAAAAATGGGATCTGACCAATGCATTTAATGTGACTGCACTTTTTAGAAGTTGTGTAAGTCTTAAAAATATTTCTGCATTGTCCAATTGGGATTTAGGTAAAATGACTAATAATAAAAGTCTTTTATCATTATTTGCATATTGTTATTCTCTAAAAAGCATTTCTGCACTGAAAAAATGGGATTTATCCAATATCACCAGAATTTCAGGTCTTTTTGAAGGCTGCGTTTCCTTGAAGAGTCTTTCAGCATTGAAGAAATGGGATGTTTCAAATGTCACTTCCTTTGAATATCTCTTTAAAAACTGCTCTTCCCTGACTGACATTTCAGCTTTAAATTCTTGGGACATCTCAAGTGTCGAATCCCTGAAAAGCATGTTCAAGCATTGTGAAGATTTGGAAGATGTTTCAGATCTGAAGGATTGGGATGTAAGTAATATAAAATCAATGGAAGGCATGTTCAAGCAATGCGGTTCATTAGTTGACGTTTCCAGCTTGTCCGAATGGAATCTGTCAGATGATGTGACTTTGGACCATATTTTTGATGAATGTGAACTTCTGGAAATCTATCCTGAATGGTTTAAGAAGGAAGTGATGAAAAACGCCAATTTTGATATGCAGTCCCGTCAGAGGGTTATTGGAAATCTGGATGAATCATTTTTCAAAACAAACAATTTGAATGACTTCAGCAAGGAAATGCAATTGTTTATTGTACAATCAACTTCAAACCAATCTCTTTTGGCTTATATTGTTGACAGAAGTCAGTACAAGGAGATTTCAGGCATCGCTTTTAGCAAGGTGACTGATGAAAGCGTATTGGCAGATATTGCTCTTCATGACCATAACTATGATGTCCTGCCATCAAGGGAAGGTGCAAACCCTTTAGACTTAAATTTCTTTTTTTATAATCGTGAAAAGGCTTTCCTGAAACTGGAAAATCAGACTATGCTTGTGAATGTTGCCAAAGAAAGCCCGCATACCCTAAATAGCATTGAATATCTTTCTGAATATGTTGACAAGGAGGATATATGGGTTGACATTGCATTAAATGCACAATCCAAGGGTGTCAGGTTCTTTGCTTTTACAAAACTTGAATCTGAATCTGCTTTTCAAAGGATTATTGATGAATCATCAGATGAAAAGCTTTTAATCATATCCCGTAAAAGAATTGACACCGAATAATTGTTAAAATCTTTTAGTCAAGTTTAAATAAGAATAACAATAAATTTTTACACAATAACTTAATGTTTTAAGTTAAATTATTTAGAGGTTAAAACTATGGTAAGTGTAAATGTAGAAGCTAAAAAAACCGTAGATGTAATGATTGAAAAAGCAGATGAATTAAACATCGCTGTTGCAACTTTAGATAATGGTGCTACTGTTATCGACTGTGGTGTAAATGTCGATGGAAGTTTTAAAGCAGGAGAACTTTATACTAAAGTTTGTCTTGGAGGACTTGCAGATGTTGGAATTTCTATTCCTGGAGATTTGTCTGAAAAATTCGCACTTCCTTCTGTAAAAATCAAAACCGACTCACCTTCTATTTCAACCTTAGGTTCACAAAAAGCAGGTTGGTCAGTATCTGTCGGTGATTTCTTTGCATTAGGTTCAGGACCTGCAAGGGCAATCTCATTAAAGCCTGCAGAAACCTATGAAGAAATCGGCTACGATGACAAAGGCGCTGATTTGGCTATCTTGACCTTGGAAGCTGATGTCTTGCCAGGCGATGAAGTAGCTCAATACATTGCTGACGAATGTGATGTTGACGTTAAAGATGTTTACTTGCTTGTAGCTCCTACCTCTTCTCTCGTTGGATCCATCCAAATTGCAGGAAGAGTTGTTGAAAACGGAACTTACAAAATGTTAGAATTCATTAAATTTGATGTTACCAAAGTTAAACATGCTGCAGGTATTGCACCGATTGCACCTGTTGACCCAGACGGCTTAAAGGCAATGGGAAAAACCAACGATGCAGTATTGTTCGGTGGAAGAACCTACTACTATGTTGAATCCGAAGAAGGAGATGACATTGCTGCTGTAGCTGCTCAATTACCATCTTCCGCAGCTGATGGATATGGTAAACCATTCTTCGACGTATTTAAAGATGCAGGATTTGACTTCTACCAAATCGATAAGGGAATGTTCGCTCCTGCAGAAGTAGTTATCAATGATTTAACTACCGGTAAAATGTATAAGGAAGGATTTGTAAACGCTGAATTGCTCAAAAAATCCTTCGGTGTAGATGAATAATTCTATTCATCTTCTTTTCTTCTTTTTTTTTAATCAATTTAAACCATTCATTATTACTTTTCACGTGATTTTTTAATAAGTTTATATATTAGGATATGAATAAATATTCATAGCTCAATTAGAGTGATTAATTTTAAATAAATGGTGAAAAAATGGAAATAATGGAAATAATTAAGGAAGCTATGATATTTCCTTCAACTGATTTGGCCAAACTTGCAATATATATTGTATTGGCAATAGTTGCAGGATTGTTAGTAACTTTTGGATTTATCTTATTTGGTGTAGGATTGGCAAATAACTCTTTAATCTTTATCCTAGGTCTTATTCTATTCGTTGTGGGATTGATTGTAGGATTTATAATTATGGGATATCAGATAAGCATTATTAAGTCAGGAATTGAGCATGATGAAAAGGTACCTGAATTCAATTGGAAAGGAAACCTGATAACCGGTATCAAATATTTGGTTGTAAACATCGTTTACTTCATTATTCCAGCTATTGTTATCTTGATTGTTGCATGGGCCACAAACCTATTTGGAGTTGCTTATACAGTTGTTAACAAAATGATGATGGCATCAATGTCTGCTCCGGCCAATGCCACAGTGGCTGTCGCTGATGCTGTTCCGCAAACAATACTATTAACTTTCGGAACCGCTTTGATGATTACAGGAATTGTTGCATTCATATTTCTTATACTCTTTTCATTTATCCAAACTATGGGTAAATCAAGACTTGCAAAAACCGAAAGCATTGGAGAGGCAGTGAACATTCCCGAAGCATTCAGGGATATTGGAAGAATTGGATACGGAAAAGTTATTGTTGTTGTAATTCTGATTTTTGTGATTATTGCTGTTATCAATGCAATAATAAATGGATTGAACGGTTACCTTAATGGAATAGCTATTCTTTCAATTATTGTATCTCCATACCTGGTGTTCTTTGCTGCAAGGGCAACAGGATTGTTATATTCAGACATAGCTTAAATATTTTTTAAGCTATCTTTTTTTTTAATTTTTAATATTTTACAATAAATTTTTAAATGATAATTTCTATATATAATATTATTCTATATAGAATAGATACTTCAATTATTTATAATGGAGATGTATAAAATGGCTGAATTAAAAGGTACAAAAACTGAAGCAAACTTACAAGCAGCTTTTGCTGGTGAGTCCCAAGCACATACTAAATACCAATACTTTGCTGCAAAAGCAAAAGAAGAAGGTTACGTTCAAATCCACGATATTTTCATGGAAACCTCTAAAAACGAAAGAGAACACGCTAAAATCTGGTACAAATTATTACACGATGAAGAAATTCCAGACACAATAGCAAACCTCAACGCAGCAGCAGACGGTGAAAACGAAGAATGGACTTCCATGTACAAAGAATTCGCAGAAACCGCAAAAGAAGAAGGTTTCCCAATGATTGCATTCTTATTTGAAAAAGTAGGAGCAATCGAAAAAGAACATGAAGAAAGATACAGAACCTTACTCGCTAATGTTGAAAACGATAAAGTATTCAACAAAGAAGCAGACATCGAATGGAAATGTGAAAACTGTGGATTCGTATTTTCAGGACCTAACGCACCTGAAAAATGTCCTGTATGTGGACTTCCAAAAGCACACTTCGAAGAAAGAGCTACCAACTTCAAATAAGCTCTTTAACTTTTTTTCTTTTTTTAATTTTGTGATTCAATGAACAAAATGGTCGTATTTTTAATCAGGCACCCCCGACATAATGATGTATCAATAAGGGGGCTGGTTGATGGAGACTACCTGTTTGACGAGCAGGCAAAGGAGTATGCCGATGGAATAATCCAGTATTATCAGGGAGATAACCTGAGATGGGAATTTCCCGCAAATCAGTTCATGAAGCATTCGATTAAATGGAATGCCTATGAGGAGCTGAAGGATTATATCTCAAGCGTTGAAGAGGATTTGGCATTGAAGATTTTTGAAGGCGACCGGAATGTTGCCTATATCTCATATGAGGATTTCAAAATTGATAGGGAAGTTCTAACCTGGTGATTTGTAACTGTTTGGTTACTAAAACTATAAATATCATATGATTAATATTATACAAAAGGAGATGATAAAATGGCAGATTTAAAAGGATCTAAAACCGAAGAAAATTTAAAAGCAGCACTCGCTGGTGAATCTCAAGCACGTGTAAAATATGAATTTTACGCATCCCAAGCTAAAAAAGATGGTTACGTTGAAATTAAAGAAATTTTCCAAGAATCATCTGACAATGAAAAAGAACATGCAAAAATCTGGTTCAAATTATTGAATGGTGGAGGAGTGCCTGACACTTTAACCAACCTTGCAGATGCAGCAGCAGGTGAAAACCATGAATGGACCGTAATGTACAAAGAATTTGCAGAAACCGCACGTGAAGAAGGCTTTGATGACATTGCAGCATTATTCGATGCAGCAGGTGCAACCGAAAAGGCACACGAAGACAGATACAACGCATTATCTGACAAAATCAAAGCTGACAAAGTATTCAAGAAAGATGAAGAAATCGCATGGAAATGTAACAACTGCGGATACATCCATTATGGAAAAGAAGCTCCTGAAGTTTGTCCATTATGCGATCACCCACAAGCACACTTCAGAAAACAAGACACTAGTTACATCTAGTTTCTTTTCTTTTTTTCTTTTTTTCGTAACATTTATATTATTCAACTATCTAATATCTATTAAAAAGTGATATTATGATAGAAAACATTTGTCTTTTAACAGACAGTTATAAGGTAACTCATCACTATTTCTATCCTAAAGGCACTGAAAAGATTTATTCATACCTTGAAAGTAGAGTAGGTGCTGAGTTTAACAAAACAATTTTTTACGGACTTCAATATATCATCAAGAAATATCTTGAAGGCCAGATTGTCACTCAGGAAAAAATTGACGAAGCCGATAACCTGATTGCCAATCATATCGGTCCGGATATCTTCAACAGGGATGGCTGGCAATATATTTTGGACGAACATGACGGCCATTTGCCGATTGAAATAAAGGCTGTTGCGGAAGGAACTCCTGTTGATGTAGGAAATGCACTGATGACAGTCGAAAACACCGATGACAAGTCTTATTGGCTGCCTAATTACTTGGAACCTCTTTTGTTGCAGGTCTGGTACCCTTCAACTGTAGCAACCCTTTCAGCGGAGGTCAGGAAACTGTGCAATTTCTATCTTGAAGTGACAGGTTCCGTTAAGGATAATCTTGACTTCATGCTGCATGATTTCGGATACAGGGGTGCGACTTCAACCGAATCCTCAATGCTTTCCGGATCAGCTCATCTGCTCAGCTTTTCTGGAACAGACACCATTGCGGCACTGACAATACCTGAAAACTATTACAACGACTCCAACCTATATGGATTTTCAGTCCAGGCAACCGAACACAGCGTAATGACATCTCTCGGTCCTGAAGGTGAAATTTCACAGATTCTCAATGTAATCGATAATGCAAAGGATGGAGTCCTGTCACTGGTTATAGATTCATACAACTACAGGAACTTCCTCGAAGAAGCCGGAAAATCCGGAACAGAACTTAATGAGGCCATTCTGAATTTCCTGGATGGTGAGGATAACAAGGTCGTATTCAGGCCGGACAGCGGTGAGCCTGTATCCACAACCATTGACTGTCTGAATCTGCTTTCTGAAGGCTTTGGAAGCCATCTCACCGACAAGGGCTATAAGGTCTTTGACTTGAACATAGGACTCTTATGGGGTGACGGACTGAACTATCAGAAAATCCGTGACATATTGTTTGCCATGAAATCCGCCGGATGGGCAGCCCAGAACATCATATTCGGTATGGGCGGAGGATTGCACACAGCCGTCAATCGTGACACCCAGAGAAACGCATTCAAATGTTCAGCCCAATTGCGTGACGGTGTCTGGCATGACATATTCAAGAATCCTCTCGATTCAAGTAAAAAATCAAAGACAGGAAGATTCAAGCTAATAAGAGAGAACAGTTCCTTCAGAACAGTTTCAATTGATAGTGAAGGTGAAGATTACCTTCAGACAGTATTTAAAGATGGAGAACTGCTGATTGATGATACCTTTGCAGATATCAAGCAAAGGGCTTTGAAATATTCAAATTTTTTATAAGGTGATAAAATGTGCACAGCAAGTAATTATATAACGGACAATCATTATTTTGGCCGTAACTTTGACTATGAAATATCCTATAACGAAAGGGTAACCGTTACTCCAAGAAATTATGAGCTTAAATTCAGAAAAATAGATGATATTAAAACCCATTACGCTATAATCGGAATAGCTGCAGGCATTGACGAGTATCCATTATATTATGATGCATGCAATGAAAAGGGATTGGCTATTGCAGGTCTGAACTTTGCTGGAAATGCGGTCTACAGGGAATTTGAAGAGGATATGGTTAATATCACTCCTTTTGAGCTGATTCCTTATCTGCTTGGGACCTGCTCCAGTGTGTCTGAAGCCCGTGAGGCATTAGGAAAAATCAATCTTGTAAACATTAACTTTGCCGATGAGCTTCCACTGTCCCCGCTTCACTGGATGATTTCCGATGAGGTTGAAGCCATTGTCGTTGAACCCTTGGCCGACGGCCTGAAGGTCTATGACAATCCTGTCGGCGTTTTGACCAACAATCCTCCTTTTGACAAGCAGCTGTTTTACCTGAATAACTATAGGGGATTGTCTAACAAAAATCCTGAAAACACATTTGGCGTTGATTTGGAGGAGTACTCAAGAGGTATGGGTGCGATAGGCCTTCCGGGTGACTTGTCATCAGCTTCAAGATTTGCAAAGGTTGCATTTACCCGTGCAAATTCCTATTCGGATAATGATGAGGCAAGCAGTGTAGGTCAGTTTTTCCATATTCTGGGCTCAGTCGAGCAGCAGAACGGCTGCACATTCATAGATGATCCCGATTTGTATGAATACACAATATACACTTCCTGCTACAACACCAACAAGGCAATCCTGTATTACAGGACATACCATAACTCACAAATCACAGCAGTCGATTTGTATCGGGAGAATCTTGATTCATCCGAGCTGATAAATTATCTTTTGATTAATGAAGAGCAATTCAACTTCATTAATTAAATATTTCCTTTTTTTAAAACAACTATTTATAATATTAAAGCCAAATATAGATATATTATAAATCGTTTTATAATTTTATTTGACAAAATTGTTAAAACGGGGGATATGGCTTGAAAAATTATAAATTAATAGCATTATTTTCACTCTTATGTCTGCTGATTTTGATACCGGCAACATATGCAATGGACAATCAGACAGCTTTGGAGGTAAGTGATGAAAGTAATGTGATTGGCGATGACTATTATTTCGATGCTAATGTTGAAAATGATGACGGGAACGGTTCAATATATACTCCCTATAAAGAATTGACTACAAATAGGATTAACGATAACTCTGTTATTCATTTGGCTAGTGGAGAATATGCCCTAAATGGTGGATTGACTGTAAATAATGTAACCATTATTGGAGAATCAGCAACAAATACCATAGTCGATAATGCACGATTTGTAGTTTCAAAATCCTTGACACTTTATAATGTGACTTTTATCGGTTCTTCTATTACAAACAACGGAAAATTTATCGCATACAATTCAATTTTTAATGATTCCTGCTCAAAAATGTATGGTGGAGTAATCAATTCAAATATGGGTGACATCACCTTGAAAAATTGTACTTTTTCAGATAATGTTGCCGTATCGGGTGGTGCAATCTATGTTAAATCAGGTTCATTGAATATTGAGGATTCTTTGTTTATCAACAATTATGCTGAGCTGTTTGGAGGAGCAATCACTACTATTGGAACCACTTTAAATCTAAATAATGTCACTTCTAGAAATAATAAGGCTGATGTTGATGGGGGTGTTGTCTATTCTTTTAATGATAAGTCAGTTCGTGTTATCAATTCGAATTTTATAAACAATTCTGCAGATAATGGAGGTGCACTGTTTGTTGATGCATCAGAATATAACTTAATTAAGGATAACTCATTTGTTAATAACACTCCTAAGTCATTGTATTTATTCTATAATCTCAATTCTACCGTTGAAAATAATAATTATTCAAGTCCGGATGACTTCTATGAAACCATGGAAATAAACCTGTTCATAGGCAATAACAATTATACATTATATAATTATGATTCAACTGAAATCACTGATTTTCCATCCCGATATGATTTGAGGCAGTTGGGTTATGTCACCTCTGTAAAAGATCAGGGCAGTAACGGTAACTGCTGGGCATTCGCTACTCTCGCTACACTTGAATCCTGTATACTCAAAGCTCTAGGAGATAATTTGGACTTGTCAGAGTCTAATTTGAAGAATATATTCGGATCATTCAGTGATTACGGATGGAATTATGAAACCAATACTGGAGGAATCGCTTCAATGGGCTATAACTACCTCATAAGTTGGTTGGGTCCTATTTTGGAAAGTGATGATAAATATATATTAAATACCCTATTTTCCAAAGTTTTAAATAGTTTAATGCATGTTCAAAATGTATTGTTCATTCAAAGAAACAATTTCACAGATAATGATGAAATAAAACGGGCTTTAATGACTTATGGTGCAGTTTATACATCCATTTATGCTAGTTTTGATAAATATGGCAAGCAATATTATTCAGATAATCATAAGCCTAATCATGCTATTGTAATTGTTGGATGGGATGATGATCTTGTATTCAACAATGCTCCTGGAAAGGGTGGATGGATAATAAAAAACAGTTGGGGGGAAAATTGGAGAGACCACGGTTACGGTTATGTGTCTTATTATGATACTACTTGCGCTCCGATTGGCAATACAGATTCAGTTTTCACATTCATCCTGAATGATACTATAAGATTCGATAAAAACTACCAATATGACATTCAGGGCAAATCAGATTTCTTCCTAAACTCTTCAAGCACTGTCTGGTACAAGAATATATTCAATGCAACCGAAAATGAATATCTGGCTGCAGTTTCAACAATGTTTGAAAAAAATACTAATTATACATTTTCAATTTATGTAAATAATCAGCTAAAGCTCACACAATCAGGATTTTCAAAACCGGGCTATTTCACATTCAATCTTAATGAAATCATTCCATTGATGGCAGGTGACACTTTTGAAATTGTATTTAACATAACAGTTGATGGTGAAGCAGGAGTTCCAATTTCGGAAAGAGTCAGCTTCAAAAAATATTATTATAAGGAAAATACCTCATTTTTAAGCTATGATGGTCAAAACTGGACCGACTTTTATGAATTGGAATGGAAATATTCCACACACACTTACAATTCACAGGTTGCATGCATTAAGGCATTCACTGTTTTAAATCCAATCACTACAAGTGTTGATGTTAAATTAGAAAATATCCGATTGGACCTACTGGATTTAGCTGCTACTGTCTATAATGAATGGGGATATGTAGTAAACAAAGGTAATGTTCTATTTAATGTTTCAGGAAATGAATATGTTGTTCCAATTCAAGATGGTGTTGCCAAACTATCGGATGTGCCAATTCATGTAGGAATCAATAACTATACAGTATCATTTAGCAAAATAGGCCATGTCGACTCAAATGATTATGCTTTGTATTCAAAAGATTTGATAATCACATTTGCTAATCTGAATAATCTCACAAAACATAATGCAGTTACTATTGTGGCCAATGTATCTGATATCGATGGTAATCCGGTAAATTATGGTAGTGTTATCTTCAATATAGAAGGTAAAAACTATACTGTTGGTATTATAAACGGAATTGCTAGTTTAAATCATACATTCACTAATTTTGGATTAAATAATGTGACTGCATATTATGATGGATATGAATGTTATAATACATCTTACAATTCAATTTTAATCAATGTTTCATTAATCAGCACTTCAATTTCACTGAATGTTTCAAACGAGTATAATCCAATTAACATTACTGCAAATGTTATTGATGAATATGGTAAAAGAGTAAATAGGGGTATTGTAGTTTTCAGAATTGATGGTAAAGATTATAATGTCAATGTTTATGATGGTCATGCCTACTTGAGTCATATATTTGACAAAAAAGGATTAAATAATATTTCTGCTACATTTAAAGACGATGGATATATCTATAATTCATCAGCCAATTCAACATCAATCATTATATCATTGATTAACACTACTATGGAGGTAATTATAGAAAATCAAACAAATCCTGTTAAAATTACGGTTTTAATTAAAGACCAATTCAACAATCCTGTTCCTGAGGGTGTTGTTACATTTAATATGGAAAATAAAACTCAAAGTGTTAGTGTAAATGAGGGAATTGCCAAATTTTCATATTTATTCTCTGAAGCTGGTTACAAGACAATATCTGTCAGTTATAATGATGCCACATACAGATATGATTCATCAAATAAAGATGCTAATTTAAATGTATCTAAAACTAAAGTCAATATGTCTTTGAAAGTCAGGGATAATATTGAGTTCAGCATCGAATTGTCTCAACCAATAAAAGAATATGTGTACCTGTTGATTGATGATGTATTATATAGGCAGAAAACAACAAATGGGAAATGTACATTCACTTTTGGCAAATTCAAAAGTAGAAACCATAGTGTCAGGGCATTTTTAAATAGTTATGTTTATGAATGCGATGATATTTTTTATGAGTTTTATATTTATTATGACACTAATTTAACTATCCTAAGTGGCAATGAATTTTATTATGGTAATTATTTTTCAGTTGTTTTAAAAGATGTGACAAATAATCTTACAGTTAAAAATAAGGACGTTCAATTCATAATCAACAATCAAATATTCAAAAATCGGACTGACGAAAATGGCGTTGCTGTGATTGTTCTGCCGGTCATTGGAAACCATGAGATTAACATTCTATTTAATGAAGATGAGGACTATCATGGAACTTCAATATTATCAACCGTTGAAATTTTTTCTTCAATAATATCAAGTGATGCAACCAGGACATTAAATTCACAATATGAAATCAAGCTGCTTGATAAAAAGGGAAATCCTTTAAAGGACACTGAAATAGATATGGTAATTGCCTCAAAGATTTATAAATTAACCACTGATAAAAATGGCACTGCTAAATTAAATATTGATTTAAATACTGGTAATTACGTTATTAAAATTATCAATTATGGAACTGGTGAGGTAAAAACTCAAAATCTTAAAGTTTCTGCAAGAATCAGTGAAAATAAGGATTTGACAATGTATTATGGAGCAGGCAAATACTATACTGTTCGCGTATTTGACGACAATGGTAATGTTGCAAGAAATGTCAAGGTCACTTTCACATTAAACAATAAGCAATACATTAAAACAACTGATGATAACGGTTAT
>NZ_ONER01000007.1 GCF_900316895.1 uncultured Methanobrevibacter sp. | reverse complement strand
GTCAAGGAAAATCCACATATTATTATGAATGGAAATGCTTTGACGAAAAAATAGGCATGGCCTAAGAATCTCCGGCTTCTACAAGCCGGAGAGGTTCAATATATAAATGGAACGTATCTTAGGATACAAATCATACGTAAGTGATTTGGATTGTTCTAATTTTTTCATGTCATGATTATATGGCCATTTGTGAGTTTATATGATGAAGTAAATTTTACGAAGTTAAAGCAATATTTCACCTTTAAAACAATTTTTAGGTCTTTATTAATAGATGTGTTTCAATGTCTATCTGTTCGAACATGTGTAAAACATGTTGTAGACATTGGATTTTTCTATTTTAACTTATTTTTTAATATATTCACATCATCTTATTAACTATTTAAATATGCTCATCCAAATTATTATTATGGATATTCTAAAAAAATTTAAAGGCTTGTTGATTGAAAGCTTAAAAGACAATAAGAAATTAATCATTGGGTTATATGTATTCTTTATAATCTGTATTGTAGGAGCATGGATTCTGTCTGCGGGCCCTATTGGCGCCACATTATCTGAATTTCAGAACATGTCATCATCAACTCCTGCTGCGATGCAAAACGCAAGTGCTGTTGACCTTTTCATAAATAACGAATATAGCGGCATCCTGGTATATGTCGGATCCATATTCATTGGGATTCCGGCAATTGTTTCATTGCTCTACAATGGAATCAATATGGGATTAATTGGACAATTGTTCAGTCAAGTGTTACCAAATGGAGGTATGAAATTCATCGTCTACCTGATTCCTCATGGAATACTTGAATTGACCGCAACTGTCATTCAATCCGTGGCGGGGATATTGTTGTTCCTGTTCATATGCAGATTCATCAGGGCGATGATAAGCAGTGAAACCCATGGTGTTTCAGAGGCATTTGACAAATCAAAGAAGGCTTTGGTTCAAAGTGTGATACTAATGATTTTTGCAACCATACTGTTGATTATTGCAGCTCCTATCGAGGCATATATTTCAGTTCCTTTCTCAGAGTTGATTTTAGGAACCTGGTGATAATATGGATGATTTGTTTGATAATTTTGGAAGAATCAGGAAAAATGACCCTGAATTTCATGAGATATTCAAGAACTTCGCATTTGATGAAGTGCATGAATACTCAACATTATCTGAAAAGGAATCTGTTTTAGTGACATTGGCTTCCTTAATCGCTTGCCAGTCACCAAAGGCTTTCAAAAAAATCTTGCTTTCAGCGGTCAATAAATACGTCACACCCGAAGAGGTGAAGGAACTGCTCTATCAGTCAGTTCCCTATGTCGGCTTTGGCCGTGCCCATAACTTCTTTGGAGTCGTAATCAAGGTATTTGACAAAAAGGGAATTGAGATGCCTTCAGCTCCAAGGTCAAATACAACCTCTGAAAACAGACGCAAAAAAGGCCGTGAAATCCAGGACAGGTACTTTGGAGCTGAAATGATTCAGGCAATGAATGACAATGCTCCGGAAGGCCAAAAGCACTTCAACACTTTTTTGGAAGGATACTGCTTCGGGGACTTCTACACCCGTGACGGATTGAACGACTGCGAAAGGGAACTCATCACTTTTGTGTTCATCGCAACGTTGGGAGGGTGTGAAAACCAGTTAAGAGGCCATGTTCAGGGTAATTTAAGTGTAGGCAACGATAAGGAGAAATTGGTTTCAGCCATTACGGTTATTTTGCCATATATTGGCTTTCCAAGGTCACTGAATGCATTGGCTATTGTTAATGAGATTTGCAGTTAACTCGATGCAAATATTTTCTTTCATTTTTTTTAGCGTTACCTATTTTTTCATGATGCGATATGAACATATTTACATCGATATGCAAATATTTATATGTCATTGCTATTAAACATATTATTGTCAATCATGATGAATGAAGTGCAATTAATGATTTTTGAATAATTGAAAGTAAATAATAAATTACATCGAATAATAATGTTATTCATTTTGCTTTAAAATATTCGTCTGAATTATTGCATTTAATTTTTCTTGTTTGTATTATTTATATGGGAGAATAGTTATGAAATCTAATAAAATCGCAATTATTGCTATTATAGCTATTGTTGTTGCTGTTGTTTCAATTGGTTCCTGTTCTGCAGGTTTGTTTGACTTTTTAGGAGGAGACAATGCTACTGACGATAGTTTAAAAGGAGAAGAAGTTAATCTGGCTGCGGCAGCTAGTTTGAAAAACGCTTTTGATGAAAAGTTAATTCCAATGTTTGAACAAAAATATCCTGGTGTAAAAGTTACACCTACCTATGCTTCAAGTGGAGACCTGCAAACCCAAATTGAAAACGGTTTGCAAGCTGATGTGTTCATGTCCGCTTCCAACAAACAGATGAACGCTTTAGCTGATGAAGGTTTAGTTGCAAATGATACCAATCTTCAATTTTTAGAAAACAAAGTCGTTTTGATTGTACCAAAAGACTCAAACGCTAACATCTCTTCATTTGATGATTTAAAAAATGTTAAAGGCAACATTGCTATAGGTGATCCTGAATCCGTACCTGCAGGACAATATGCCAAAGAGGTATTGAACAACACAGGTATTTGGAATGATGTTGAATCTAAATTATCTTTAGGCACTGATGTGACTGCTGTATTAAACCAGGTGGCTCAGGGATCTGCTGACTGCGGTATTGTATATGCAACCGATGCAAAATCAACTGATGATGTTAAAGTAATTTGCGAAGCACCAGATAGCACTTTAAAAACTCCAGTTATATATCCTGTAGCTGCACTTAAAAACTCAACAGATTCAAACGCTACAAAAGCATTTATGGACTTCTTGCAGACCAAAGAAGCCAAAGACATATTTGTTGAATATGGATTCACAATTCATGAATAGATTTTCTATTCATGAAAACCTTTTTTTTAAATAAATTTTAATATTATATTGTTCAAATGAATAATATAGAAATTAACGGAGAAACTACATGATGGATTGGTCCCCTATTTTCATCTCAATGAAAACAGCAAGCGTTTCAATTTTGATAACCTTTTTTGTGGGTTTGATTGTCGCTTGGGGCATTGTAAAGATGAAAAACGACACGATAAAAATAGTGCTTGACGGCATTTTCACATTGCCGATTGTGCTGCCGCCTACAGTAGTGGGTTTCTTTTTATTGTATATTTTCGGTGTCAGAGGGCCGATCGGAAGTTTTTTCATAGACTTTTTTGCATTCAAAATTGCATTTTCATGGCCCGCAACGGTCATTGCAGCGGTTGTCATGTCTTTTCCATTGATGTATCGTTCCTCCAGGGGAGCATTCGAACAGGTCGACTCCAACCTGTTGGATGCGGGCCGCACTTTAGGAATGTCTGAATGGAAAATCTTCTGGAAAATATTGTTTGCAAATGCGCTGCCGGGAATCATCAGCGGAGGAATCCTTGCATATGCGAGGGGATTAGGTGAATTCGGTGCAACAGCGATGCTTGCGGGTAACATTGCAGACCAGACCAGAACACTTCCAATGGCAGTTTATTCGGAAGTGGCTGCAGGAAATATGGGAGATGCATTCAATTATGTAATATTCATTGTCATTATAGCATTCATAGCCATTTTTATCATGGATTTTGTTTCGTTGCGAAAGGAAAAGCAATGGAAATGAATTTAGAAATATCTGAGGAAGGATTATTATGGACAAATCATTAAAGGTAAATATCCAAAAGAAACTCAAGGAATTCGACTTGAAAGTTGATTTCGAATTGAAAAGGGGATGTCTGGGCATTCTCGGTCCTTCCGGTTGCGGGAAAAGTATGACACTGAAATCCGTTGCAGGTATTGTGAATCCTGATAAGGGCATTATAAGCTTAAAGACAAATGAAGAAACCACTTATTTTGATTCAGATAATAAAATAAATTTGAAACCTCAAAAAAGGAATGTAGGCTACCTTTTTCAAAACTATGCGCTGTTTCCAAACATGACAGTTGAGGAAAATGTTGCCTGTGGATTGTCCAAGGGCAGTGATGAAAAAAGGGTTTCTGAAATGATAAGGCGCTTCCATCTCGAAGGGCTTGAAAAAAGATATCCAAGACAGTTGTCCGGAGGCCAGCAGCAGAGAGTGGCTCTGGCACGTATTCTGGCATATGGTCCTGATGTGATATTGCTCGATGAGCCGTTCAGTGCAATGGATGCATTCCTAAAGGAGCAGCTGCGTTTGGAACTTGTCAGGATGCTTGATGATTTTGACGGATTTTCAATTCTTGTGACCCACGACCGTGATGAGGTGTTCCAGTTCTGTGACGACCTAATAATACTGGACAAGGGCAAGGTCATTGCACAGGGTCCCACCCATGAGGTGTTTGAAAATCCCGGAAAGGTTCAGGTCGCAAGGCTTACCGGATGCAAGAACATCTCCAGAGTCGAGATTATAGATGACTATCATGTCAAATCCATTGATTGGGGCGTTGAATTCGAGGTGTCTGAGAAAATTTCCTCTGGAATCACTCATATTGGAATAAGGGCGCACGATTTTTCAGCTGCAGGCAAAGATGAGGTGAACGTCTTTGGCACAAATGATTCAAGCAAGCTGGAAAAGCCTTTTGAATGGGAAATAACCCTGGCAAACGGTTTGTGGTGGAAAGTCGACAAGAAGATTCATGAGCATGATTTCGTCATTCCAGAGTATTTGAAGGTGGATCCTGAAAACATAATCCTGCTTGAGGAATAATTGATTTTACTTTAAATAATTGTTCTCACTTTGTAATATTGCTTTTTAATCAAAGGAAAATAATTTAAATGATTAAAATCAATAGTATTTTGACCGATATTATTCAAGTAAACTATTTTGAAAGGATGTGTTAAAATGGCTAAACCGATTAGACCAACACTTGAATTAGAAGGCAAGGATGCAATCGAATTTCTTGAATGGATGGAAGAACCTCCTACTGAAAAGGATAAAGAGTTTTGGAAAGAAGTTTATTCACAAAGAAGGGTCTTATTCTAGAGCATTAAATGGAGGAGTATTAAAATGGCTAAACCTATTAGTCCATCACCTGTAATTGAAGGTGAGGATGCAATTAAAATTGTTAAAAAGATGTATAAATCACCAAGTGGCGAATATAAAGAATTAGCTAAAGAAATCAGGTCTCAAAGATTTGTCCCTTTTTAAATATAATTTTATAGATTTTTTCTTTAAATCTAATTATTGCGATGGATTCGCAGTTCAATATTTAAAGCAACATTCCTGATGATTGTCAATCACGCCAATGGATTCAAGATAGGAATATATTATTGTCGGGCCGACAAACTTCATGCCTCTCTTTTTCAGGTCCTTTGAGATGTGTTTGGACAATTTGGATTCTGTTAAAAACTCGGCTTTAATTATTTCACCGTCTGTAAATCCCCAGATGTAGTCGTCAAAGCTTCCAAATTCATCCTGTATTTCAATGAACACCTGCGCATTGTTGACGGCCGCATTGATTTTTCCCTTATGGCGGATTATGCCCTCATTCAGCCGCAGTTCCTCAACCTTTGCCTCATCATAACCGGCCACTTTTCTAACATCAAACTCATCAAAGGCCCTTCTGAAGTTTTCTCTCTTTTTGAGAATAGTAATCCATGACAGTCCTGCCTGAAAAGACTCCAAAACAAGCATCTCAAACAGTTCCTTGTCGTCATGGGTTGGAACTCCCCATTCCTCATCATGATATCTTATATAAACTTCGTCGTTTCCTGCCCATGTGCATCGATTTTCGCTCATGAAAATACTTATCATAAATGTTATTTAAATATTTATTCAAGAATTGATGATTTTTCATGATTGAATACATTAATTAATTATTTGATTATAATATTATAATAGAGGTTGATTTGTATGACTAAGCTAGGTATGGGAATGATGAGACTTCCACTTTTGGATGAAAATGATCAGACAAGCATTGACATAGAACATGTTAATAAGATGGTAGATGCATACATGGATGCCGGATTCAACTATTTTGACACTGCATTCGTTTATCATGAAGGGGCAGGCGAACCGGCCTTCAAAAAAACCGTTGTTGACAGATATCCACGTGATTCATTTAAAATAGCTACAAAACTTCCGTTGTTTGTTATCACAGAGGAGTCCCAACTGGAACCGCTGTTTGCACAGCAACTGGAAAACTGTGGAGTAGATTACTTTGATTATTACATGCTTCATAACGTGAGCGGATTCACTGAAACCGCCTGGAAGAATGTTGATTTATACTCTTTTATAGAAAATAAAAAGAAGGAAGGAAAAATCAAGCACATCGGATTGTCCACTCATGGTAATGCTGAATTTCTGGAGGAAATCCTATTCGAGCATCCTGAACTCGAATTTGTTCTGCTTCAGATAAACTATCTTGACTGGGAAGATGAAAACATCGAAGCGAAGAAATGTCTTGAAGTCGCCAAAAAATATGACAAGCAGGTAATGATTATGGAACCGTATAAGGGCGGCTTTTTGGCCGATGTTCCTGAAGATGCTGAAAAACTGATGAAACAACACAATCCAGACAGGTCAGTTGTTTCATGGGCAATGAGATTCGTGGCCAATCTTGATGCATGCGTTGTCCTTACCGGTGCAAGCAATCTTGAACAGCTTGAAAACAACATCGAGGAATTCAAGAATGCGGATCCTTTGGATGATGAGGAACTCCAAATCCTTGATGAGGTTTCAGAAATCATCAACAGCAACATCACTGTTGACTGTACAAAATGCAGATACTGCGTCGAGTCATGTTCTGAGGAAATAGACATCGCAAGACTCTTTGATTTATACAACAAGCATAAAATGCTGAAAATAGATGAATGGACACAGTTCGGAAATGCCTATCTCAACTATTCCAAGCTTGATGGCGTGGGAATAGCTTCCGATTGCATCGAATGTGAAATATGCATAGAGGAATGTCCTCAATCCATCAATATTCCGGATGTTTTGAAGGATGTCGCAAAAACCTTCGAAACTGAAATCTACGGATTCGAAAATTAAGTAACTTTTAATAATATTAAACTATATATTTATTAATAGTTAGTTTATATGAGGATTTTATTATGATACCTGGCATGAACAAAAAACAGATGAAGCAGATGGAAAGACAAATGAAAAAGATGGGCATGAAAATGGAAGACCTTCCAGGAGCCCTTGAAGTCATAATCCGTTTTGAAGATAAGGAATTAGTCATCGATAATCCTAGTGTTAGTCTAATGAATGTGATGGGACAGGAAACCTATCAAATCGAAGGTAAGGCCCGTGAAGTGGAATTGGAATATGAAGTAGAAATTCCTGATGAAGATGTGGAAATGGTGGCTAACAGCGCTGGCGTCAGTGAAGATGAGGCAAGACAGGCTTTAGAAGAATGTAAAGGCGACCTTGCAGAAGCCATCATGAAATTGAATCAATAGATAACATGACTTTGATTGCACACATTTCCGATTTGCACATTTCCGATGCAACCTTTGATGAGGAAATGTTCATAAAGGCCGTGAATGAGATTAACAATTTGCAGCCGGACATGATAATCTTAACAGGGGATTTGACCGAACACGGTTATTATGTCGAATTTGAAAAGGCAACAAAATATTTGGAAATGTTTGAAGCCCCATTATTTGCAGTTCCGGGAAATCATGATGCCCGTAATCTTGGTTATCAGACATTTGAAGAGTTGGTCGGTGAAAAAAGCTGGAAATTAACAATGGATGGTAATTTCACAGTAATGGGACTTGACAGCAGCTCTCCAGATGAGGACAAGGGGCATGTCGGAACCCCTCAGCACATGTGGCTGGAACATCAGTTGGATGAATGTGTAATCAATGAAAATTTCTCCATTGTTGCTCTGCACCATCATGTTGTATCCATACCTCAGACCGGACGTGAACGCAATGTTTTGTCTGATGCGGGAGATATTCTAAAAACCCTGACAACTCATGAGGTCGATTTGGTCTTGTCCGGACATAAGCATGTTCCAAATATATGGAAAATAAATGAAACCCTTATTGTCAATGCAGGGTCTCTCTCCTCTTTAAAACTCAGAGGCAAAAATAAAAACTCATATAATGTTTATAACATCTCAGAAGATGAGATTGAAATCTATTTAAATGAAGTAAATGGCGAAAAATTTTTATTTGGAAAATATCCAAGAAATAAATTATAAATTAAATTTAAATATAAGAATAAAATATATATAATAAACTGAATTGAATTTTTAGGTGATATTATGAAAGTGGTCGTAGATGCTTCTAATGTAGCTCATCATGTTAAAAATGAGAACGGACAACCTCAAATGTCCAATATTCTTGCTGCTGTTAAAGCATTGGAAGAAAGTGAAGATGAATTTGTAATTATTGCTGATGCATCACTTCGTCATGATATTGATGATAAGGAAAAATTTGCAAAATTGCTGGAAAGTGACAATGTGGAAGAAGTTCCAGCGGGAAATGATGCAGATCATTTTATATTGGATATTGCAACTCGTGAAAAAGCAAAAGTCCTATCAAATGATAAATTCAGAGATTATGCTGCCGAATTTAGAAACATTGCCTCCATGAGAATACCGTTCATAATTGATCATGGCAGACTCACTTTTGGAAAACCGAAAAAACCTAAAAAGGATAAAAACATCTTACAGCACATTTGTGACGAAATTATCAAGGAATTAAACTTTAAAAAATGGGAAATCTACACAGGAAAAGAAGGTCTGGAAATTTCCCCATTAAACATAGCCAAACAGGCTATCATCCGTATCGACAATGAAAATAATGCAGAATCACGGTTGGAAAACATCTTTTCCAAAATACCTATGTTCAATAAGATTGTGGAGATGGTGGATGATGTGGAAATCGCCGCACCATATGTTATTTTCGTATTGGTACATCCTAAAGATTATAAGATTGCTGTGAAAAATGCAGGTAACATTTCAGTTACCATTGCAGACAGGTTAGGTCTTGAGAAAAAACCTTTAATCGCAGTAAGAAATGATTTGTTTACAAGACCGGGCACATTTGAATTGAACATACTGCTTGCAGATGAAGTTACTGAAACTGCACCATATAACATTCTAGTGCGCGTAAGCGAACATGATGAAGTGTTCATCAAAAGGAATTCAAGAAATATCGCAAGCACAATTGCCGGAAGACTTGGATCTTGGAAATTCCCATTTGTATCCGTAAAACCTGACATGCTATTGGAAAAGCCTGGTGATTTTGAAATAGAACTGGAAAGAGGAGGAGACTTGGATGGTTAATAGTTTAACTAGGTTTATTATCCGACTCACAACAAAGCTCAATCCGATTGCGGTGGGAACAAAATTTTTTCCAACAAACTCACTTGAAACTGAGTATGTGGAACTATTCAATTATACTCAGACCATTCTATTTGAGCTTGAAAAGGCTGAAATCACATCCGACTCCATCTTGGAAAACCTCGTTCGTGATGTAGGTGCCGAAAACCTTCCAAAGGATTATACTTTTCATGAATTGCAACCGGCGGAAAATAAGATTGAAGAATATGCGCTGGTAAGTAACATTATCATGGGTAGTGACCGTTATTTCTACATTGAGCTTCCGCATCCTTCCCGTTTGATTGACATTTTTGTCAAAATCATTCAAAACGAAAAGGGAGAAATTGTGGAAAAGACAGCTACAGAGCTTGTTGCAAGAATGCTAAGTAAAAACGATGCAATCCGTGTAGCTATTGAATTGATTGGAATAGGATTGTCTGAAGGAATTCCAATAATCTCTGCTGTGGGGATGACTGGTGCCGCTTCAATTGAAAGGGCAATTCATTATACTCAAAGTGTCGGAAGCTTTCCTGGAATCGCATTTACCAAATTAGGTGGAGAATATGCGTTGGTATTTGATTCACCGTTCCTTCTTCAGGAATCAAGACCGGTTGACCTGGAAAATTATCTGTTCATTGACTTGATTGATTCCACCAAATTCATCAACAAAAACGGAAGGAATCAGCTGGTGGAATTGATGACAGGAATCAAAAATTTCATCGAAACCGAATGTGAAGGAGAGCTCGAAGGCTACAGGGAAGGTGGAGATGACTTCATTGCAAAATTCCCTTCAAAAGATTTGGCGATTCGTGCAGGTCTTGATGCAGCATGGTTTGCATTGGATAACGGTGCAAAAATCAGGGCAGGTGTTGGAAGAAGCAGACGTGAAGCAGGAGAAAGGGCTCAGCTTGTAGACGATTTGGATTCAACTTCTCCATTGTCATTGGTTGTTTTTGAATTGGCCAACGGTTTATATGCTTATAATATTCCATCCGAATTTACAAGGACTCTCATTAATCTGGTGGAAAACGAGAAACCGAAATTGATTGGGGTATTTGCATTCGTATTCATATTTGCTTATGTGATGTCAATTTTGGGACTTGGAATGTTCAGTTTTATAGGGGTTATTCTGGCCCTAATTTATGCGGTTATCACTTAATCAATTAAGACGAGAAAAATCATGAGACGAAAAAAAGACGATAAAAGAGTTTTAAGATCAGGAAATGGTCGCCAAAATACTTCCAAAAGAAAATTTGGAAGAGGTAAAAATAAGTTCAATAATCGTCCGTCCAGGCCTATGAAGCAAAGGCAAAGAAAACCCAAACAGCCAAGAAAAAGCAGCGGAACTCTCATGTTCATTGTGATAATTGCATTGGTCGCATTTGTCATAGGTGCAGGAATGGGTGTATCTCTCAGTTTTGATGACGGTAATGACGGTCAGCCTCATTTTGAGAATGTAACAGAGGAAATGACTAAGAATATAACTGCAAATGAAGTCATTTATGATAAGGAAGTTGACGGAATAGACTATAACGAGAATGGCTCATCACTGATTGATACGCAATATATAAAAGAAAATGAAACATGATTTTTTGTGATTTTTATGAATTTTATTAAAGAACTTGATGGAGGATTTTCAGTAATTGAAAATCTTAAAGTATCAGGGGCTCGTGAAGGAAAATATGGTGTCACTATAATTGTTTCACCAAACAGCACTGCTTCAGCAGTTTTCACTTCAAACAAAGTGGTTGCAGCTCCTGTTAAGTACACTCAGAACGTTTTAAAAAAAGGCATCATTTCAGCTGTCTTTGTCAACAGTGGAAATGCCAACTGTTTTACAGGCCAACAGGGATTTAAGGACTGTGAGACATTAGTTGAACTTGTGTCTAAGGACTTGAAAATACCTAAGGATGAGATAGCAATTTCATCAACAGGGGTCATAGGACGTGAAATGCCTATAGACATCATTTCCAAGGTGGCTTATGAATCATTGTCAAAGCTTGGAAACGATCCTGAAAACTCACTTGCAGCCGCCAAGGCCATCATGACTACAGATACATTTCCAAAGGAATGCGCTTTGGAAGTCACATTAACTTCCGGTGAAACAGTCAGACTTGCTGGAATCACCAAAGGAAGCGGAATGATTGCTCCAAATATGGGTACAATGCTGTCTTTCATTGTAACCGATGCAGTAATTCCTGCAGATGAAATCAAAAAGGCACTCAAGGCATCAGCGAATATCAGTTTCAACATGATTGTCGTAGACGGGGATGAAAGTACCAACGATACATGTCTGCTGATGGCAAACGGTGCATCAGGCGTTGAAGTCGTAAAGAACGGTGAAATCGATTCAAACTTCCAGGAAGCATTGGATTACCTGTGCATCGACCTTGCCAAAAAGATGGCCCGTGACGGTGAGGGCGCTACCAAATTCATTGAAGCCAATGTCTGCAATGCCAGGAATGATGAGGATGCACGTCTTGCAGCAAAATCAATCATATCCTCTAGTTTATTCAAGTCTGCAGTATTTGGAGGAGACCCTAATTGGGGAAGAATTGTCTCAGCAATAGGGTACTCTGGATGTGATTTAAATCCTGATATTGTAACAATATCCATTGCAGATGACACTGATGATGTTGATCTTGTCAAAAACGGTGAAATCCTTGCATTTGAAGACACCCCTTATCTTGAAAGGGCCGAAAAGATAATGCAGTCTAAAAACATCACGAAAACAAATATTTTTTTGTTATAGATTTAATTCTAATTTTGTAATGATAAATTTTAAGGAGGGGAAAATATGGCAAAAGTTAAAGGAACTAACAGAAGAACCAGACAAAAAAGAAGTTATACCAAACCTGGTAGTAAAAGAGGAAGAGGAGTAAAACAAACCTGGAAAAAATAATCCTCTTATAACTTTTTTTTCTTATTTTAACTAATTTTTAAGTGTTGTTTACTAATTTTCACATTGACAATAATTATATACTATTTTTTAGATATTATTACTTAGGTGATAATATGATGATGCCTGAAAACGGACATAGGGCTCATGGATTTTCAAGCGCTTTTTTCCTGGATTCAGATGAAATCATTCAAGAGCTAAATTTAAATGGAAATGAGACAATTATGGATGCCGGATGCGGTGATGGCCATAATGCAATCAAAATTCTTGAAGATTACAATCACAAGGGAACAGTTTATGCAGTGGATGTCTATGACGCCTCAATTGAAGATATGGAAAAATACAAAAGCGAAAACAATGTTGAAAACCTGATAAATATCGAAGCAGACATTACTGAAGGAATTCCTGGAGTCGATGACGGATCCGTTGATGTCGTTTTGATGGTCAATGTTTTCCATGGTTTTAAAGCGTCAAGAAAACTTGATGAGGCAGTCATTGAACTTTCAAGAATCATCAAAAATGATGGAAAAATTGCAATCATGGACTATAAGGCTTGGGATGTTCCAAAAGGACCTCCAACACCAGTGAGATCTTCTCCTGAAGAGTTGGAACAACTGTTCAATAAACATGGCCTTAAAATGACCTATTTGAATGAAGAGATAGGCGAGGATATTCCTGAAGGAAAATCTCACTATTTAATCATGTTCCAAAAGGAATAGCTTTTTTTTGATTGAGAGTTTTAAACTCTCCTAAACTTTTTTTGAAAATTTTAAATACTATTTTTTAAAGATTATTAGTAAGGTGTAATTATGGAGCATAGACATCATGGAAAATCAAGTGCAAATTTCCTGGATTCTGATGAGATACTGACAGAATTAAATCTCAACGGCAATGAAACTTTTTTGGATGCTGGATGCGGTGACGGTTACATTTCTAAAAAGGCCATTGATAAATATCTCCCGCAGGGCAAGGCTTATGCTGTTGACGCTTATGCAGAATCTATCAAGGAATTGCAGGAATACGTTGATGAGAACAATATTGAAAATCTGATTCCTATCGAAGCAGACATTACCAAAACCATTCCTGGTGTAGGTGATGAATCTGTGGATATTGTTCTGATGCTTAATGTTTTCCATGGATTCAAGGAATCCAGCCAAAAGGAAGATGTCATTAACGAATTAAAAAGAATTACCAAATCAGACGGAAGGATTGCCATAATGGATTTCAAACCTATAGAAATGACTAAAGGTCCTCCTATTGATATCAGAATTTCACATGTCGAGATGGAAAAGATATTCAACCAATATGGCCTTAAAAGGGATCATCTGACAGTAGACATCGGTGAAGAAAATCCCCAAGGCAAATCCCACTACCTAATCATATTTAAAAAGGAGTAAATTCATATGATTTTTGCAGCGATACTTGCAGGAGGAATAGGTTCAAGAATGGGCGGTACAGATACTCCCAAACAATTTCTGACCTTAGGAAATAAGCCTGTAATTATTCATACTATTGAAAAGTTTGTAATCAATGAAAACATCGACAAAATAATCGTTCTGATTCCAAAAAACTTTATAAATCACACTAATAATCTTATCAATGATTATATTGGTGAAAATGATGACATAATTGTCATTGAAGGTGGCGAAACCAGAAACGACACAATCATGAACAGCATCAAATATATTGAAGACAATTTCGGCATCGATGATGAGTCAATTATCATTACGCACGATTCAGTGCGTCCATTTGTAACCCACAGAATCATAAGGGACAATATCGATGCGGCAAGAAAATATGGTGCCTGCGATACTGTCATACCTGCTACAGATACTATTGTCGAAAGCGTCAATGGTGAGACTATCGAAAGCATCCCTGTGAGGGATTATTATTACCAAGGCCAAACGCCACAGAGCTTCAATATAAAGAAACTTTTCAACTTAATCAATAGTTTAACAGAAGCCGAAACCAATATACTGACAGATGCATGCAAAATATTCACACTTAAAGATGAAGATGTACATCTAGTTGAGGGTGAAGTGACAAATATCAAGATTACATACCCTTATGACTTGAAATTAGCTAATACAATACTTGAGGATGGAAATGATTAACATTGTTTATAGGCTTAAATCCCCAAAATTTTTCGAGGAATCGATTGATGAGGTAGAGCTTGACGGAGTGGTCGTAAGGCCAACCTATCTTTCAATCTGCCAGGCCGACCAAAGATACTATCAAGGCTCAAGGCCTGCAGAGGTTCTTGAAGAAAAATTGCCGATGGCACTGATTCATGAAGGGATTGGTGAAGTGATATATGACAAAACAGGAGAATTTGAAGCTGGAGACAATGTTGTAATGATTCCAAACACTCCCATGGGGGAAGATGTCTGTAGAGCCAACTATTCATACAAATCCAAATTCAGGGGAAGCGGATTTGACGGTTTCACATCCGATTTGATAAAGCTGGATTCAAGCCGTGTAGTCAAAATTCCTGACGATTTCGATCCAAAAGTTTCAGCATTCATAGAACTTATAACAGTTGCCTATCAAGGCATTTCCAAGTTTTCAGAACTTGCAATAACCCCAAAGGATGCATTGGGAGTTTGGGGAGACGGAAACCTGGGTTTCATAACTGCACTTCTCTTGAAGAATAGGTTCCCACAATCCAAAATCATAGTTTTCGGAAAGCACCTTGAAAACCTGAACCTGTTTTCATTTGCAGATGAAATCCATCAGATACACAACGTTCCGGATGATTTGGTAATTGACCACGGCTTTGAATGTGTAGGATCAAGCGCATCCCAATCAGCAATCGAACAGATTATCGATTTAATCAATCCTCAAGGGACAATAAACCTCTTTGGAGTAAGCGAATATCCTATACCTGTCAATACAAGAATGGTTTTGGAAAAGGGATTGACACTCCAGGGAAACAGCCGATCCGAAAGGGAAGACTTTGTTGGAGTGGTGGAGACCCTCAAACAAAATCCTCAGCTGTTTGAATATCTTGAAAAGCTGGTTACAAACATATGTGAAATAAATACCCTGTCCGACTTGAAGGAAGCCTTTGATAAGGATTACATTTCACACTTCGGCAAAACCATCCTGAAATGGAACAAATAATCAATAGACCATATTCAGAATTTTTATGGATTCTGCCCTGAAATAGTTCCTCTCATGTCTGTTGCACATTACCGGAAGCATTTCAACGGCATTGATGTCATCACAGTCAAGGGCAATCTCGTTTTTAAGCTTGTTCTTGATGCGGTTTAAAATCAGATGGCAGATGTCGTCCTGTGAGCATGCAAGCTTTATTGTGAAATCGGAATCTGATTTCAATGGACATTCCCTGACGTTAACATTGATGTTTTTTGGGCATAGGATGTAGACTGATACCTTTTTTTGATGTTTTTCATAGAGATTTTCAGCAAATTCAACATATTTTGCAAGTTCTTCTGCATCAAAGTCTTTTAATTGGGTTTCAAAATCAATGTATTCTCCGTCTTCAGTTTTAAAGATGTCGCCTCCCGGATGAACCTCCTCATCAAGTTTTATTTCATGTTTTGGAGCGATGCATATTTTTCTTGTGTCGCTGAAGACTTCTCTTATAGTTCTTGTTTTATAATCGAATTCTGTTTTATTCATTTTCTTAACCTCTAAAATTTTACTTGTGTTTTCTATATTATTTTTCATCGCTTATAAAGGGTTAAGTTTTAAATTTGAGCAATTTAAAGAGGTTAAATCAATTTTAAAAACTAAAATCAATATTTTGGGATGGTTAAAATAGTGAAGTTTAAAACATTTTAGTGGAATGGTGATGGTATGCGGAATATATGCTAATTTCCGAATTTTTCTCTTGTTCTTTTAATCTCGTATCTTGCAAATGCATAGTTGAGTATGCTGGCTATTGCCCTTCCGATACATAATCCCAACCAGATACCAATCAAATCCATGTTTAAGAGGAATACAAACATGTAAATCAATGGAACAACAAAGAGGATTTCCCTAAGGATTGTAAACATCAGGCTGTATGTTCCCTTACCTATTCCCTGATAGAAGAAGCTTGAAGGTATTCCTATTCCAGTTAAAATCAGACATGGACATACCAGCTGAAGGTATTGTGCAATTCCCGGAACCAGATTTGCAGTTTCAGGAGTATATGCAAATATTGTAGCTAGAGGAGTTGCAAATATCACAAGTATTAATGTAATTGCAGTACCTAAAGCCAAACCGAACTTTGCACCGAACTTATGGGCTCTTGAAAGGTAATCTCCGTTTCGAGCTCCATATGCACTTCCGGATACTGCGATAACTGCGGATCCTATAGCTGTAAGAGGCATTATTGCAAAAAGGTATAATCTTTGGCCGGATGTGAATGTGGCTATTCCATAGTCTCCTCCGACCACGGATATTACGAATAGATAGATTGACATCGCAATCGCCATAATGAGCATGTCCAGTGCAGATGGAATTCCTACCTTCAAAATATCTCTTGCCAGCTTTGAGTTGAACTTGAAGTTTTTAAGGGTAACGTCAATGTATGTGTCCTTTTTAATCAGAATCCAGTATAAAATTATTATCGCTGAAATTGCTGAGCTCACGATTGTTGCAAGTGATGCTCCGGCTGAGCCTAAACCTAATGTGTATATGAATATCGGGTCAAGGCTTGCATTTAGGATGACTGTGGCAACTACGACATACATTGCACGTTTCATGTCTCCTTCGCCACGAAGGATTCCGCTGCATCCGTTTCCAAACATCAAGGCAACAAGACCTAAAAACAGTGGTGTAGCATAGGCAATAGCTTCTTTCAGTGTTTGTCCTGTTGCACCGTAGCTTTTAAGCAATGGTTCCTGTATTATGAGGAAAATGATTGTTAATGCGACTGAAGCTATCAGAAATATGAATAGGGACTGTGTTGCGGATTCAGTTGCCATTTCCTTGTTCTTTGCTCCAATGAATCTGGAAATGCTGCTTGTAGCACCGTTTCCAAGTCCGACGCTTGCTCCGTTCAAAATCATGAAAATAGGTGTTACGAATCCTATTCCTGCAATTGCAGTCGGTCCGAGGCCTGCCACCCATATTCCGTCAACGATATTGTACAATGCGGTTAAAATCATTGATATCATTATCGGAATGGCAAGTTTCTTTACTGCCCTTTCCGGCTCTCCCCTCATCAACTCAACGTTCTTATTTGCCATATCAATCACTGTCCTTCAAAATATCTTCACTTTTTCTGGCTATGTTTTTTAACTGGTCTTTTGTTCTTTCGTCCAGTTCATCGATTCCAACATTTTTTTCCCATTCTTTCAAATCATTTTCCAATAAAATGGCTAATTCTTTCCCTTCTTTTGTTGTTTTTAAAATGTATTTTCTTCTGTTGTTTTCATCTATTATTCGTTCAACATACCCTTTATCTTCCAGTTTCCTTAAGGCCTTAGCTATTGTTCCCTTGCTTTGGGTGAATGTATCCGCAAGGTCATCTTGCGAAAGACCACTTCTTTTGTTAATTGTAATTAAATAACGTCCTTCATGAATCATATCCAGTTGATTCGGATTTTTTATTGAGTATCTTAGTCTATTTTTTGATATGTTGTGGATTAATGCAATAAAAGGCATGGAATCAAATTTGTCAGCATCATTTTCGTTTGTCATGTTTTCCTCTAAATGAGTTATGTAAGATTTTTCAATCTTCAAAATTATTTTGTATGTGACAACATATAAATGTTTCCTCGGAAACTGTTTATCGATAAACAATAGTTGAAATACTTTATTAATGATTATGTTGAAATTTTTAATTGGTGATGCAGTGGATTATGAATCAATTATTAAAGAGAAATTTCCAAATTGCAATGTTGAAGTGATTCAGCCTGACTTTTTGGAGATGGATATGCTTATTGAATATATTACCGATGATATAATAGTGTATAGGCCTCATTCCATCATGGTTTACAGGCATATGATTCGTTTTTTGATGAATGTTGGTGAAAGGGGCAAGATCTACTATCTTGAAGGATTTACGGATGATGATTTAAAGTCAATCCATGCTGGCCTTCTGAAATTCACATACGGAAGGGATATAAGTATCAATCTGTTCAAAAATTCAAATCCTGACAGGGATGTTTTAGGATTATAACTAAAAAAATTCGTCGCAATTCTCGCAGTAGTAGTTATACTCGCTTTCGCAGCAGTTTCCAAGTATTACCTCTCCGTTTAATGATTCCATTGCCATTTCCTCGCTTGCACCATGAAATACTTTTTTCAGTTTTCTCTCACATTTCGGACACTTCATGTGAATTATTATATTAATTATAAATTTTAAATATTAATGTAGGTGTTAAAATGATGATTAATTTAGGTGCCGAATTCGGCACTCATTTGGAATCCAGTGACGATGCGATAGAACTGATCGATATTTTAAATAAAATCCCTAAGGATGACTTTATAATTGATTTCAAGGAAGTAATGTTTGTTACAATGAATTTTGCGCAGGCATACTACACCGCCAAGCTGGAGTCCGATAAAAAAATATCAGAAATAAACCTGTCTGATGAAGTTAAAGTTGTTATGGGTGCTGCTGACGAAGCGTGCAATCCATAATTTTTTATTTTTTTTCGATTTTCTGATTTTTTAAGGTCATGTTTCCCTTCTAATAGAGATTTGAATTCGTAACATTGTTTTCGTCAAAAACCGTTTATTCAATAATGTGATTTGAAAAACCCTTGGGAAGATCTGATATTTTTTGATGTTGTCAAAATTTGTTTTTTTGGAGTGTTTCGAATTCAAAAAAATTATGCAAAATATTAAATTAATTAAAAAAGATATATAGTTATGATAATAATTTTTATTCTTTCTTTTTTGGAAGTTTAGTATATAACATAAAAGGTGTTTAAGTGAGTGAACAAAAATTAGAAGTATTCAATGTTTTAAATTTTTTAAATAACGGTTATGAACTTGAAGATATTTTAAATGAAGGTCAGTTCGGAACATTCGCATCAGCTGAAGAATGTATTAATTACTTAATTGATGAAGGATACCTTAAGGGTGATGTTGAGTTAACTGCGGATGTGGAAATAACTGCCGAATACATTTCCAAAAAATATATTGTCTCCGAGCTAAAGGATATCTTGAGAGAAAACGGATTGAAAGTTTCAGGCAAAAAGCAAGAGCTTGTAGAAAGGGTTTTGCCTTTATTAAAAGAAGCTAAAGATGCAAGTAATTTGAATGTGTCAACAAGCTCTAACAAGTCATTCGACAATTTGGAGTTGACCGACAAGGCACATGAGTTTTTAAAGGAAAACGAATGGATAGACCTCTACATGTTTGCTCTTGTACAGTTCAGATTTGAGGATTATGAAACTTATGTTGAAGGATCATCTGCCGGAATGATTGAAACCGGATTGAATTTCTGTGACGAAATCATCTCAAGGGCATTGGTGAACAATCAGTTTGAAGTGTTCAGGCTTGCATTATCCGCAAAGGCACATGTCTATGCATATGACGGCGATTATGAATCCTTCCTTGACTATGATTTGCAGCATTTTATTTTAGGACTAAATCCGATTTCCCTGGATGTTCAGACTTATGCCACATATGAAATCATCAACGAAGCCAATGTGGTTAACTTAAGGAATGTTTTGGAAAAGCTTAAGATGGGCAGCCTAAAGAAAAGATTTGATAAGATTTGGAACAAATCCCATATCAAACATGTCACCGTACCTAAAAAGACCTGCTATAAGACATTGCTTAAAGCCATTGACGGTGCAGACATTGAAGAGCTGAACTTTGAAATGAGAGAAAAATTCTTCAATAAGAAATTCGGTATCCAATGATGAAGTCCAAAGTTGCCGGAATCGCCCTTATAATTGGTAGTTTGTACTATATTGTAGCGGAAGCTGTTTCTGCAACTTTTTTCAATGCTTCATTTTTCAATACTTATGTTTTTCATGCCATTTCTGAATTGGGGATTCCAAATTTAAATTCGCCATTGTTTTGGCTGATGAATTCAGCTTTCATATTAGTCGGTTTAGCGTTAATATTCGGATATTTCTACAGGTTTAAAGATCTTATTGTTAAAAATAAGGCTGTAATTTCTATTTTTACATTAATTACAGGTTTGGGAGTCATCATTGTAGGTTTGATTCATGGTGGAAACCCTTTGACTTCCGGATATCATACTCTGGGTGCCGTGATGGCGATTTTAGGTGGAAATATTCTGCTAGTTTTGATTTCAAAATCAATGGATGATTTTGGAGCTTATCAAAAAATGACCCTTATTTTGGGAATAGTGGGTTTGATTGCTTTTTGGATAATGTTTTTCATCTTGAAAAATCCTTACATGCCGGTCTTTGAGAGACTTTCAGTTTACACCCTGATAATCTGGAGTTTTCTAACCGGATGGTTTTTGGTAAAATCTTAAGACGTATTTTCCTCGATTTTCCGGTTAATTATTTTTCATGATGGCAATCTGTTTATCATTATTTTAATTGAACTTTTAATTATTTTTAATAATTTGGTAAAAGTAGTTGCATTGATTCGTTAGATATGTACGGTGTTTTTAAAATGAATAATGTAGTGATAGGTCCATACATTATTCGGATTCTTCTTTTTCTTTTTGTTTTTCTTTTAGGTTTTCAATCCCAATGATCATGTTTTACCTCCTTGTTTTGGTTCTTGTTAATTAGTATGGTATTCATTACATATAAATATTTAGGTATGCCTAAATTTTTTAAGAAAAGTTTAAATACTAATTAGATTAATTAAAATTAAAGGTGATATTATGACAAACCTTGACAAATCTGTAGAAGAAGAAATTTTAGCTATTGTTGAAAAATACCAAAAAGAAGACACAAAACTTTTAAACTACCTTATAACCGATGATGAGATTACATTTTTCTCTCCATTGGCAAACGGTAAAGCAATAACAGCAGAAGACTTGCAAAAAGTCGCTGACATTTTAAAAGGTTCCTTCATTGGAATGGAAATAGTAAACCAGGAATACAGATTTAAATTCAAATGTGGATTATAGGAGTTCCATTAAACTCCTTATTCTTTTTTTAGATACTCTTGAGTTAGCTTACACTCGCTCATGCATTTTGTACAGCCAAGCCCCACTTTATATTGTCCGATGATGTATTCTCCGCAGGCTTCAATATCGATAATGTCTGAACGGTTCAATCGGTCATTCCATTTTTGAGGGTTTATCGCATCAACCGGACAGGCATCCTGACAGTTTGTGCAGTCATCGCACTCCGAATCCGTAATTGGTGTGCCGAATTCCAAAGGCATGTCAGTCAGTATTCCTCCAAGAGCGACTGCTGAGCCGTATTCAGGGGTCACGAATAATGCGGATCTTCCAATCCATCCAAGGCCTGCTTTGGTGGCAATTGTCTTGTATGGGAGGATGCTTAGCAATTTTTCCATGTCGCACTCATTCCGTTTCATTGTGAGAGCAAATGCATCATATCCGAGGTTTTTGATGTATCTCTCGCCCTTGTGGGAAATTTTTGTCAGTTTCCCTATTTCTCGGTGGAATGCCTTCCAGTACTTTTCATACTCCTCTTCTTTGACTAACTGTATGGTCTCTTTTGGAATTTTCAAAACAAGGCTTATTCCATTTGGAAAATCGATGAATTGGCTGGCCAGACCATTCACATCAGCAAAACCGACTTTGCTTGCACCTGCCTTTATCAAGTATTCTTTAAGTTCATTCATCTCAGACATAATATTTCATATAATTTTCAAAACATTTAAATGATAGTGTAACTAATCTTTAACTTTAAGCTTATTAATAATTAAATTAAATATTAAATAGTAGTGATTAGATGAAAGATATAGATGTTTTAATTGAAGCTTTACCATATATCAAAAAGTTTCATGGTGAAAAAATATTAATCAAGTATGGTGGACATGCGATGGTGGATGATGAAGCAAAGTCCTCCACAGCTCGTGATACAGTATTGCTCAAATATGTTGGAATGAAACCGTTGATTGTACACGGTGGAGGTCCTGAAATCTCAAGATCAATGGAAAAGTTAGGTAAGGAATCCAAATTCATCAAGGGTTTAAGGGTGACTGATGAGGAGACCATGGAAATCATTGAAATGGTGCTGGTCGGTAAAATCTCAACTGAAATCGTATCAGAACTCATCAAGCATGACGGTGATGCAATAAGTTTGTCCGGAAAGGATTCAAGCTTGATTTTTGCTCATAAAACTGAAGCCAAAAAGATTGATGAGGAACTTGTTGATTTGGGCCTTGTCGGTGAAGTTGACTGCATAAACACTGAATTGCTTGACATGTTCCTGGACAACGATTATATTCCGGTAATTTCTCCGGTTGGAATTGCAAAAGATGGAACCAGCTTAAACCTCAATGCAGATACCGCTGCGGGTGAAGTTGCAAGCGCAGTCGGTGCTGAAAAACTGATTATTTTAACCGATGTTCCAGGTGTTTTAAGGGACCCTTCCGATCCGGATTCATTAATTCAAAAAATCAGAATTTCAGAAGTTCCTAAATTGATTGAAGATGGTGTTATTTCAGGTGGAATGATTCCAAAAATAGAGACCTGCGTACAGGCTATTGAAGGTGGCGTCAAATCATGCCACATCATTGATGGACGTAAAAAACACTCATTGCTTTTAGAGATATTCACTGATGAAGGCATCGGAACCATGATTTTTAAATAATCATGGTTATTTCACTTCTTTTTTTTAAAAACTTATTTTTAGTCCTTAAACATTTCCCGCAATTCTCTTCTGAGCAGTTTCCAGCCGTTTACTCTTGGAAGCTCATCAAGCGGAAATATTTTTCTTGGAACCTTATATCTTGACAGGTTTTCACGGGCAAAAGCAATCAAACCATCGTCATCGGATTCATTTTCCCAGACAACTGCTGCAACAGGTATTTCTCCCCTGTGGCAGTCATTTATACTGAAAATAGCAATTTCTTTGACTTCAGGATATTTAATCAAAACTTCCTCTACTTCTGTTGGATAGATTTTCCATCCGCTCATTACAATCATGTCCTTTTTGCGGTCTGTAATGAAAAGGCGGTTGTCCTCATCGAGATATCCGATATCTCCTGTCAGGAACCATCCGTCTTCTAAAAATGATGCTTTGGTTTTTTCTTCATTTCCCCAGTATCCTTTTGCAACAGCAGGTCCTCTAAGGGCAATTTCCCCCTGTTCATATTGCGGCAGAATTTTGGAGGAATCGTCTTCATCAACGATTTTGACTTCTGAAAAGCAAACCGGATGGCCAACACTTTCAAATCTGTCAGCTTCACGGTAGTCTTCAGGCCTGATGACTGTGCCGGTTCCAATCACGATTGTTTCGGATAATCCATAGGCGTTAATGATTGGTATTGCATAGGTTTCGTGGAAATCCTTCCATATCTTTTTATGCAATGGTCCTCCGCCTGAGACAATCTCCCTGACGGTTTTAAGCTCTTCACGCCTGTCCATAGTGGTCAGTGAATGTATTACCGGAGGCATTCCTGTCAGGACTGTAACCTTTTCTTTTTGGCACAATTCCAGATATTCATCAATGTTGAACTGTTCCATTAGAATGTAATAGGCCGCAGATCTTAATGCTGAAATTGACCAGGAAAGGCCCACGTGTGCCATCGGATAGATTCCCAAATAAACGTCATCCTGCTTTAAGGTCAATACGTCACATTCGTTGTGAATTGCAGTGAAATAATTTCCATGTGTCAGCATGGCTCCTTTTGGCTTACCTGTAGTTCCGGAGGTATATTGGAGCTGACATAAATCATCCCAATCAGTATTTTCCGCTTCCAAAACATCGCTGTCTTTAAATTTGGAAATGTCTTTTGGGACATAGGTCTCAATGTCAATCAAGTCCTTGGCATCATCATCGGTAATCATCAGCTTTGCCCTGGAGTCGCCTACAATGTATTCCAGTTCATTTGCGGTAAAAATCCTGTTTCCAGGTATGGCTATTGCACCGATTCTCCAGATTGCAAATAATGAAAATAAATACTCTTCAGAATTGTTTAAATAAATTAATACTCTATCGCCCTTAGCAATTCCTAAATCTTTCAGTTCACGTCCGATTCCAGAGATGATAGATAATATTTCGCCGGAATTGTATTTGTTTCCTGTTGTAGGATTGTACAGGACATTCTTATCCAATCTTTTTGAGTTTGCGTCTAAAAAAGTAGTAATGTTCAGCATCTAAATTAACTCCCTTACAATAGCCTTGGTCACATCCATGGTTGAGGCGTCCCCTCCAAGATCGGGAGTCCTGATTTTACAGTCCGCCATTACCTTTTCGACTGCCTGTTTGATGTCATTTGATGCTTCCCATTCGCCCAAATAGTCGAGCATCATTGAAGCGGACAATATCATTGAACATGGGTTTGCAATGTATTTTCCTGCAATGTCAGGTGCTGAACCGTGTACAGGTTCAAACAATCCGTTATGATCTCCTATATTTCCGGATGGTGCAAGACCAAGTCCTCCTACGAGTCCTGCGCTTTCATCGGATAATATGTCTCCAAAAAGGTTGCTTGAAACAATAACGTCAAAATTCTGTGGCTGTGTAACCAGATACATCGCCATAGCATCGACATAGTAATCTTCAGTTTTGATTTGTGGATAATCATTAGCTATCTTATAGAATGACTCTTTAAAAACACCATCTGTCTTTTTTAAGACATTGCTTTTGTGGACACAGGTCACTTTGCTTTCTTCCCGTTTGATGCAGAGGTTGAATGCAGCTTTTGAAATTCTTTCTGATGCTCTTCTGGTAATATGTCTTTCTGCAATCATCTTTTCTTCGTCACCGTATTCCACTTGTGAATAAAGCCCTTCGGTGTTTTCCCTAACTATTACAAAATCAATATCGTCACGAATGCAGTTTACTCCCCTGTATGATTTTATGGGTCTGATGTTTGCATATACATTAAGGGCTTTTCTTAAGTTAATAATTGGACTAGGCTGACCTGGTGTTGAGGTTGATGCTCCAAACAGTACTGCATCACTTTTGTTTGCTATTCTGACAGTTTCTTCAGGTAATGTGGTTCCATTTTTATTAAAACAATCAAAACCTGCCTCACCATAGTCAAAACTAAATTCTATGTTTAGTTTATCGAGCAAATACTCGCAGGAGTCCATTACTTCCTGCCCTATTCCATCTCCACTAATTATTGCAATATTATACATTATTTCACTTAAAACAATTTTGTTCGTATATTAATAATATTGATGTCATATTATATAATTTTAATTTTGTTCGTATGTTATCGAAATACTTTTATACTACCCGATATATAAATGATATTAATTACATAGTAATAGTAGTTAAACGCCTTTAATTTAAAAGAGGGATTAAAATGGAAAGAAGTATCGATGAATTAATTGAATTATTGAACGATAAAGATGACTTTGTTGTTGAAGATGCTGTTGGAGAATTGGAATTAAGAGCTGATGAAGCAGTTGACCCATTAATTGATGCTTTATCTAGCAGAAAAAAACAAATCAGATTAAATGCAGCTACTCTATTAGGAGCAATCGGCGACCCTAAAGCAATTCCTGCATTAGTCGAAACTTTAAAAGACAACAACAAATTAGTTAGGAGGGAAGCATCAACCTCACTCTCACGTATGGGCGAAGCTGCTGTAGATCCTTTAATTGAAACATTAAACGATGATGATTGGAAAGTAAGGGGAGCGGCTGCATGGGCTCTTGGAAACATAGGTGATGAAAAGGCAATTCCTGAACTTGAAAAATTGCTTGATGATGAAAGCGGCTTTGTAAGACAAGGTGCACAAAGCGCTATAAACTCAATTAAGAAATAATCCTATTTCTTAACTTTTTTTTCTTTTTACAAATTTTTAATAGCCACAATATTTTTTTAATTGATAGTGTATAATCTTAATTATGGAATTGAAAAAAATCAGCAGGTATCTGATATATCTACTTTCATTATTCATTATATCATTGGGTGCTTCACTATCAATCAAGGCCAACTTGGGGACTTCTCCATTGATATGTCTTCCTTACGTTTCCAGTCTGATTGTTAGGCTGAGCGTTGGAGAGGTAATGTTTGTATTCACCATTATTTTCATTCTGATTCAGGTTGTGCTGCTTAGGGGAGACTTTGAAAAAAGGCAATACCTGCAACTGGTAATTGGAACAATCTTTTCGGTTTTTGTTGACTTTTCCATGATTCTGGTAAATGGAATTAATCCTGTCGGATACATTAGTCAAATGATATTGCTGCTGTTCAGCTGTGTTGTAGTGGCATTTGGAGTTTTACTTGAAATCCAAACTGAAATCGTCTATCTTCCAGCTGATGGAGTGATTGTTGCCATTTCAAAGGTCTTAAAAAAGGAGTTTTCATATGTAAAGCCATTTGTTGACTCATCAATGGTTATATTGGCTGCCGCATTATCCATTATATTCCTGGGTTACCTTGCAGGCGTTCGTGAAGGCACAATAATTTCAGCCATAATCATCGGACCTATTGTAAAGGTTTTGAAAGGCCTTTTTGATTCATATATTGAAAGAATAATCGAATAATTCATGAGATATCTAATTTTTCTTTAAAACAAGTGTTCTATCAATCATCTCTATCAAAATTTTGTTGATTGGATTCATAATAGATAATGGATGTTCTTTCGGATACCTGTCAGTGAATGGGAGCACTCTGAAGCTGGACATGCACTGGTCAGTTGATCGGAGTGCAAAATAGGCCTTGTAATCTCCGTCAATGATGTTGATGATGAGCCCAACGTCCTCCATTCTCTCATGGCCTGCAATCCCTTCCTCGGCATAAACCTTGAACTTTTTAATGTCATCAGCGGTAATCAGACCATATTCCATCATATATTCGTATTCGTCTTCATCAAGGTCATAATCATCATATTCTATGACTTCTGAACATTTATCATCGGGGATAATTAGATTGGTGGCACAATATCCAAGAGAGATGTAAATACCTTCATGGTCAAGCGCCTTGGAGATTATGTCAAAGTACAGGTTGTCCAGTTTCATGGACTTGTTGATGTCGCCGAAAATTTCAGGCACCATGTGGGTAAGTCCTCCCTCTTCAATCACGGTACAGTAGAAGTGTTCTTCACCAAGATAACCTGCAGTTGATGCCTTTTCGATTGTTTGCTTAATGTCAATATTGTTTGCATCTTCAATTCTTTTGGCTATCTTCAAAACGTCTTCATCACTTATCATAAGTGTCACCTTCTTTTAGATTCTTCAGATTGCTTTTCAATATTCTGTAGATATTCTCGGCACCAATAATTTCGTCACAGCCAATATCCCAATCTGACGGGTATAGGATAAACGGTTCTGATTGGCTTCCTCCTGCTCCTCCATGGCTTCCGACCAGTTCTTCAAAAGCGCATACCTCATCATTTTCAGCATCATAGAAGCTGTTGACCAGAATGTCCGGTGTGTATGTGAAGGATACGTTTCTTTTGATGTGCCTTACGATGTTTTCACCAAAGCCTTCAAGCGGATTTTCACCCTCAATTTCATCGCTGTCCAAATAGTATGTGCCATTCTTTCCGATTGCCAGATTTCCATGTTCTGAGGACTTGACAACAATGAAACCGATGTATTCATTGTTTATGATTCCAGGAATCAGTTCAGGGAGAAACTCATTTATTTCTTCATAGGTTAATCTGTGGCTCCATTGGGTCAGATAAATCATTGCAAGGTTGCCTGATGCAAGTACAATAACTTCAGAATCGCCCAATTCTTCCATTTCCTTTTCATCAATCAAATCGTCATTGTTTTTTGTAAATGGAATGAATGATTCTGCATAGTGGTCTTCATTGGATGACATTTTGGAAAACATCTTCATGTCTTTTGGAAGTAGGGATTTAACAAAATCCTCAAAGGATTCGCCGTATCTTTGCAGGAATGTGGCTCCATTTGTCTGCCCGTGGTCAGATTGGATGACGAACTGATAATCTCTAGGAGTGTATTTTGTTGCATTAACCAGGCGCCTGATCTGCTTGTCCATTCCCTTAAGCGCAAACCATGAATCCTCGTCACGGACTCCTGAGTGATGCGCTATCTCATCATAGCCCAAATATGTTGAGTATGCAACGTCAATATCTCCAATTAACATGTCACCAACAAGGGTTGAGGTGTTTATTTCCCTCATGAACACATTTGTTGCGGCTCTTACCACAATATACATTATTCCACGTTTGACTCTAGGTTTGATATTCATAACCCTATGCTTTATCTGAGATATTATCTCTAAAATCATTTCCGCTAAGAATAATGCTATGATACGTGCAAAATTACTTGGATTTGAGAAAACGGAATACCATGCCCTGTTGTATAGTTTTCTAAGGTTTAATATTTTACTGAATGTGAAAATGACATTGTCTGTGTCTCCTGAAAATAGATTGGATCTGCTTGCACCGTTATCCACCAGCAATCCGTCACCATCAGAAATCCTTTCTTCCAGTGTTTTGACTTTGCTTACCCCTGAACATTGCATCATCTGGTTGTTGTTTGGCTTTTCAATCCATCTGAATGCGGTGATGTCAGTATTGTTTCCATGAAGTATTCCTGCCTGGCTTGCACCGGTCTGTGAAGAAAGGTCGGTTTCCCATTTTTTGAGTGTATGTGTCCCATCGTCAAGCATTGATTTGACTGTAGGCATTAAATCTTTATCAAGAGCTTCTTTCAACACGTCATAGGCCAATCCATCGATTTCAACAATGATCAATCCCGGATAATTTTTGACTTCCTCTTTTCGTTTCCTTTTGGCGTCTCTAAAAACAGACCGGTAATATGAAGAGTCGTCCTCTATAGTGAGTAATGAAGACAGCAGTGTTGTGACAATCGCCATTGCCAGTGGTGCCAGAATTATTGCCCAGCCTGTAATTTTTATATCAAACATCGGTCCAAAAAATTCAAGCAGCATCCCATTCATAATCAGTGATCCGAAACCGAATGTTAAAACTAAAAACGGCAGGAATATTTTGGTTAACAGGGGCCATAATACTGCATTGATTATACTAATGAAAATAACCAATAAGGCTATATTGTCAAAATCGCTTATGTTCACTCCCAGACCGAAAAAACTGATTAAATATATTCCCAATACATTCCCAATGAATATTATAATACTCCTTTTTAATGTAACTCTTGGAGGTGTTTCAAACTCTTTAACATATTTCATCCAATCACTTTCTTAAATTTTTGAAAATTCCATCGATATCTTCGGCCACTTTAAAGATTTCTTCCTGTTTATATAGGAAACCCTTTTGCCCCATTTCGTCAATCATGCGAAGCATTGTGTCATAGAAATTGTTTATGTTAAACACAATGATTTCATTATCATGCTTTTTTAGTTTTTTAAGTGTTATAATCTCAAAGAATTCATCCAGAGTTCCAATTCCTCCGGGGGAGATAATAAATGCATCTGAATTGTTTAAGAACTCCCGTTTTCTTTCGTCCATGGAATCTACATAAATAAATCTGGAGCATTCTGTGCATAACGGTTCAAAATCTCCAATCCATTCGGGTGCAATCCCGATGGATTTTCCGTCATTGTCATGAACTCCTCTCGCACATGCACCCATCATTCCGGTATCTCCTCCTCCGAAAACAAGGGTATGGCCTTCCTCAGCCATTCTACAGCCTAATTTATAAGCTTCATTAGTATAACTTTTGTCTATTTTTCTGCTTCCTGATCCATAAAGGCATATGTTCATATCATCATCTCTCAGATGTCGGGGGTTTGCTCGGCAAGACATAAGTGACAAATCGCATTAGGATTGTCCTTCTGGTTATCTTTCACAGGACAGAAATAATCGCCGTCAATTTCTTCAACAGATAGATTTCCTGGAAATTCACTTCCAACAGGATGGATAGGTTCCTCTAAAATAAATGTTGTGTAAAGAGCGGTAATGACATAAATTAACGGTAATTTATCATCTTTTGCATTGGACATTCTTTCAGTTTCAAATGTTCTTTTAAGTAACGGAAAGGATTCGTTCAATGCAGTTTTGTCAATTGCCTCATCGGTATAATCCTCTTTTTCTTTAACTTCATTCATGCGTATGATGAAATACTTTATATAGATTTCCAAGTATTTTTCACGATATTGCTCTTGAATGTATTCTCCGTCTTTTCTTATATAAGCTGTGGCCAGCATTAAATCCTGGACGGATATGATGCGTGCGTATTTTTTCAGAATTTCCATTATCTGTGATCTTCTGATTTCTGAATTTTCAGATAATTTTTCAAGTTCCACCAGTATGTCTTCCGGCATCATGATTTTATTTATAAAAGTTATAATTAATAAAAACTATTAATTACTTCAACATAACTATTAGTAATGAGGTAAGAATATGAATGAAGATTTCATGGAGATTTCAAAAGAGGACATTGAAAATGTCGAAAATGCTTTAAAGACCAACAGTGATTATAAGTTAAAAAATTCAAAATTTGATGTAAAATCCTTTGAAAAGGGAAAGGACATTATCATAATTCAATATGTGGCAAATATTGAAAATGAACTTGTTTTCAGCACATATGAGGAAAACGGTAAGTATTACATAACAAACACTTTCGAGCTGTTCATTGACAATATCATAAACGGCAATGTTTCACGTGATGTTTTCCAGTCTGTAAGCGGCTATTTTTATGATGTAATCGACAATCCTGATAATGATTTCACCGATGAAAAAGACGAACTCATAAGCTTTTTACTTCTTACAGAGGATTATGATGAATCCCAGCTTCAAAACGATTTGGATCCGGAAAAAATACGCAATGACTATAAAAATGATCATGACAGGATTTACTCTGATGAGTCCATGAATAGGGTTGAAAAGAGCCTGGCCTTAAAGGAGCTTGTCCACATGTCAATCTGTCAGGTTGTCAATGATATTGAGCTGTTTTTCACAAGGCCTTCCAATTTGACTCCTGAAGAGGTTGCTGAGAAAAACAAGCAGGAAGCAAAAGCCCTTGAAAATGAAATGCAATTGTCCTAAATATTTAAGTATTATTATAATTATAATTATTAATATCAATTTGGCTCGCTGATTATATGATTAATATTACCCGTAATGAAGAAGTTGTTCTAAACCAAATCAAAATTTATGATATAGAGTATCCTGAGGGCGTTCCAGTCAGTATACTGAGAAAGGAACTTGGATTTCATGAATATGATTTGGTTCACATTTTAGAGGAGCTTCAAGATAAGGATTTGGTTATTTTTAAGGATAATAAGGTAAACTTATCTGAAAGTGAAAAGGAAATCAATACAGTCAATTCCAAAAAAGACCTGGAAGAGCTTGAATTGAATCAGAAGGAAAAGGATTCATATAAGCTGATTCAGGAGCTGGTTGATGATAAAAACCTTGTTTCTAAATATACCTTAGAGGGTCATTTGTTGTATGGGGATTTGGAACTCAGTAATTTCAGGATGTACCATATAATTTTGTCTCTTCAAAACAAAGGGCTTCTAAAATCAATTAATAAAGACGACGGCGAATATTACCTTCTTGTTGAATAATATTTTTTACATTTTTTTTAATATCATAGTATTATTATTTTCCAATTTAATCATAATATTTATATAACTTAAAAATTATATATTGATATAATTATTGAGATTATGATGTGTTTTTTATGATGAGAATAAGTATGTCACTACCTAAAAAATTACTAGCAGATTTTGATGAAGTATTAAAGGAAAGAGGATACCAGTCTCGTTCAAAAGGAATTCGTGATGCACTTCAAGATTACATTGTAAGATATCAATGGATGAATTCCATGGAAGGGGAAAGAATCGGTATCATAACAATCATATACGACCACCACTACACAGGAGTCATGGAAAGCCTTGCAGAAATCCAACACAGCTTCAGAAATGAAATCAATACCAGTATGCACATCCACATGACTGATAAATACTGTATGGAAATTGTTGTAGTGAATGGAGATATTGCTGAAATTCGTGATTTGACCGAAAGAATAATGAGGCTTAAAGGTGTTGAACACGTAAAACTCACAAGTACAGCAAATGGAGAAGATTTCAAGGAACCTGGTCACTCACATGACCATCCTCACACCCACTAACTTCTCTTCTTTTATTTTTTCACATGAAATTCAAAACCACTCCATATCATCATGACTTGTTGAAGGATACGGACAGGTTGGCTGTTTTTTATGAAGCTATTGAGCAATATGATTCAAACACTGATTTGGCATATGATTTGGGTTGCGGAAGCGGTGTTTTATCCTATTTTTTAAGTTCAAAGTTTAAGGAAGTAATCTCTATAGAGGCTGATTTAAAGGCATTCAAATGTGCAGATGAAAACTTGGCCAATTTTGACAATGTGCATGTTATCAATAGTGATGTATTGGAGTATGATTTCACAAAAAAGGCAGATATGATTGTTTGCGAGATGCTTGACACTGCACTAATTGATGAGGAGGAGATTCCCGTCCTGAATTATGCAAAAAAATTCCTGAAGGATGGTGGAAGAATCATACCTCAGGGAATTATAAACACTGTCGAGCTGGTTAATATGCAAAGGCATCATATTCACTGGGATGAAGGTGCGAAATACGATGTGCTTTCAGAGGAAATGGTGTATTCGCAATTCAACTTTCTGGATGATATAAATCCTGATTTTGAAGCCGGTTTTAAGTTAAGAGCCAATAAAGATGGGCTGCTCAACGGATTGAAAATCACAACTTACACCAAATTAAACGATGAGATAATTGCAGGGCCCCTGCCCATGTTAAATCCTCCATTACTGATACCTTTGGATGAAAGGCAAATAAATGTAAATGACTTTATACATGTTGAGATAAAATATAGTATGGGAAAAGGGATTGAGAGCATAAAAACTGGATATCTATAGGTGAAAATGTGGACTTTGAATCTCAATTAAGCAATTTTTTGACAGATTGTAAAAAACTGATTGTACTTGGAGTAGGCAATGAGCTTAAAAGCGATGATGGTGTAGGGCCGTTCATCATAAGGAAGCTTCAAGAGGAAAACATTGAAAACAATAACCTGTTATTGATTGATGCGGGAACCGTGCCTGAAAACTTCACCGGAAAAATCAGAAAGGAAGATCCCACTCACCTGATAATTGTTGATGCATGCTTAATGGACTCAAATCCCGGAGACATGAAAATAGTGGATAAAAACGAATTTGCAAACATTGGCATTTCAACTCATTCAATGTCCCTGTCATTCTTTGTTAGATACCTTGAAAAGGACACTGAAATCAGAATAATATTCGTTGGCATCGAACCCGAAACTATGGATTGGGGAGCAAAGCCAACACCAAAGGTTGAAAAGTCAGCTAATGAATTTATAGAAACTTTAAAGGAAATAGTATTATGAAACTATTGTTTATCGGTTCAAGATTATATGATGATTTAGACTGGTATGTACGGTCTAAAGGAATAGAAAGCATTTTAACAGAATCTAATGAAGAGGCAATCAATCTGGATTTGCCTGATCAGGTTTTTATCGTTCCGCGTGGAATGGATGGACCTAAACAGGTTGCATTGATGCAGAATGTTGATGCAGTCGTTCCGTTGATTGGAATCGACCCTCCATTGATTGATGTGGCTCACATGAAAGAGGAGCTTGAAGCGGAATATGATATTCCTGTGGTTGCTGCAGGTGTCAGGGCAGTCGAATTGACTTCCGATAAAATCAGGACCAAGGAATTTTATACTGAAATTGGTGTCGTCACTCCAAACTATCAGATATTGAACTGTCCTGAAGAGCTGACCCTTGATTTTCCTGTTGTCCTAAAGCAGGGCCAAGGACAAGGCGGAAAGGACATCAAGGTTGCCCGATCAGTAGAGGATGTTGAGGAATACTTCAAGGAATTTGACCAGGCATTATGTGAGGAGTTCATAGAGGGAGCTGAAATATCCATTGAAGTTTTAGGTTTCAATGGTGAATATGTGGCACTTCCTCCAATATATAAGGGCGAAACCACTCTTGAAGGAACCCATCCGTTGAATAAGACAAAAACCGGTCCATGCATGGTTGAAGGACTGGACAATAACCTGGTTCAGCACACTGCCTATAAGGTGGCAAAAAATCTTGATTCAGATGGAATATTTGAAATGGATTTCATGTATTCCAGAAAAAACAACCAGCTATATGCAATTGAAGTTAATACAAGACCTAACGGTACCAGATATCTAACCACTGCTACATGTGGAGTAAACTCTTTATGTGAATTGGTTAATATGGCTATTGGAGAGTTCAGCTTATCCAATATTTCAGATAAGCTTCAATATTACTATTCAACAGAAATTCCAATAGGCAATTATCAGGGTCCCTCACCAAATGAACCTGTAAAATCATTTGAAGTCAATGATTTCGTTGTACATGGTCCCGAAGGTTATCAGAGGGTTACTGCAAGGGCAAACTCCAAACAGGAACTTGAAAATCTTGTTGAAAAATTAATCTGAAAGTCTGTGTTATAAGTTATAATTATAAATACTATTATCAATATAATTTATAATGATATAAAATATGATATAGTGTGGTATAATGAATAATACAGATATGTTAATTCTTTTTTTAATAACATTATGTGCTACAATATTCTTCACATGGTATATTAAAAGAATATTATTGAAAGCAAGGATTGCTGACAATCCTATAGTTAGTGAACATAGACATAAAAGCGGCACTCCTACAATGGGAGGAATAGCATTTTTATTTACTCTTTCCTTTGTTATTTCACTATATTATCAGAATACTCCAATATTAATCGTATCATTCATTATGCTTGCCGGAGGAATTGTAGGATTAGTTGACGATTTGATTGGTCTTAAGGTCAAGGAAGTTCAAAAAATTGTTGTAAACACTTCAGATGAAGTAATTGCTTTAGGAAGATTGGATGTTGAGCCAGGAGAGGAAGTTCGTGTTGCAACTCCAAAGGCAAAGGCTGAAGTGGATGGTCTGCTTAAGGAAGGCAAAGTTGAAGTGATAGGTGAAGTTCCAATCAAAACAGAACCTGAAGAACTTGAAAAAATCATTTGCCAAATTGTTTTAGGAATGTTTTTGGCATTCACAGGTGCTGTGACCACATTGGGAGGATTTACCTTAGGAATATTTGCCATTCCTGTTGTTGTAATAGCAATTCTAGGCTGTATCAATTCAGTAAATCTTATTGATGGTATGGACGGCCTTGCAGCAGGAATTGTTGGAATCGCATCAATTTCATGTTGTGTCTACGGTTATCTTTTCGGACCTGCAACAATCATTCCGCCATTTTTAATCCTGGCGGGAATATGTTTAGGATTTTTGGTATTCAACAAGTATCCTGCATCAATATTTATGGGAGATACAGGATCATTTGTATTGGGTACTGGTTATGCGGCTGCCGTTCTGGTATGTGACATTCCATACTTCGGAGTTCTTGCATTGGGAGTACCGATTGTTTCAGTTATTGTAAGCCTATTGCACAGGGCGCATATTATCAAATTGCCTGTAGAGCCTTTGCACCATACATTAAACCATTATGGAATGTCTGAAGTAAAGATTATCTTGACATACTGGGGAGCTACCGCTTTATTATGTATTATCGGCATACTGGCTAAGATGTACTTATTCTAATTTCGGTGATTTTTATGGATATTCAAGATTTGGCTGACTCTTTAAATGGAAAACTTATAGGAAATGATGATTTTTTCTCAATTGACGGATTTACTGGAAAATTCACTTTTTTGCATGACGCCCACACAGGAGACATTGTCATAAGGGAATGGGTTGACCCTGTGGGTGTTGAAATGGCATTCAATCAAAACATTGCCTGCCTGATTACTCCCGAACCTAGGGATGGAGCCATTGAAACTGCAAACAGATTAAACTTTCCAATGATTATTATAGATGACATTGATGCTGCAAGTGATTTTGCATTAAGGCTTTCAAAGCCTGAAAAGTTGGAAAACATCTGTGATTTGGTGAGTGCCGTTGAGGGAAGAATTGTCGGCAATGACGAATTTTTCTCAATCGATGGGTTTACAGGAAGATTCACATTTTTAAATGATGCTCATACCGGAGATATTGTCATAAGGCATTGGATTAACGCAACAGGCATTGAAATGGCATTCAATAAAAACATTGCATGCTTGATTACACAAAATCCAAAGGATGGAGCTATTGAAGCGGCGAAAAGATTGAATTTCCCATTGATTATCACAGATAGGATTGAACTTGCAAATGCATTTGCCCTTTCACATACCATACAGAACGAGTCTCCACTCTCCAAGAATGTTGTTATAACAGGAACCAATGGAAAATCAACAACATCACACTTGATTTATCATATCTTGAATAATGCCGGTTTTCATGTGTTGACAAATACTGACAGCGAATCGGAATTCAATACATTAATCGATCCTATGGTTTCCAAACTGATTTCAGATGAAGTCAGAAAAAATAGCCACATTGATTATTTGGTTATTGAGGTATCTGAAGTTCAGGGATGGCTGGGAAAACTGATGGAAAACCATGCTGCACTGATGAGCAGGGCGGTTAATCCGACAGTCGGTGTCATAACAAACATTGCTATGGACCATATCGGTCTTGTAAACTCAATCGATGATGTTTATAATGAGATTAAGGCGGTTCCTGAAGCTATAGGAAAAGGAGTCACCGTCCTGAATTATGATGATGAAAGGGTAAGGTCACTGGATGCTGCAAATCCGTTTTTCACATCAATGTCCAAGCTTGATAAGGATAATGCGGTGTACTTTGACGGCGATGCAATTATCTATAAAGATGAACCTATCTTAACAATTGATGAGCTGCCGTTTACAGGCAATCATTTCATTCAAAACATTTTATCAGCTATTGGTGCATGCATCTCTTTGAGAATCAGCATCGATAAAATAGTCGAAGGCGTTAAGACATATAAGGCATTGAACAGGAGATTTGCTAAGCTAAATGACAAACCGCTGATATATGATGATTTTGCACATAACCCTGACGGAATCAGGGCTACAATCTCCGAAACCCTCAAGCTCCTTCCCGAAAATCGGAAGTTGCATGTTGCCTGTGCAATCAGAGGTTCCAGGGGAGTTGAAATCAACCAATTGAATGTCGATGCACTGGTAGAATCCATGAATGATGATATTGAATTGTATTTATCTTCAAGCAATGATGTTGTAAATGATTTGAATTTTGTCGAAGATGATGAAAGAGAGGTATTCTTCAATACTCTAGATGAAAACAACATCAAATATACTCATTTTGATAATTTGAAGGACTGTCTAACTGAAGTCTATAAAAAAGCTGATGAAGAGGATATAATTTTGTTGATTGGTGCTCAGGGAATGGATCCTGCCGAGTCACTTTTAAGCGACATTATATAAATTTAAATATTACATTGATTTAATATAATAAATGTATAAATTCATTCTTTTTAAAAGAATATGACACTATGAGGATATGAACATGTTTATAAAGATTAGGAGAGACACATTAATAATTTTATTATTAGCGTTTATTTTAATTCTTTGCGGTCGTTTAATTACATATGTAGCATTTGCCTCCTCTACTGATGTCGATGACGGTATCGCTATTTCCGGACTCATTGTTAAAGGAAACGATATTGTTCCTGCAGACACTGTCAGATATAATGTTATGCAGGCCGGTTTCAGGGATGGAAGTGTAATCTACGGGGATATTTTAAAAACTTCTAAAAGAGAGGTTTCCTTGCAGGATGCGATACAAACGGCTCAAGAGTTTGCAACACGGTCGACAGTACCTGGTACATCTGTTGAACCAATTACTGCTGCGGATGTGCAGGTTGATAAAAATACCGGTGTTGTTACAGTAACCGTAATAGAAGACTTTTCATCTGTTGAATTAAAGAATCAGACGGTTGGGGTGACTGGATGAAGATAACCAAATTCCACATGTCAATTGTTTTTTTAATAATATTTCTGATGACAATGAGCAGTGTTGCTGCTACTTGTAACATTATTGTTATTACAGACCCATCCGGTAAGGATCCTAATGGAGCAGCAGCGGGAAGTATGTCTTTTGCAGAAAACATGTTCCAGTCTACATTTTTAATGTCTAAAAATAATCATTTTGCAGTGCTCTCAGGGGGTACTGGTAGTTCTGATACAAGGTTGGATTCTGTTATTGATGCGGTAGCTAATCTGGAGAATAATGCTTCTGCAGCTTCTGCAGCATCTCTAGCTTCTCAATTTAAGGGAGCTCGTCTGGTAGTTGGCGGTCCAAGTATTGGTGCAGCTATTGGGGGTTCATTTAATGCTTATGTAATCACTGTTGATGATGCAAGTAACGATATTAAGGTAACTCCATACACCAGTGGTGTGGCTACATTGCAGCCTGGTCAAAAAGGAGCTATTATTCACTTAAGGAACACTGAAGGAAATCCATTATACGGTACTGCTGATACTGTCAGAAAAGAAACCGCAATGAATATTGGGAAGATGATCAGGGACGGATACCCTGCAACCACAATTCTTTCAGAAGCAATGGGTGAAGTAGCTAAAGACTCCGGTGAAAAATACGGTGGTGGTGGAGTGAATTTGATTTCTGGAATTTCAACAGATGACATGTTCACTCCGGTTGACATGAATCAAACCGGTTATCCTATGGATGATGAATACTCAAAAGTCTGTGATGAATGCGGATGGGGTATGGGTTATCCTAGAGCCGAATCATATGACAGATGTCCTGTCTGCGGAGCGGAGCTTAGAGTCGTTCATGCATATGAGGCATTGGGTTCAGCATTGACCATAAGTCCGAATGCGGTCAGTGTTTCAGTTTATGGAAGTGACAAACCTGGTTTGGCAGCAACTACCTCTGAAATTGTTGAAGCGTCTGTTGCAAAATATGGATATGATGCATCAGCTATTGCAGGTTCAATCAATAGAGGAATCAAAAATGGACTTATTATGGGTGTTGACCATGTAGAACCTAAAGACATTAACGTCAAGCAAGGTTCTAAAGCGGTTGGTGTCTATTATAATGCACTTCCTGGAGACAGATCCTCTCCAACATGGGATTTGCCTATTGACGGCAATATCTTAAACATATTGGGTAGTATTCAGACTGCAGTAGGAATTATTTTAATACTTTTAGTTGTATTCAGGTCCAGATTATTAAAATCATTCCAGAGTAGGTGATTATCGTGGCGTTAATATTGGTTAGAGGAGAAAGCAATTCTAAACTGCTTAGTGCAATTGCAGATATGGAACGTCATGGTAATTTGAACCTGACTACAAAGCCTAAGGTTGTCGATGCAAAGTTTGCAGATTCATTGGTGGAGGGAATTCTAAATTCTGAACTTAAGACTAAATCCAATGTTGCCATTGCATTTTTTGTAAAGGAAGACACTACCTTAAGCATCATGCAGGTTAAAAAGATTCATCCTCCGGCTCATGTTGTTGTCGTCAGTGATGAATATGATGCCTATTCCAAATTAGAATATGTTTTAAATAATGCTGATGAGTTCAATGAATATCATTCCACTAAAGCCATCAATGATGGGATGATTGATTATAAAATAAATAAAAAAGAAAGGCATATCAGAAATGATAAGTTGAATAGCTATACCAAATAGCTATTTTCTTTTAATTTTCATGATGTTGCCTAATGTTCTCTCTCCAGAGGAACTATTTATGAATTGATTCAAATCAATGTTGTCTACTTTTTCAAGCAATGTTATGCCTAATGTTTTTTCCAGCTTTTTTGTAAGTTTGGTGTCTGGAGTCATTTTTCCGGTTTCAATTCTGGTTATTACTGAAACCCTTTCGTTAATCTTTTTGCCTAAGTCTTCACGGGACCAGTCTTTAGCTTCTCTTGCTTTTCTGACTTCAAAGCTGAAGTCTTCAATTAACTCTTCTGAAGGTTCATCGTTTCTTGAGTAAGGTCTGTTCCTTGTGGTTGCCGGCCTTTGATTCTTATTTCTATTATTTTGTTTAACGAATTTTGGTTTAGGCGGTGCTTTTTGGACTTTTCCAAGTTTTGAGCACTCTTTACAGACAACCATTACTGATCCTTCAATTTTTGCTCTTATTGGATTGTTTTCTGGCACGGGTTTGCCACAAATTTCACATTCCATAGTAATCAGTTCCTTTAGTTTTTCTAAATTAATATATATTATTAATGTTATATAATGATTGTTAGTATAAGTTAAAATGAATACCTTTAAATACTTTAAAGTTACTAATTGTTATTAAAGTAACATGTTGTTAAAATTTTAAACTAACTGGAGATGATTCACATGAATGATTTTAATGATTTGGAAAATTCTTCAAAAGAACAGTTAATCCAAAAAGTAGATTTTCTACAAGAGGAAATTGATATTTTAAGAGAAGAAAAATCCAAAGCTAAAAGTAACTTAATGTGGAAAGTTAGGAAATTAGAAAAGGATAAAGTCTTAATAGAAAATGAAAAGATCAGACTTGAAAGAGAAGTTAAATCTCTCAGGTCAGAAGTAGACAGATTCAGATCTCCTCCATTAGTGCTTGCTACAATTACAGAAGTATTAGATGATCATAGAATGACAGTTAAAAGCAGTACTGGACCTAGTTTTCTTGTTAATTACTCAAAATTCTTAGATGAAAAATTATTAGTGCCTGGTTCAAGGGTGGCTTTAAATCAACAGACATTCGGTATAGTTGAAGTATTGCCGTCTGAAAAGGACGCAAACGTTTCAGGAATGGAAATTGAAACCAAACCTGACATTACCTATGATAAAATCGGTGGTTTAGAAGAACAAATCATTGAAGTTAAGGAAACCGTTGAACTTCCTTTGACAGAACCTGAATTGTTTGAAAGAGTAGGAATAGAACCTCCTAAAGGAATATTGCTATACGGACCTCCTGGAACCGGTAAAACCTTGCTTGCAAAGGCAGTTGCTAATGAAACCAATGCTACTTTCATCAAGATTGTAGCTTCCGAATTTGTTAAAAAGTACATCGGTGAAGGTGCAAGGCTTGTTCGTGAAGTCTTCGAACTCGCTAAAGAAAAGGCTCCTGCCATCATATTCATTGATGAATTGGATGCAGTTGCTGCAAAAAGGCTAAAAAGTTCCACCAGTGGGGACAGAGAAGTTCAAAGGACATTGATGCAGCTTCTGGCTGAACTCGATGGATTCGAATCAAGAGGTGACATTGGAATTATAGGTGCAACCAATAGGCCAGATATCCTGGACCCTGCACTTTTACGTCCTGGTCGTTTCGACAGATTCATTGAAGTTCCTCTTCCAAATGTGGACGGAAGACGTGAAATTCTTAAGATTCACACTAAAAACATGTCATTTGATGAAGAGGCTGACATTGACCTGTTAGCTGATTTGACAGATGGATTTTCCGGTGCTGATTTAAAGGCAGTATGTACCGAAGCAGGTATGTTTGCAATTCGTGCTAAACGTGATAAAATCACTGTCGATGACTTTATGAAAGCTGTAGATAAAGTTATGGATAAAAATAAAGAAGACGAAATATTTAAATCAGAAGCAGGAATGATGTTCGGATAAATTTAATTGACAATAAGCCAATGATGAACCCTATGAGCTCTGATATGTGATGAATGATGGGCGAGCTGAGGCTTATTTTTTATAACTTTTTTTTCTAAAACTTTATTTAAAATAAATTCTAATAGTATATTATGTTATTTGATAGAAATGATGCAAGGGCAAATGACAGAGTCATTTATAAAACCAGACCCAATATGATTTTGGGATGCAAAAAGGCAATATTGGGTATTGTTTTATTGATAGTTATCTTAACCGTCTCACCTATGGCAATCAAATTCATAGGTAAAATGCAGGTTTATCTGATTTCTAGAATCAAACTTTCCCTGACAAGTTATACGGCTATCGCTTTTTTTGTAGTCATTCTTATTACTGTTATTTATATAATCTGGCAGTTGGTCGGATGGTATTCAACTGAATACACCCTGACCGACACTAAAATTATTATCAAATCAGGTGTAATTTCCACTAAAAAAAATTATATGCCTTATGCAACAATTCAGGATATTAACACTTCTCAAAGTATTCTCGGAAAAATAATTAATGTGGGTTCCGTTTCTGTTTTCAGCGCTTATGACAACAATCAAATGGAGCTTAAAAGCATTTCCAATCCTTCTGAAGTTGAGGAAATAATTTTCTCAAGAATGGTTGGGCCAAGAAATTTCCAGGATCCTCCACAGCAAATGCCTCCTTACTCTGAAAGGGGATACAGGGATGAAAGCGAGTATTATCCTAGAAATGACGATTATTCAAGTCAGGATGATTATCTCGGCAGAAATGATTATTACGATGAATATGAACCTATAACTCCAATAACCCATGAGAGAAATTCATATCCAAGAAGGGAATATGACTATTACCCTGAAAACTTCGACAATATTTCCAATCAGCATCCTCGTCATACCTATGAATATGAACCATATGACAGCGGATTTAATAGGTCTCGAAATCCTCGCCAAAACAATAATCAGTATAACAGAATTCCCGATAATCATTCTTATGTTGATGAAGATTATTATCACAATAATGAACCGCAAAGTTATTATGATGAAGCGGTCGAAGAATATCCTCAAAATGAACCTCAAAATGTAGATGCTTCTTCCCAAAAAGCCATTCAAAGACATTTTGACAAATTTAAAAAATAGGTATTTTCCCACATTTCTTTTTAAAAAAGTAACAAAATTATTTCGATTTAGGTGAATTTCAATGGAATTATTATGTATACAGTCACAGGAACATCCGGAATTGCCGTTGGCTGAACTCAAGGCAGTTATGGAATGTGAAGATATCGATGCTGAAATAGATCATGTAACCGAAGGATTAGTTCTTTTAAAAGATATTTCACAGGATAATTTCATGGATTACTATCAGATTTTAACCAAAAGGTTAGGCTATACTCATGAGGTTCATGAGCATATCTTAAAAACAGATGTGGAAAATTTGGATAAGGATGTTTTAGGTGTTGACTGGTCAAGTGTTATTGACGAGAACTTTGCAGTGCGTGTAAAAAGAATCCGTTCAGAAGTTGATACTGTAGGTTATGAAAGAAAGTTGGGAACACTTATTCTTGAAAATTCACAGGGAATTAAAGTTAATTTATCAAAGCCCAATACATTAGTCAGGGTTGTTGCTTATGGTGATGAATTATATGTGGGCATTGAAAGAATAAAACTAAATAAAAAACATTTTGAAGAAAGTAAACCACATAAAAGACCATTTTTCTATCCTGGATCCATGAATCCGAAGCTGGCAAGGTGTATGGTTAACCTGTCCAGGATTAATGAAGGCGAATTGCTGCTTGATCCTTTTTGCGGAACCGGAGGGATATTGATAGAGGCAGGATTGATCGGATGTAAAGTCGTTGGGTCAGATATATACTGGAAAATGCAAAATGGAACTGCTATCAATTTAGATTATTATGGCATTGAGGATTATAGGACTTTTCATTTAGATGTACGTGAACTTAAGATGTATGAAAAGGTAGCTAGTGTGGTTACCGATCCTCCTTATGGAATTTCAACTTCAACCGGAGATGTTGACGGTGAAGAAATTTTCAAAGAATTTTTCCATGCAATTTATGATAATATGAAGGATGATGCTTACCTCTGTATGGCTTCTCCACATTATGTTGACTTAAAACCGATGGTTGATGAAGTAGGATTTGTAATTGTTGAGCAATACAGGATAAAAATGCATAGAAGTTTAACAAGAATTATTTCTGTCATTCGTAAAAAATTATAATCATTTATAAATGTTAGGGATACATTTATATACTAGTTATTTTGTGTATGATTTTTTCATGCACGAAACTTAATTATTCTTTTTTATTTTATTATTTTGTTTAATATTTTTTTTATTTTGATTTTTTAAGAATTTAAAAATTCTTTTTTAAAAATATTTCTTAAAACTTTATTTTAATCTAAATTATAATTATTTAATATTGTTTTCTGATTAGAAATATTATTTTTTATTTATTTCATATTTGATTATTTTTTGCAATATTTTTTAATTGAATTTGTTAATAAAATTTCTCTGTCTATTAGTTGTGCTATGTGTTTTTATGGCGATGACCTAAGTATTATTGCATGGAGCAATTTTTACTATGATGGTTGCTTTCCGCATGTAGCTATACATTTGTGAGTACTTGAATTTTCTCAAGTATGATGTTGGTTTTGTAGTATGTGGTGAATTAGTTACAAACTAGTTTAGTGTAATACTCGTCTATATTTAGCGTACTTCATAATACTTTATACTTATTATGTCTGTTATGTGATTCAATTCTGTTTGATCCTGGCAGATGTTACTGCTATTGGGATTCGATTAAGCCATGCAAGTCGAACGAATTTAGATTCG
>NZ_ONER01000040.1 GCF_900316895.1 uncultured Methanobrevibacter sp. | reverse complement strand
AAAATACTGGTAATAGAATTCTGCACTCTTTTTGAATGTCAGTGAAAATACTGCACCTGCGTCTCCTCCTGCGGAATTTCTGTTAAATACAGAATTTTTTAAGTCTAAAGCACCTAAAGAGTTAATTGCTCCGGCAGCAGTGCCTGCATAGTTGTCTGAAAAGGTACAGTGGTCAACTGTCAGGTATGCAAAGTTTAATATTGCGCCGCCGTAGATATTGGCATGGCCATTTTTGAAATTGATGTTTTTCAATATGACGTTGTAATGCTTTAATCCGTCACCATAGTTGATGTTGAAAATTCTGGATTTTCCCATTCCGTCAATGCTGTGTCCATTACCGTCAATGGTTATGTCCTTATTGATGAAAACTCCAGTAGTGAGTTTAAAGTCGTCATTATACTTGTAATCGTTGTTTAAAGTGACTGTGCTTCCCTCACCGGCAGTAAGAATTTTCAGTTGTAATGCTGTGAAAGTTCCGTTGTCTGTAGTGCTTTCTTTCAATGGCTGATCTTCAGTATTGCTGGATGCTTTCACATCTTCAATGCCGCTATCGACAACAGGATTGTTTTCGTCACTGGCTAAAGATGTGTCATTGCCGTCATTAGCTGCAACACTGGAAACGCTAAAAATCATGCAAGCAACCAATAAAATTATCAGTAAACTCTTTTTTTTCATTTTGTTATCTCCTTTCTCTAAAAAATATTTAGAAGTTATTGAATAACTTCTAAAATAATCCGCTTTCCTCCAAATGGTCTTCAAAGTATTTTGAAGCTTTGTCTGCTTTTTCCTTAATAAGCACTGCACAAATGACGGTTACAACACCAATTCCTAAAAGGATAATCAATGCAGGGATGTAATTTGACCAGACAACTCCAATCTGCGCTTCACGCAATAGATTGATAGCATATGTCATTGGCATGTATGGATATATGCTCTGGAAGAAACTGCCCATGATTTCAATAGGGTAGATTCCACCGGTACCTGATATCTGAAGCACTAAAAGAAGTACACAGACTCCTTTTCCAACAGTTCCTATTGCTGAAATTATGGAATATATCAGTATCATGAACACCACCGATACCAGTATCGCCGATAAGTAGAACAGAAGATAATTATCGACATAGATTCCTAGGATATATGACCCAATCAGAGTTACACAGGCCTGCAGTATGCTCAGTATTATATAGATTAAAAGCTTACCTGAATACATTTCAAATGGAGAATATTTGGTTCCGATACTTGATTTAGGTTCTATCATTACGCAAGTAATTAAAGCACCGACCCACATTGACAATACGATATAGAATGGGGATACATTGGAACCGTAATCAGGCACTGAAAATATTTCATTTGTTTCCAATTTGACTGGTGCAAAGAAATATTCCCCAAGAAGTGTTTCGTTGATTCCGGTAATGCTTGAAAGTGCATCTGCAGATGAGAAAAGAGCAGCTGATGCACTGAATAATGCTTGTGCTGCTGCATTGGAAAGCATTTCTGCTCCTGCTGCAAGGGTCACTGAACCCTCAGCCAATTTATTAGAACCGTCAGCCAATTCATTGGATTTTTCTGCTAATAATACGCTACCGTTTGTGATTTTTGATGAACCTTCAGCCAATTTTACAGAACCGTCGGCCAGTTTGCTTGAACCTTCGGCTATTTGACCGCTTCCGTCTGCGACTTTGGCACTTCCTTCAGCATATTCCTTTACAGGACCCTCCGGTATTAATGAAGGATCAACTGTGGATTGTATTTCCTCAGCACCTTGCTGAAGTTCGTCAGATTTTTCTTGAAGGAGTTCAGAGTTTTCTTTAATAGTTTGTTTACCTTTATCTATTTCACCAGATTTTTCTTTTATGGTGTCTGATCCCTGTTTGATTTTTTTGGATCCGTCTTGAACCTGTGATGCTCCGTCATTGACTTGGGCTGCACCAGAAGAAACCTGGTCTGCACCTGATTGAAGTTGAGACCCTCCACTCGATAGCTGTTCGGCTCCTGAAGCAAGACCTTCCTGCAATTCACCGAGCTTGCCGTATGCAGCAAGGTTTATAAATTCAACAATCTTTGCATTAAGATTGGTGTAAACTGTATTGGCAGCTGTATTGGTCAATTTGGCAGCCACGGGATTAGCTTTAACGTTTACAATATATTCTAATTTTGCATCTTTAGGATTGTCCGTCGCAATCGAAACGATGTTCTTACTCAGGTTTTTGGGTATTACTATGCCTGCATAATAATCACCCTTATACACCCCGTCTCGCAGCTCATCCTCCGTGACAAATGTCCATTTAAATTTGGTGTTGTTCTTTAAATCCTTGACAAGTTCATTTCCAATATTTAATTTTGTGTCCTGGAAGGAGGTGCCGTTATCGAGATTGGCGATTGCGAATTCAACTTCCCCGGTATTTCCATACGGGTCCCAGCATGCGTATATGTTCAAAAGAGCATAAAGGGAAGGCAAAATAATTATCGCAATAAGAATTAGGGTCACAATCGGGTTTGAGAATGCAGATTTAAAATCATTTTTCATTATCTCTACGATATTGCCTATATCTTTTCTACCCATTTTCCACCTCATCTTCTTTATTCATAATCTGGGATTGTTTATATGATTCCCATCGCCTCAAGCATTGATTGCAGACCTAAAATAATAATTGCCAATCCTCCGATTATTTCGATGTAATCGGCATATTTGATGGCTATTTTTGTTCCATAAGTACCAAGCAGCAACCATATTACTACGGCAATGAGGCTCAACACACTTAAAATGATTGGATTTACATGTGCCACAGCACCCTGTGAAGCCAAAATAAGGTTTTCTATGTTTCCGAAAATTAGCAGTCCGGTAAATGGAGCATAATCTTTCAGATTCACCATGTTATTCACCTCTTTTTGATTTTCTTAGGTTTGTTATTGCATCTTTAATTGAAATAAGACCTAAAATAAATATTGCAAGGCCTCCGATAAATGTGATGTAATTGGAGTATTGTATTGCAAGATCAGTTGCTACAAATCCAATTATAAGCCATGCAATTACTGCAATAATACTTAAACCGCCTAAAACCTTAGGGTCCACACCATTAACTACACCTTGAGATGATAGGATAAGGTTTTCTATATTTCCAAAAATTATTAATCCCACAAAAGGTAAATATTCTTCTAACATTAAAATTCACCATTTATAATTTATTATTATGTGAATATAAAATAGTTTCTATGTAATACTCAAAAATTAATATAGTTTTTTTACATAATCAATAATATTAAATGGTTTAGTTAAATTACTTCATGAGGTGGATTATGAAAGACGAAATTACATATGACGATTTGAAGCAGCATGAACATATTTTCACTTTAGCCCCATTTTTCGTATTGAAGATGATGGCCAAGAAAAATTCCAATCTTGTCCGCAAGTTCCAAACAACAATAGAACCTCATTTGGATAAACTGGATGAGGAGCAAAAAACTAAATTGAATCTCATATTGGAAAGCGATGTTGACCATTTGCAGAAACTGTTGAGGCAGGCATATGAGCAAACTAAACTAAAGCAATATGAATTATTGTCAGATCCTAAAAATAAAGAGTTCATTGAGTTGAATCTCAATGAGCTGAGAAAATTGATTTTAAAAAAATAAGATGATGGATTAATTGAACAATCCATCTAAAAGTCCCTTGTCATCACCGGAATCGGTACTGTTCATTACATCAGACACTTCGGTTTGGTAAGTGTTTACGTCACCTTGAACGTTTTGTGTCTGCTCAATGCTTGTTGCAAGGTTTTCAATGTCGCTGTCTGAAATGTTGATATTGTTTATGACAGTGTAGTTGTTGATAATGTTCACGATGGTCTGGTGGTCTGTAACATTATTGACTTGCACTTCCTCTTTTACGTCATCAACTAATTTTGATAAATCGTCGGCGTTAACATCTGAACTTTTGACGATTTCAGCTTGTGTATAAATTTCATTGTTTGCCGCTTCTTTTACGGTATCTGGAATTTCAACATCAGTCACTTCTTCATATGAGTTCATGATGCCTGCAAGCGCGGATTCGCCGGTAGCTTCCACAGGGCTTGTCACATAAACATGTCCTGCTGTAATTCCTGCGGATTTTAGGGCTGAAATGTACATGTCTCCGGTGATTGTTGTGATTTTGGATTTGTCAACGCTCACTTTCAGGTCTTCATTGTCGTTCAAGTCCACGAGTGCGGATGAAAATACCTGATCTGAAGAGTAGGTTTTTCCTGTAATTGAACCTGAAATTTTATTTACGTCTGAAGCTGTGATAATTTTTGAATCTACATTTTTCAAATCGACACCAGCATTATTTGTAAAAAATGTGTCTACAATATTTTTATAATTTGCATTATTATAGGTTGTTTCACCATAGGTTATTACGACTTGGGTGTCGCTAGTTGAAAATCCTGCTGGAATAAGCATTCCAACAACGATTATGGCTAGCAAAATCATTATCTTACGCATAAGTATCACCTCTTTATAATTATGGTAAATTTTATTTAGTTTATTAAGTATTTAAATGTATCTTTTCTGTGTATACAATTTTTTAGTTATAGATAAATTTGGTTAAGTTTAGTTAATTTTATATGTTCTCAAATCAAATTTAAACTTATAGTAAAAATTGATTTTGCTATGTTTCAATTGGGCATGAAGGAGGTGAAAAAACGAAAACCGATAAAAGATTATTATTTGCATTAATTATTTCAATATTGCTTGTATTTTCTGTAAGTTGTGTATTTGCAGGAGATAATGAAACAATATCTGATGTGGTGAGTGCTCCAAGCGAGTTAGAAGAAATAACGCAAGTTCCAGATGTTCCAAATGTTCAGTCTTCTCAATCAGATGAGGGAATCCTTAAAGCAGGGGATAATGTAATTAATGTTCACGTTTATGATTCTTTCAATGAAACAGGCAAAACATGGACGGAAGATGGAATTGAACTTAAGGGAGCTACCGTAAAGCTATATGAAAATTCTACAAATAAGTTGATTTCAACTCAGACAACCAATAATAAGGGTATTGCAACATTCACAGGATTAGGTTCTAAAATATATAATTTGGAACTTACCTATCTGACATACAATCCGATTTATCTCAAAGGTATTGATTTTACTCAAAACAGCGGTACATTGGACATTAGGGATGTGATGTTCATTCCTGATATATTATTGTTGGTAGATTATGCTTCCCACAACGAAAAGGTTGACTTGCTGATGAACATGTCAAGGCGTGTTGCATACATAAGTACAACAAACTTCGATGAGTCAAGGGCATGGCTGGCGGAATACGCAAACTACATCCACATCGATATGTTTGCTGAAAACTCAGCGTATAATAGGTTTACAGCAGCATATCTAAAGGAATTGTTGAAAAACTCTCCGGCTAATAAAAACTATAAGGTCGCATATACTTTTGGAGTTTACTCCCAAGAGATATTGAATACAACCGGTATACATATTATTGGTGCCAATTCAGCCAATAACTATTACGATACCATTGAAAATACCTACATTGGATCATATTTCCAGGCGGAAGACATCAAGGACTCAGATGTTCTGGTTAAAAACATGGAGAATTACTTTGATTATGTTCGTTATCTAATCGAACCGGATAAGTATTCCAATCCTACATTGACCGATGACGGAATTCCCTTGATGAGTCCCGAATGTGGTTTTTACCATCCTGATTTGGGAATGTACACTCTTGTCCCTGAACCAGATTTGATTCATGAATGGATTACAACAAATCCGGGTTATACCAAAACACAGGACGGTAGCCTCAACTGGATGAATGAGAACTATCAATATTGGGTTGAGCACACTTTAAACCCTAAAGAATTATTCAACCGTTTTGAAAATAATTATACTGCTAAGCTTAATCCAGATAAAAAACTCATAGCTATCGCTACTTACTATTGTGGTGGAGATGTTGTTGATGCCTTGATTAGAAGTTATGCCGCAAGCGGTAGACCTGCCTTCAACGTATTCAAGACAAGTACTACCCCTTCAATGTCTTCTATTTTAAACAGCATCACAAATTCCTCAAAAATTGGAATTTCACTGATTACTTCACTATATAGTTGGTCTTTAAGTTATGCTAACGGTTCAGCGGAACCTGATTTATCTGAAATAGATTTGGCAGTTCTCAAAGGGGTCAATGATATTTCCGAATACAGTTTTAATTCTGAATTGGGTCCACAAATCGAATGGACATATGCAGTGACCTACCCAAGTTTTGAAGGTGTTTACGGACCTGTAATCCTATCATATGTTGATGGTGCAGGTAAGACTCATGTAATCCAGACCGGTGTGGATAAGATGGTCAAGTTAAGCTGTGGCTGGGCAGATTTAAAGGATTTCGATAATTCTGACAAGACCATAGCTATCGTACTATACAATTATCCGCCAGGTAAAGCTGAAATTGGTGCTTCATACTTGAATGTAACTCAATCCACTTATGATTTAATCGTTAAATTGTATGAGCAAGGATATGATACCGGAGGAGACATCAGGGAAATGATGACTCCACAGGAACTTGAAGAGCGCATTTTCAAAATGGGTAACAAGGGATCATGGGCTTATGGTTTGCTGAAACAGTATGTTGAGGAAAACTATGACGAGCTGGTCAGACACAACCAACTGATTTCAACAAGGGACTTCCGTAATCTGATTAAAGACATTCCAATGAATCTGATTAAAAACATGACCGATTATTGGGGTTCAGGTTTAGGACCGTCAATGGTTTACAACGGTACTGACGAACAGTACATGATCGTTCCGGGAATGTGGTTCGGTAAGGTATTCGTGACATTCCAGCCAAGTAGAGGTTGGGAAGAGCTCAAGACTGTTGAAAATTACCACGATTTGACTCTGCCTCCAACACAATACTATGTATCATTCTACAAATGGTTGGATAAAACCGCAAAGGTAAATGCAATCGTGAATATGGGAACTCACGGAACTCTTGAATGGTTGCCGGGTACTAATTTGGGTGCCGTTGAAGGCGACTGGACATTTGAGTTAACCTTGAATCCGACCCTATATCCTTATATCGTATCAAACCCTGGTGAAGCAATGGTTGCACGTGACAGGATTGCGGCATTGCTGATTACCCATATGACTCCGGCAATGGTAACATCCGGTTTATATGGTAACTATACAGTGTTAAATAATTATATTACATACTATAAGGACCAGGTGGCTCTAAATGTAACTTCAAATGCGGAAGAGTATAAGGCAAAAATCATCAAATTGGCTCCAAGCTTAGGTTTCAGAAACTATACAGATGCTGAAACATTTGAACAATGGTTGGATGACCTTCACTTGTATCTTGAAGCGATGAGCGATGATTTCATAAGTTACGGTTTGCATACCTTAGGTAAAATATTGACCGGTGAAGAGCTTGTGGAAGAGGTCATTACAATTACAACTTCCCAGACCAAAATCTACACATACATCATGGAACTCCTGTATCCTGAATTAAAGGGATTAAATTTCTATGAGGACATTTCAGGAAATCTGAATTATCTGGTTCAGGCAAGTGCAATCAAACAGTTCCTAAAGGATTATGTAACAGATTTGGTAAACGGCTCATCAATAAGTGAACTGACACAGAAATATGGAATTCCAGTCGGATCTTCATTATACAACTCAACATTGTACGCAGCACAGGTAATCGTCAATATTCAAAACAACAATGAATGGAATGCAATATTGACAGCTCTTGAAGGAGGATATGTGAAATCAGGACTCTTTGCAGACCCTTCCTATGGGGATTCAATTCCTACCGGTTATGACGGTTATGCATCAGACCCTACAAGGATGCCTTCAGAGTCAGCTTATGAATCTGCAATCAAGATTGTTGATTTGCTCCTGTCTGAATATTATGAAAAACACGGCAAATGGCCGGAATTGACTTCATTAATCTTATGGGGTACTGAAATATCAAGGACAGAAGGTATAGGTGTTGCCGAATTCCTGTATTTCCTTGGATGCAAGCCTGTATGGGCAGACAACGGAAAGGTCATTGATGTTGAAATGCTTCCTTTGGAAAAACTTACAGTCAAGCTTTCCAACGGCACTGTTGTAAACAGGCCTAGAATTGACGTGTTTGCAAGTATCGTTACAAGCAATAAGGATTGGCTCACATGGATGTTGAAGGCTGTTAAATTCGCAGCATTTGCAGAAGGCGAAAATACAACCAACAACTTTGTGAAAAAGCATTATGCCGAAAACCCTTCACTTGACAGGCTGTTCGGTCTTCCGGGCAATGTCCTTGAAGGAACCGGTATGTCAACACTTATTCCGAACACAGCTGACTGGGATATAAGTACAGTCAATGAATTTGCAATGGATGTGTATCTCTCAAGGGTATCCTACTCCTGGACAATAGACGATAGTGGTAATATTGTAATTACAAATCAGAAAGACAACTTCATGTATCTGCTAAACAGAACTGATTTGATTACTCAGAACTTTGACAGTACATGGAGACTCTTCGATTCAGACGATTACTATGACTGGTTTGGCGGATTGTACAATGCGGCTAATATATTGAAGGCAAGGTCAGGTCAGGAAAGGCCGGACACTTCATTTGTAGATATTAGGAGCAAAAACAATTATAATACAAGAACCTATGAAGAGGAAATCGAGTTTGAAATAAGAACAATGCTTTTGAACCCTAAATATTACATGCCGCTCATTACCGGGGGTGGTGCCGGAATGAACTCTTATGCGGCAAGATTCCAAAACATGTTTGGAGGTTTGACTGTAAGTGGAAACAATCTTGATACTCAATTGGGTAACCAATTGGCCAATGAACTGTTGGGCATGGACGGTTATGTCAACAGTGCAACAACAGCATCAGGTTATCAGACTTCACTTGCATGGATGATTTACCTTGCAGACCAGGGAACCTGGCATACAGACATGAAAACATACAAGGAGCTGGTTGACAAGTACATTGATAATGTAAACAAATATGGTGTAGCATGTTGTCACCACACATGTAAAAACCTTGCGTTCAACGCACAGCTTATCCAAATGAGCTCACTTACTCCAGCTCAAAAGCAAAAATTCGCAGAGATTCTTGCACAGGCAACCAATACTGATCCGTTATATCAGATGCCTGAGGAGGATCAAGGTTCAAACTCACAGCAAGGAGGTTCAAGCAATGGTGCTTCAAATGCAGGAAATCAAAATTCCAATGCGCAGCAATTGGTAAACGGAACATCAAACGACAGGTCCAGTAGCAGTGACGGTGGAAGAACTGCCGTCGGTGCAGACGCTTCAGAAAGTGGAGATGCAAGATCTGCCAGTGAACTTTCAAGTTCTTCAAGTTCCGCATCTGACAGTGGTTCTGGAGATTCAGGTGCTAAGGCATATGAATTGTCCGATAAATCTGCAGCCAAATCCGCAAGCGCAACTGAATCAAGCATGCCAATATTTGTCATCATTGCAATAATTGTATTAATTGCAATATTCCTTGTTGGATATGCAAGAAATGATGAAGATGAATATGATGATTATTAATTAATCATCAACTTTTTTTTATTTTTTTCAAATTTAGAAATTTTTAAATATACTTTATTTTAATACATAATAATAGTATAGATTATTTATGTAAGAGAGGTATATCATGATTAAAAAAATTAATTTTTTATTAGTTTTATTATTGCTTTTAGTGTCTATCGGCGCTGTGAGTGCTGATGATGATTTGAATGACACTATCGCAAGTGATGATGAAGATGTTTTGGAGGAGGTATCATCTGATGTTTCAACTTCAAATGATATAGATGATATATATTCTGATTCTAATTCATACACTGTTGATGAAAGTAATTATAATACATATTTTGACAGTAAAGGAGAAGCGACTTCTTCCGTAAAAAGCGGAGATACAATAACTATCGATGGTACATTCAACAATAAAAACTTTACATTCAAAACACCGGTAAATATTATCGGGTCTGAATCTAATAATTTGAAGAACTGTGTTTTTACATTTAATAGTGGTGCATCCGGAAGTAACATTTCCAGTTTAAAAATCGCCAATACTTTTGATTATTATTACGGCATATTTTTAAATACTGCATCTAACTGTATCATTCGGGACTGTTTTATAAATAACACCGGTTCTTCTTCTTATACAATCGTTTTAGGCAATGGTGCAAATTATAATAATGTAACCAACAATAATTTGAATGAATACGGAATAACTTATGGTCATGGAACCCGTTCAACTTCACCATTGCTTATTGCCGGATCCCATAATAATTATATTGCAGATAATTTTATTACATGTTGGGATGCCAATGGAATATACTTGTCTAGTTACCCTGGAGGTCCTCTTACTGGCGGACCATCAAATTATAATGTTATCTACAATAATTCTATAAAATATAATGTATTGCCGACTTCTTGGAGTTATGGTATCCAAATTATGGGTGCAAATAATATTATCCGGTCCAATAAGGTCATAGGGGCATATAGAGGTATTTCCATTTCTGGTTCTGGAAATTCAATTATAAGTAACCAGATTATTAACCTTACAGGTGCAGATTATAACCGTCCTAATGAGGAGATTGCTGGAGAAAGTGCTATTGTAGGTTCTTATCATTCAATTATTGTAAATAATTCCATTATCAGTTCAAAAGTCCAGGCATCTGGTGCAGGAATCTCTGCTTTAGACAATTCCATTATTGAAAATAATACCGTTCAAGTAATTTATTTGGGAACAGGTATAAATCCATTAGGTTCCAACATCACTGTTAAAAATAATAATATATCTACAGTTTCCGGTTCAGGAATACTGGTTAACAGTCATATTTTTAATCTGACTTTTATAGGTAACACTATAAGAAGCCAATCCGGAATAGGTATTCTAATTCAAAAATTAAGCTCTAAAAGAATGCCTGGTAACATTACTATTGTAGATAATGTCATTTATGCAGGCAATTCTAAAGTTTATGCGATTGATGCAAGAGATGCAGATAAATCTACTGATAATCTAATTGAAGATAATTATGTTCCGAAAGGTTATGGGGGCATTGCAACTCCTTCAGGAGTATATGACGGTTCAATACCTTCTTATAAATTCAATGGCAAAACACATGTCATAAACTCATCAAATTTCGATGATTATATCCATTCGAATGGTGCATTGAACTCCAATATTTCCAAAGGGGACATATTAATTTTTGAGGGCGAATTTGTCAATAAACTTAACATCATTGTTAATAATGCAGTAAAGATTGTTGGTAGGAATGCGATATTTTACAATACTACCTTTAAAATTTATGATGATGGGGTATGGGTTGAAAATTTAGTTATCAGAAATAATGAATCAAGTAAACCAAATGCATGGGGAATCTTGGTTTATCAAGTCAGAGGCGCAACAATTCTAAACTGTGACATTGAGGTTAGTGATCCTAATGCGGCTTATGCCATTTATGTAGTTGAATCATCTAATGTAGATGTAATCAACAATACCCTCTTTTCTGAAGGTAACTATTTAACATATACCTTGCTTGCATACACTGTTGATGATTGTAAATTTATCAATAATACCATTAAAACTATTGGAACAGGTAACACTTATATTAATACCGGAATGGATGCCTGTATTGATGGTGATGAAAGTTGTGTAGATGGTGATGAGAACTGCGTTGACGGTAATGAGAACTGTATAGATGGTAATGAAAATTGCATTGATGGTGATGAGAACTGCGTTGATGGTGATGAGAATTGTGTAGATGGTGATGAGAATTGTGTAGATGGTGATGAGAACTGCGTTGACGGTAATGACATATTCAAGGGAAATCACGTTGTTCCAGCAGAAGTTTACAGGACTTACGGAATTTTAATATTGTATTCTTCAGATAACATCGTATCCGGAAACAAAATCAATGCTACATCCAAATTAAATGGCACAATAGAAACAACACAATCAACTAATTCAGTTATAGGTATTGATTTGTATTATAATAGCCATAATAATGTATTTTCCAATAATGAGATTTATATAAAATCTAATGATAATTATATTTATGGTATGGGAGTATTAGGTCAGAAATCCAGTGATGACGCATCAGAAGGACAAGGTGCTTCAAACAATCAATTCATAAATAATATCATAACTCTTGAAGGAACTTATTTTGTCGAAGGATTTGTCATAGGCCGTAATTCTTTTGACACAGTAATTGCTTCAAATACAGTTAATGCAAAATCAGATTGCGTTGGCTATGGAGTTAATTTGGAAATGTCTCAAAAATCTATTGTTAATAATAATAAACTCAACTTAAATTCTGAAATAATTTATGGAGTTCAGGTTTTTGAAACAAAGAACAATAATATTTCAAACAATTATTTAACAGCTAATGGAAAAAGGGCATATGGTATGGTGCTTTCAAATTCCGCCAATAATGAAATATGTGGAAATGTCATTTTAGCTAATGGCACAGATGAAGAAATTAATTTTGTTAATTATGATTCAATACCTGCTGGCAATGCGGGAATATATCTTAAAGTAAATTCAACTAATAATATTATTAAAAATAATAATATAACATCTAAAAAATCTTTTGCAATCATTTTAGATGATGATGCTAAAGATAATATGATTCAAAATAATTATTTGGATTCTGAATGGGGTATTGGTGGTGATGCTGTAAATAATAGTGAGAATAATGTGGTAGAATATAATTATAAGTATCTTGTAACAGGAAAACTTCATGATGTTAATATTAGATACTTTGAAAATGGAACATTTGAATTCAGCACTGATGATGAAAATTTAAATGGTGCTAAAATTGATTTCATTGATGATTTGGGTGATATAATTAACTCAACAACAATATCAAATGGACATGCATCATTTGTATATGATTTCAATGGATTCGAAGACTTCACTCCTGCTACATATTGTTTTAGTTCAAAAATCTATCAGAAAAATTATAAAATAGGTGAATTTACTTGTAATGTCAATATTGATAATGGTTTATTGGTAATTTATTTGGACAATGTTACTGGCGCCATTGCGAGAAATACTCAATTTAAAGCTATTGTGAAAAACATTTTAGGAAATGGTGTTTCCGGATTGACAGTTGAATTTTATGTAAATGATGAAGGATTTGAAGAGTATGTTGGTAAAGCGATAACTGATAATGACGGTTTAGCGATACTTGATGGTAAAATACCTCAAATATATGGCGAAAATCCTGAAGTTATTGCAAGAATTACTAATCCGGATTATTTCCAATCAACATCTGCCAAATCTAATTTAACTGCATATTGGCTTACTAAAACCAATATTGAATTAACAAATAAAGTTCAGCCTAATGCTGTAGTGGCTGTCTTGAAAGATGAGAAAGGTAATTTATTGAGCAATCAAGGGGTAAATGTTAAAATAGGCAATGATATCTATCACAGAACTACAAATTCAAAAGGCGAGGTAACCATGCCTGCTTTATCTAAAGGAACATATGATGCTACCTTTTCATTTGATGGTGATGAACAGTATTATGATTCAAAAAATAGTGCTAAAATAACTGTACTGCCTTCTTTATTTGAAAATAAAGATTATTCTGTTTACTATGGAAACACAATCAACTATAAAGTTCGTGTAAAAGGATCAGATGGTAAGTATGATGCTGGAAATATTGTAACCATTAAAGTTAATGGTCAAACTTTTAAAGTCCAAACTGATAAAAACGGTTATGCAACCAAGACTTTGAAATTAAAAGTAGGCTCTTATACAATCACTTCAGAATTTAATGGTGACAAGGTTTCAAATAAAATCACTTTCAAACCAACATTGATTGCTAAAAATATCGTTAAGAAGAAAGCTAAAAAAATCAAATTTTCAGTTAAGGTGGTTGATAAAAACGGTAAGGCGGTGAAAAAGAAAAAAGTGACCTTCAAAATCAAAGGCAAAAAGTACACTGCCAAAACCAACAAGAAAGGTGTTGCAACCGCCACAATTAAAAAC
>NZ_ONER01000010.1 GCF_900316895.1 uncultured Methanobrevibacter sp. | reverse complement strand
ACAGCTGGTACTGCACGTATGCAATACCCACCGAATATTAGAGTTATTCGTGTAATGTGTTCTGGAAGAATTGACCCACAATTTATTTTAAAAGCATTCCAAGAAGGTGCTGATGGGGTATTTGTAGCTGGATGTCACATGGGTGACTGCCATTACGACGCAGGTAACTACAAATTAGATCGTAGAATGAGATTAATTTATAAATTAGTTGAAGATATGGGAATTGGAAAAGAAAGAGTTCACCACGACTGGATTTCTGCATCCGAAGGTGAAAAATTCTCTCAAGCTGTTAAAATGATGGTTAACAGAATTAAAGAGTTAGGTCCAGCTCCATTAAAACAACAATTAGATGCTGAAGGATAAATTGGAGGAGTTTAATATGGCAGATAAAGTTAAAATAGGAACTATGTGGTTTGGCGGATGTTCCGGTTGCCACTTATCCATTGCGGATTTCCACGAATCCTTAATTGATGTTATGGAATTCGCGGATTTTGAATTTTCCCCTGTACTCATGGATACTAAGTATGACGAAGTACCTGAATTAGACATTATTATTGTCGAAGGTGGAATAAGAAACGATGAAAACAGAGAATTAGCTGAAATGTTAAATGAAAAATCTAACATGGTTATTTCTTACGGAACCTGTTCTTGCTACGGAGGTATTCCAGGTCTCGGAAACTTATGGACTGTTGAAGAGTTAGAAGAAGAAGCATACATTAATTCCGTATCTACTGTAAACCCTGAAGGTGTTATTCCTCACGAAGATGTGCCTCATCTCGAAAGCAGAGTAAGACCTATCAGTGCTGCTATGGATATTGACTTAATGATTCCAGGTTGCCCACCTCGTTCTGATGTTGTAGCAGAAGCTGTTTTAGCATTATTAAGAGGTGACACAATCGAATTACCTTCCACAAACCTTTGTGAAGTTTGTCCTAGAGAAAAACCACCTGCTGGTTTAGCTATGGACTTCATTAAAAGACAATTTGAATTAGGTGCTCCTGAAGCGGATTTATGTTTAATTTCCCAAGGATTAGTATGTATGGGTCCTGCTACCGTATCATTATGTGGTGCAGAATGTCCTTCCATTGGTATCCCATGTAGAGGATGTTACGGTCCTACTGCTAAAGTATTAGATCAAGGAGCAAAAATGATCAGTGCGATTGCATCTGACTACGGTGTACAAGAAGATAAAACCGTTGACCCAGAAACAGTTGCTGATCAATTAGATGATATTGTAGGTACTTTCTACACTTACACATTAGCTGCTGCTTTAGTGCCAATGAAAATGCAGAAAGGAGGAGAATAAAATGGTTAAACTTACTATGGAGCCTGTCACTCGTATTGAAGGACACGCTAAAATTACTGTGCATCTCGACGATGCTGGAAACGTAGAAGAAACAAGATTACACGTTATGGAATTCAGAGGTTTTGAAAAATTCTTAACAGGTCGTCCTGTAGAAGAATTACCAAGATTAGTACCTCGTATTTGTGGTATTTGTGATGTACAACACCACTTAGCAGCTGCTAAAGCAGTTGACCAAATCTTCGGATTCGATGATTACGAAATCTTACCTGCTGCATACAGAATGAGAGAAATTATGAACTGGGGATCATACATGCACTCCCACGCACTTCACTTCTACTTCTTAGCAGCACCTGACTTAATCATTCCAAACGGAACCAGAAAAACCAGAAACGTTTTCCAAGTTATTAAAGACATGCCTGAAATTGCACTTCAAGCAATTAACATCAGAAGAAACGGTTTAGAAATGGTTAGAAAAATCGGTGGTCGTCCTATTCACCCTACCTCATCCACCCCTGGTGGTATCTCAACCGAATTAGACGCTGATACTCAAAAAGATTTACTTGAAAGAGCAAAACAAAATGTTGAATTAGCTCAAGCTACTTTAGACTTAGCTATTCCTGTATTTGAAGAAAACATCGACTTAGTTGCTTCATTAGGTAACTTCGGTGACACCAGACACTGTGGTACCGTAAAACCTGATGGAACTTGGGATGTATATAATGGTAACATTAGATTCAAAGACAAAGATGGAAGCGACTTGTTTGAATACAGAAACGAAGAATACACTGACTATGTTGCTGAACACGTAAAACCTTACTCCTGGTTAAAATTCCCTTACATTAAAGAAATGGGATACCCAGAAGGTATTTACAGAGTAGCACCATTATCCAGGATTAACGTCTGTGATCAAATGCCTAAAGAAGCACCTCTTGCACAAGAAGCTCTTAAAGCTTTCCGTGATGCTTTCGGATACGCTCAAGCACCATTATTATTCAACTATGCTAGACTCATCGAATTATTAGCATCTGCTGAATGTGCTGCTGCAGCATTAGAAGAAGATTTATCTGGTAAAAAATTCCCTGATGAATTAGAAAGAACCGAAGGTAAAGGTGTAGGTATTGTCGAAGCTCCTCGTGGTACTTTAATCCACCACTATGAATCTGATGACAACGGATTATGTAATTACGCAAACATTGTTGTAGCTACAATCCAAAACAACCCAGCTATGGAAATGGGTATTCACCAAGTTGCTTTAGATTACATCAAACCTGGTGTAGAAGTGGATGACAGCATCTTCAACTTAATGGAAATGGTTATCAGAGCTTACGACCCATGCTACCCACTCAATGGATAGTCAAATGAGATTAGCTGAAGTAGATATTGTAGACAGTGAAGGAAACCTCATTAAAAAATTCTAAGTTTAAGGGGGTTTTTATAAATGATTGTATTTAACGAAGATGGCTGTATAAAATGTGGTGCTTGTGAAGGTACTTGTCCTACATCAGCTATTGAAGTAACACCTAACGCTATTATTCACTGTGACACTTGTGGTGAAGAACCTAAATGTGCTGACGTTTGTCCACAAGGTGCATTAAAAGTAGAAGAATTCGAAATTGCTGAAGGCGTAGTCCAAGCAAGATTAGTATTCAATTCTATTTTATGTGATTCCTGTGGTAAATGTGAAGAAGTCTGTCCACAAGAAACCATTAAAGTCACTGGTGAAAAATTAAAAGAAGTTGAAGGTTTCTGTGTAATGTGTCAAAAATGTGTTGACATTTGCCCAGTCGATGTAATTGGTGTTCCAGGCATTAAAGAACCTGCTGAATATGAATTAGATCTTGATGGTAAAGGACCTGTTTACATCAAAGATTGTGTTGGATGTGGAACTTGTGTAGAACCTTGTCCTGTAAACGCAATTACTCTTGAAGAAGTTGGCAGTCCTGTTACTGTAGGTGACGATTGTATCAGATGTGGTTTATGTTCTCAAACCTGTCCTTGGAATGCAATATTCATTGCTGAGAAAAAACCTATCAAACGTACAAAAGAAATCAAATCTTTCACTTTCGATTCAGCTAAATGTATTGGATGTAACACTTGTGTCGAAGCATGTCCTGGTGATTTCATCGCTGCAAACAGTGCTAGTTTAACTGTTGCAATTCCTAGTGTCTGTGCTGCATGTGGTTTATGTGTAAAACTCTGTCCTGTTGACGCATTAGAAATTGATGTGGAATGGCAGAAGGTATTGGAAGAGACGCAGAAAAATGTGACTTCATCGGTGCATGTGCTAACAAATGTCCTACTGAAGCTATTCGTGTAGTTACCAAAACTGGTATGTGCTGCCCTGCTTTAGAGGAAACAGATTTAGAGCCATCATTTGCTAGCTGTATTAGATGTGGTGCTTGTGCTTCAATGTGTTCCAACGACGCATTAAAAGTTGAACAATACGAAGTATCAATCAACGGCGAACCTGTTGTAAGAGACAGAATTGCATTCAACCCATCTAAATGTGATCAATGTGGTGACTGTATCGAAGCTTGTCCTTATGACATGATTCACAAAACAGACAATCCTAAATTACCAATTGCAGGATTCTGTACTTTATGTGGTCAATGTATTGAGGCATGTCCTGAAGACGCATTATGTTACAAATAGGTGTGTAAACACACCTTACTTTTTTCTTTTTTTTATAAAAATAGTTATAATTTATTCATTACTGTTTTTCCATTGACTATTGTCATTACTGGAAGTCCTTTATATTCCCAACCGTCAAATGGAGAGTATTCCGCTTTTGTTTTAAATTCTTCAATATTGAATTTGCCTTCTTTTTTCAAGTCAATCACGGTAAAATCAGCATCGTATCCGATTTCAATTTTTCCTTTGCGGTTTAATCCATAGACCTTTGCGGCATTTTCACTGAATATTTTAGGAATCAGCTTGAAGTCAAGATTTCCATTATTTACTTCAGTTAAAAGTAATGGCACTACTGTTTCAAGGTTTGGTATGCCTGGGGATGATGCCCATGTTCCTTTTGTCTTATCTTCGAGAGTATGTGGCGCATGGTCGGTACCGATTATTGAACTTTCATCCAAATCACCGATTCTCACACTGTCCGCTTCAGGTCTTAGTGGAGGATTGGTTTTTATGAATGTGCCATATATATTGTATGCTGAATTATCAAGTAGTAAATGATGAGGTGTAAATTCCCAGCTTATAGGCATGCTTTTACTTGCACTTTTTGCAATACTTAGTGATTTGCTTGAGCTTAGATGGCATATATGCAAACGTAAGTCATTGGCCCTTGCAAGTTCGATTGCCTGTTTCACTGATTCATCCTCAGATTCGGTTGGTCGGGCATATGTATAATCAATAGCAGGATTTTCATTATTCTGTTTCAGCCTTTCGGTTTCTGATTCAACTATGGATTTTTTTTCACAATGTGTAGCAACAAGCCCATTGTAGGAGGTGGTTTCTTTTAAGATTGATAGATTATGGAATATTTCTTCCAGACTTTCATCACTTTCCAGATCCATGAATACTTTAACGGAAATCGGATTCAGCTTCATCATTTTCTTCATTTCTTCCAAATCGCTGTGGCCGACTTGAAGTTCAAAGTTAACGACAGACTTGCTTTTTGCTATTCTGATTTTTTCTTCAAGCGCCTTGTAGGTGTTTGTCTTTGGAAGAGTATTTGGCATATCGATTACTGTTGCAAACCCTCCGTTTGCAGCAGCCAGACTTCCTGTTTTAAAATCTTCCTTCTGTGTCAGTCCTGGATCTCTGAAGTGTATATGAGGGTCAATAAAACCTGGGAGTACATAATTGTCCTTCATGTCAATAGTTTCTGCGGCTTCAAGAGGGGTTTTTGAAATGTCTGTTATCTTTCCCTCATTGATTTTTATAAAGTACTCTCCAATTTCATCAACTAATCTGCAATTTTTTAAAACCAAATCCATAATAATCACCTGCTTGTTTCAATATTTGTCATTTCTATTTTTAAAAGATAACTTTTTTTAATTTAAAAAAATAAATTTTCTATTATGTCTCAAATTTCAAATATTCTCAAAAGGGATAAGGAGTTATTCTACAATGATTTAAATGCAGAGTGTGAAATTTCAGATAAGTCCTGCGATACTCTTTTAGTGTCTGATTTCACAGAGTATAATCCTTTACATAACGGTCATTTTCATTGCATGAAAACTGCAAAGGGCATGTTTCCCGACTCATTGTTTGTGGCTATTGTGCCGGGCTTGTTTGAGAGGAGCGGCAGGGGCATACCATATATACTGCCACGTGAAGTCCGGGCGGAAATTGCAATTTCAGTCGGGGCAGACATTGTTGTGGAAGGTCCTCCTATGGGCATAATGGGATCCGGCCAATATTCCCTATGCCTATGCAAGATGTTTCAGGCTTTGAACACGGATTATATTCCTCGAGGGTATAAACCTGTTGAAGGTATGGATGAAATATTGAAAAGAATCAACATGGGACATCATATAGCTTCAAAACCTTATAAGATTGTGGATAAAACCACCAATGAAATTCTTTTGAGGGGCAAGCTTGAAGAGGACAATTATGTGATAACCTCATTTTCAAATTCCCTGTCAAAAATAGGCTTTGACTATAAGGACAAATTCGTTTTCGTTGAGCGGATTGAAGGCGTGAGCGGCACATTGATTCGTGAAAGCATTTTGGAGGATAATTTCGATAATGTTCTGGACATGATGCCTCAAAAAACTATCGATGTTTTAAAAAGAGAAATCAAAAGCGATGGGATAATATATGGCATTAGGGATGAGGAGACCATCTTAAACACTGCAAACAATTATTCTTTTGAGGAATTATCAGCTTTAAATCTCTTCAATGATAAATTGGCTCAAAACATAATTGAAAATAGGCCTTTTGATGATATAAACTCCTTGGAACAGTCAATACTGCAGGGATTCTCTTCCCATTTCAAGCAGAGAATACTGAGCATAATGGAAAATCCAATTCCAAAAAAAGAAATATCTCAATATATTGATAAATATCCGTCAAACATCAGGGTTTTGGGATATAAAGATAAAAAAAGTTTAAAAAAATTTAAAGAAAAAGTCCGCAATGAAAAAATTTCATTATACTGATGGAGGCGGACTTAAAATATTATTTATTACATTCTGTGGGTTTGAAAGCGCATAAATTGCTTCCATAAATGTTGGATATGTTGCATGTAATATGAATATGTAAATCAAGTAGTATATTACAACCAAAATTATTATGACCAACAATATGGTTAAAAGGATGTCAACTACGCCCATAGGCTCTTTTTCTTCCTGATAATTCAGGTTATGGATATTGTCTTTGCCTTTTTTACCGCCTTCTTTTTCAGCTAAAAGTTCAGCCCTGATTCTTGCCTCCATTTCTTCTGGAGTTTCATTTTTAGGGGCTCGTTTTTGATCTTTCAATAGGGTTTCTTCTCTTTCAGGATATTCTTTTCTGGTTAAAGAACCGTATTGCTCTTCATCTTTAGCTAATTGTTCGCCTAAAGGAACATTGTCATCGAAGTATAGGTCATCTAAATACTTTTCATATCTGTCTTCCAAATCCATTCTGGCGCTTGTTGGTTGTGGGTCATATGAATGGTCAGGATAAATAAATTCCGCTTGTTCGCTAGGAGCTTGTTGTGGAATTTCAGTTTGTGCAATTTGTGGTTCTTGAGAGATTGGACGTTGTTCAACTTGAGGTTGGACAGGTTCCTTTTCATATGAGGTTTCAATGCCTCCGCTATACTCAATATTATCCTTTATATTATATGGGGAATCGTCACGAATTTGTTTGATTTCATGAACTTCAGGTGCTGGAGGTACTTCCTCAGCAACATTTTGTGTTTGGTACACGCTTTCTTCAGCCGGTTGCTTATCGAGTCTTGCAGGTTCAGTTCTCACAGGTTCTTGAACAGCTTCGTTTTGAGCAACTTGTGCTGCTTTATTTTCAGCTCCAAGACCTACAATTTTTTCTAAACATTCTTTACAGTAGATTTTACCGGCAAGTTCTAATCCGCATTCTTTACAAATTGATTTTCCACATATGGCACATGTATCTGTGCCATCTCTGTCAGGATGATAATAGCATTCCATAAATTACACTCTCATAAGAATTAATATATATTGATTTTATATATGTTTTTTTTATTTATATAAAACTTTTCATTGTTTAGTTTTTTCGACGATTTTTTCGACAACTATCTCAGAAGCGATTAAATCATCAACGGTTGCAAGAAAAGAACCTAATTTTTCACTGTTTACTTCATATTCGATAGTGTTATTGTTTAATCTGGATTTAAGGTAGTTTTCATTGTCAACTTCAAGGGAATCAAACACCACCTTTGCGTCATCTGCACTTTTATATATGAAAGTAAGATCTCCACTGATTTTCATAAGTTATTATATATTGTTTATTAACTAAAATAATTTTAGGTGGCAAAAATCTCAAAAATATGGTAACCTTTATTAATGACTTAATCAATATATTTAAGTATTCTATTATATTACGATATAATTTTTATATAGCTATTGTTGAAAATTCACTATTTTTAGCTATTTTTAATTAAAAACAATTTATATTTATTTCGGAGGAATAGTAATGGTTCGTGCTTACACAAGAAGAGATTATATTAGAAAAACCCCAAATTCAAGAATCGTACAATACGATATGGGAAACTTAAAAGATGAATTCCCAGTATCTTTAAGTTTAGCTGTAAAAAAACCAGCTCAAATCAGACACAACTCTTTAGAAGCAGCAAGGATTGCTTCTAACAGATTGATGCAAAGAGCTGCTGGTAGAATGGGATACCACTTAAAATTAAGAGTATACCCACACCAAATCGTAAGAGAAAACCCAATGGCAACCGGTGCAGGTGCAGATAGGGTACAAAGCGGTATGAGAAACGCTTTCGGTAAACCTATTTCTGTAGAAGCTATCGTTAAAAAAGATCAAAGGATTATTACCATTGATTGTAACGCTAAAAACTTTGAAGAAGCTAAAGTTGCACTTAAAAGAGCAGGTATGAAATTACCAGTTCCATGTAAAATTGTTGTCGACAAAGGTGAAGAATTAATTAAATAGATTTATTTAATTAATCTTTTTTTACTCTTTTTTTATAAACTCATTTTTTTTATCATAAACTTTTTTTCATTAAATATTTAAACGTTGAAAATCATATTTAAATATAATATTGACTTAGTCAATGTAAGATATTTTCAAACCAAGAGGTTATATTTTATGTATGTAAAAAAATTTGAGGAGTTAAGCAAATCCGATATTGGAATTGCAGGTGGAAAAGGTGCAAATTTGGGTGAATTGACTCAAGCGGGCATTCCAGTACCACCAGGTTTTGTAGTAACTGCACAAGCTTATAAATATTTCATGGACGAAGCTGGAATTAACGATCAGGTAATGGAAATCCTTGATGCAATCGACATCAACGATACCAAAGCTCTTCAGGCTGCAGCTGAAGAAATCAAAGCGCTCATTATCGAATCCCCTATTCCAGATGATTTAGTTTTATTTATTCGTGAATATTATAATGAACTTTGTCAAAGGGTTGGCGAAGATGACACCGATGTAGCAATCAGGTCATCTGCAACCGCTGAAGATTTGCCTGAAGCTTCATTTGCAGGCCAACAGGACACTTTCTTGCATGTATCCGGTGATGATGAAGTAATTGAATACATCAGAAAATGTTGGGCATCATTATTTGAAGCAAGAGCAATCTTTTACAGAGAAGAAAACGACTTTGAACATTCAAAAGTTTACATTGCAGTAGTTGTTCAAAAAATGGCAAATGCTGATAAGGCAGGAGTAATGTTTACTGTAAATCCATCCACTGGTGAAGAAATTGCATTAATTGAAGGATCCTGGGGACTTGGAGAATCAGTAGTATCAGGGGATGTAACCCCGGACAACTATCAGGTTGACAAAAAGGACAACGAAATCATCAACGTTACAATCAGTGACAAAAAGGTAATGTACACTAATGATGAAGCCGGTACCAGTGTAAAAGTCGATGTTCCTGAAGACAAAAGGAAAGAAAGGGTATTGTCTGACGATGAGCTCATTGAATTGACCGAAATGGGTAAAAGGGTTCAAGCTCACTATGGCGAACCAATGGATACTGAATGGGCATTCGAAAAAGACATGTTATTCTTATTGCAGGCAAGACCAATCACTACCTTAGGCAATGCTGATGAAGTTGCAGGAGATGCTTCCTCTGATTTAGGTGATGTTTTAGTAAGAGGTCTTGGAGCAAGTCCAGGTATGGCTTCAGGTACAGTCAAAATCATTTTAGACATTGATGAATTGGATAAAATCAAAGATGGAGATATCATGGTTACAACAATGACCACTCCGGATATGGTACCTGCTATGAGAAGAGCAAGCGGTATCGTAACCGATGAAGGTGGAGTAACCTGTCACGCTTCAATCATCTCAAGAGAACTTGGAATTCCTTGTGTTGTAGGAACCGGTGATGCTACAGCAACCTTAGAAGAAAACTCCGGTGTTACATTAGATGGTAAAAAAGGATTAGTATTTGAAGGAATTTCTGAAACTAAAGAAGAAGCAACTGCTGTTGCAGGAACTGTTGAAGCAGCTCCAATCATAACAGTAACTGAAGTTAAAGCTAATGTAAGTATGCCTGAAGCAGCTGAAAAAGCAGCAGCAACCGGTGCAGATGGTGTTGGACTTTTAAGAACCGAACATTTAATGTTAACCTCTGGTATTCACCCTGGTAAATTCATTGCCGATGGAAGGGAAGATGAATTGATTGATACAATTGCAGACAATGTTCAAATTGTAGCAGATGCATTCTATCCAAAACCAGTATGGTACAGAACCCTTGACGCACCAACCGATGAGTTCATCACATTAGAAGGTGGGGAAAACGAACCTAGGGAACACAACCCAATGCTTGGTTGGAGAGGAATCAGAAGAGAACTCGATCAACCTGAAATCCTTAAATGTGAATTCAAAGCAATCAAAAAATTGCATGAAAAAGGATACACAAACATCGGTATTATGATTCCATTATCACAAAGTCCTGAAGAGCTTAAACAAGCTAAAGCACTTTGTTCTGAAGTAGGTTTTGAACCTCACAAAGATGTTGACTTTGGTATGATGGTAGAAATTCCAGCAGCTGCAATAATGATTGATGAATACATTAAAGTTGGAATCGACTTTGTAAGTTTAGGAACCAACGACTTGACCCAATACACTCTTGCAGTTGACAGAAACAATGAGTTTGTAGCAAAACACTACACAGAAGAGCACCCTGCAGTAATGAAACTGATTGAAAGAACAATCAGAAAATGTGCTGAAGCGGGTGTTAAATGCAGTATCTGTGGTCAAGCAGGTAGTGTACCTCACATTGTCGAAAAACTTGTTGAATATGGAATTACAAGCGTATCATCAAATACTGATGCTATTGCTGATGTGAGAAAAACTGTTGCACGTGCTGAACAAAAAATTATTCTCGACGCTGCCCGTAAACGTCTAGAATAATCTTTTTATTCTTTTTTTATTTTTATTTTTATTAAATTATTGTTAGATAGGTTACTTTATGGACGATAAGCCAATGGATAAGCAGGATATATTGAATGAATTGGATGAACTTCACAGATTGGACCATAACTATGCAGATGGCAGAATATTAGGGTCAATGTGTACTGAGGCACATCCATTTGCAAAGGAGGTATTTTGTAAATTTCTAGATACCAATTTGGGTGATCCTGGTCTTTTTAAAGGAACTAAACAGATTGAAAATAAGGTCATTAAATCTATTGGTGAATTATTGTCTCTTGATGAGGCTTACGGCAATATTGTTACTGGTGGAACTGAAGCTAACTTAATGGCAATGAGGGCTGCAAGAAATCATGCAAGAAAATATAAGGGAATAACTGATGGTGAAATAATTATTCCTGAATCTGCTCATTTTTCATTCAAGAAAGCTGCAGACATGCTGAATTTAAAAATTGTTGAAGCAAAAATCGATGAAAATTACAAGATTGATGTCGAATCCCTTAAGGATGGGATATCCGATAGGACTGTGGCAATTGTGGCAATTGCAGGAACTACTGAATTGGGATTGATTGATCCAATTGAAGAGATTTCAAAAATTGCCTTTGAAAATAATATTTATTTCCATGTTGATGCCGCTTTTGGAGGATTTTCAATTCCATTTTTAAGGCAAGCAGGTTATGACTTGCCTGTTTTTGATTTTTCACTTGAGGGGGTTTGCTCCATAACTGTGGATCCTCACAAGATGGGTTTGGCTCCAATTCCTGCCGGTGGAATCATTTTCAGACGAGAAGAGTATCTTGATGTGATGGCTGTCGATTCACCGTATCTGACTGTTAAAACACAATCCACTATTGTCGGAACTCGATTGGGAGCTTCATCTGCTGCAACCTATGCAATAATGAAATATTTTGGAAAGGAAGGATATTCCAAACTTGCTCAAAATCAGATGGAAAATACTAAATTTTTTGCAGAAAAATTAAAAAGATTAGGTTATAAGATTATTTGTGAACCCGAATTAAACATTGTGGCTTTTAACCATCCGGATATGAATGCCAATGATTTAGCTCAAAAATTAGAAGATTTGGGTTGGAAAGTATCCGTTGCCAAATGTCCGGTAGCTATCCGGGTAGTATTAATGAATCATATAAAAAGAAATCATTTGGAAGAGTTATTGAAAGATTTGGAAGATATATATTAATCTTCAATACTTTCAACATACATTAAAGGATAATTTAACTCTTCAATGAATTCAATTCTGATTATTGCAACAACATCATCTACTTTTGTATGGATTTTAACGTCAAGCATGTCTCCTGTAAGTGAAGTGTAGTCAAATTCGGTCATGGATTCCTCTAGCTTATCAAATCTGATTTCAACCTCTACCTTTTCAATTGCAGGCTGTAGGCTTAGTGACTCTTCCATTGCCTTTTCTAAGCTTCCTTTTGTATCCTTGTTTACAGGTGTTCCTACAAACTGGTGGAATAATGCTCCCATACTGATTGCACCTTCGAATATGGCGCGTTCACGTGTTGTTATATTTGAAAAGTACTCTTTATCGACATCCATTATAATCCTCCATTTAAGAATATTATCTTGTCATATATCCACTCGGATGGTATTGGGCTTATGCAGCAGAAGAACAGCACGGCTGAGATGATTAATACTGTTGCCAAAATGTATATTCTGTTGTCTTTCGGATAAATGAAACTGAATATAAGTCCAATCACTAAAAATATTGCAGAAATTATCAGTGCATTTGATTCCTGCGGGTTATCTTCCAGTATCTGTTCATTAACCGGACCTTTTTCTACTAAATCTCCCTGAACGATTATTCTGTTTTCAGTCGAACCGATTGGATCACAGGTAATCAGATAAGCGGAATTTGCTCCTTCAGGATAAAATTCATATGTTGCAGGCACGATTTTTGTGTCTACAACATTATATTTCAGCTCCCCAATTCCCGGCCATTCAAGAATGAATGTATCTCCAACGCCCAATTCATTCAGCCTCAAAAATGGTGAGCCCTGAAGTGTCCTATGCCCATACAATGCGACGGATTTTTCAGTTGGTGTGTTTTCAGCGGGATCACTTAAAACTCCATAATTTAAGGTTTCCTTGTTTATTTTTTCATCGACTCCGATTGAGGGGATTATGATTTTGGGAGAATCGACATTGACGCTCTTTTCCACAACGACTTTTGTTGAAAAGTAATTTACCTCTCCCATTGCATATAATCCAATTATCAGCAGACAAATGATAACAATTATTGTTGTAATGCTAGGTTTGTTCATGGTATCAACTTTGTTGTATCTACTATAATACTATTTCTTAATTTTGATATGTTTTGCTGATTTCTGTTACCATCCAATCCGGCGCTTCTGAGGTTGGAATTGTCAGGACAATATCTTCCATATTATTTATTATGAAATTGACTTTATCCTGTGGAGCCTCAATCAAAAGCATATACTGTGCATCCAAATCGCCCAGGTTGATTTGCCTTTCGTAATTTGATAGTTTCACACCATAATCCTCAAGCATTTCAAAAGTTTTTTCTTCATCATATCCGTCAATGATTGATGCTTTGATCATTTCCAACACGTCTGATGAGAATGCTTTCGTATTTTCACGGGGGTTGGTCGAATTTCCTTTCACGATTGTTTTGGATTTTGAATATTCGGAGTCGATTTCACCATTCTCTTCATATCTCATGATGGATATTACTGTACAGCCCCTAATTTCTGGAGATGTGGAATTTGTTGTATTCTCATATGTTGAATTTGAATTTGTGTAGATGTCTACAATGCTGCCTTCCTTTACAAGGCCGGCTCCTGCCTGAAGTCGTGAAACAAGAATTGGGACCGAAACGGTATTCGGCTCATCAAATTTGATTTGAGAGAGGATTTTTGCATCATTCTCGTTGACAATCTCCATGGCTTCGTATATTGAAATGATTGTGTTTTTGCTTTCGTTTTCATAAACTACCATTGTACGGTTGTATTTGTCCTGATGAAGATTGATTGATTTTTTATGGTGTTCCTTCCAGTCCTTTGTTGCGGGCGTTAGAACATTTATTGACTCAACTTCATGAGCATCTCTTGCATCGTTAATCTGATTTTCAATAAGAAACGCATTCGGAGAATCAGCCAGGCCCCCTGAATATAAATCATGAAGCTCATTCAGTTTTGTTGTTTTTGCAAGTGACAATGCCTCCTGGGAGGGTTCATAAATTATGAAATAATATGCCGTGATTACTAATGTCAATAGAATCAATGTTGTAATGATTACTCCAATTTTTCTTTTTTTCTCATTGTCAGTTATATCGATTGATTTTGGAGATAAATAGATGCCAATTTTTCGATTTAACTTTTTCAGTGGTGTTAATTCGTCATCGTCTTCTTTTTTCGCAGGTTTTTGAAGTTCGCTTGAAATTTGTTTTTTCAGTTCCTTTGTCTCTTCAAAACCTTTAGGATATAACGGATCATGTGGTTTTTTGGTATTCATTTTCAATACTCCTAAATTCAATTATATGGATGGTTAACTTAATTAACTAGGAGTAATATTCCTTATCCTTTAATTAAATTAATTATTAGGTAGTAAAGACAGAATAATAGTAATATTAGTGCAGGTATATTGATATTGAAAATTATGATGTTAACTGGAAGAATCAAAATCAGTATCAGTACTGCGGATATTGCAATTACTGGGATGTTGTCGAATTTTGGATATGTGATATTGCTTATCATGAGCAATGAAATAATGACGCTTAGTATTAATGCAACATATGGGTTGAATAATCCACTAAGATAAAATGTTGCCAACACAAATGATATTCCCGGAATCGGAAAGCCAATGAAATCGGATGTATTCAGTTTATCGGCAATTACATTATATCTGGTCAATCTTAAAACTCCACAAATAACAATTAATAAGCTAATGATAATTACTATTGCCTGAAATATGCCTGGGGTGGTGTTAATGCAACTGTAAATAAATGTTGCAGGAGCTACTCCGAATGAAACGATATCGGATAAAGAATCGATATTTTTCCCAAAGCCTAAATCGTCCTGTCTATTTGTTTTGCGTGCTACCCAACCATCTGAGGAGTCAAATATGATTGCAATAATCATGAGGATTGCAGCTAGCTCAAAATCATGATTGATTGAACTAATGACGGATAGGAATCCTGAACTCATATTCAATAGGGATATGATGTCGGAAATTGCTATAAAACTTTTCATCTCTGTGTTCATGCCGCTCATAATTCAACTCCAGTATTACTCTCTACTTCATTTCTTATTAATGTTACCTTCTAATCCGTGTAATTTTTACTCATATCCGTATTTATTAATGTAGATATGTTAGTTTTACCCAATTTTAAAAATTGTTCTTATTTATAATTATTTACTTATTGTTATATAGTTATTTTGGTGAGATGTTATTGTTATTGTTCTAATGGGTTAAAATAAAGTTTTTTCCAATTTTTTTTAAAAAAAGTCCAATAAAAGATAAAATATATATAATAATGTTTTTAATAAATATTAATTGTTAGACTTTATAAACATCAATAAATTTCTTTATTTAGGAATTGAATTGGGAATTTTCTTCCTTAAATTTAGTATTTCTAAATAATATTTCTTGTTTGTTTAAATGACTAACTTATATTAATATATTGCGAGTAGTTAAATGATAGAAGATAATATACGCATGCTCAGACAAGCTGCAATGGCTACATCAAGTGAAACCTATGAAATCGATAAATCTTGGGGTATTGTTGCAGGAAATGTTGATTTGGTTGATAATATGGCCTATAAAGCTATTGCATCCAACCATCAAATTAAGATACTTTTCCGAGAGCACGTTATATTAACTGATGGCAAGGTGGACAAAAAATTTGATTTTATCATGTTTCATGGTAATTCGCTTAAATTGAAGGAATTTAAGGAAGAAACCCAAAAGCATGGTGGAGCATATGTCCAGGTTTCCAAAACACATCTGTTGAATGAGCCTAACCTAATGGTATTGGTGGCTCCCGATGATGTAATCAGAAACATTGTGTCCATCATCGAAAAATCAAGGATATCCTTTGCAATCTTGCAGGAATCTCAAACTACTGGATTTATAGATATTGATATAAGTAACGAAGTTAAATTGCCAAACTTTATTAAATCTCTCTTCAAACCATTTTATAATGCTAATGAAGTTGTTTTATCAACAGTGCTAATGTCTGTTGAAAAAAAGGAGGCAGTTAATAAAGTTCAAAGTATAGCTACATCTAATAAGGTTTTCGTTATCGATTTTAGAGACATTGTAACGGAGGATTTATCATGAATATTTTTGGAAATGAAGAGGAAGAACCACAAACTGAAGATACTAAAGTCATTAGTAACAGTTTAGGAATTGATTTAGGAACTTTAAACACTGTAATTGCAAAGCCTTCAGGTGATAAATTTGATTTATACCAAATTCCATCTGTTGTAGCAGTTAAAAAAGACGATCCGTCAGAAGTATTGGCTGTTGGTGAAGAAGCTAAAAAAATGCTCGGCAGGACTCCTGAAGATATTCTTGCAGTAAGACCTTTGAAAAAAGGAGTTATAGAAAACGTTGTACAAGCACAGGCATTACTTATTAAAGCAATGCAAATCGGTATTAATGAGGGTGAAACTGTAGGTAGAATCGTCATTGGTATTCCTGGTGATGCTTCTGAAGTGGAAAAAAATGCTGCTGAAGAAATTGGAAGAAAAGCAGGCGCTCAAAATATTTTAGTAATTAGTGAAGGATTGGCTGCTGCTATTGGTGCAGGTCTGCCTATTGCAGAACCTAACGGCACTATGGTTGTAGATATTGGTGCTGGTTCAACTGATATTGTAATCATTTCCCTTGGTGGTATTAATGATATTGAAACCGTTAGATGTGGTGGAGATGACATTGATACTAAAATAGTTGAACTTGTAGCAGAAAGATACGATGTAGCAATTGGTATTCATGATGCAGAAGCTGCAAAAATTGAAGTTGGTATGGTACATTGTTCCGAACAACTTGAAAACTTAAGTGTTGAAGTAATCGGTAAATCCCTTGAAACTAATAGGCCTAAAAAAGTTGTAATTGATTCAATGCTCGTTGCAGATGCAGTTGAACCATATATGCAAAAAATAGTGGACGGATTAAACGTTATTTTAGAAAGATTATCTCCAGAATTGATGATGGGCGTTTACAATAACGCTGTTGCTGTTGGTGGAAGTTCAAGACTTCGTGGAATTAAAAACAGAATTTTCGACGAAATCGGAATCCCAATAGAAATTTCTGAAGATCCGATGACTGTTGTGGCAAAAGGTACTGCAATTGTTGCTGCTGAGCCTCTTGCTTTAGAACCTGAAGTTCGTCTCAGGGCTATGAAATAAATTTATTTTATTTCATTTCTTTTTTTTATTTAATGTTTTTTTGATTTTTATGGATATTTTAGGCATTGATGAAGCTGGAAGAGGGTCTGTTTTAGGACCTATGGTGATTGCAGGAGTAGTTGTTCCTGAAAAGATGGAAAAAGTCCTTGGAAGAATGGGCGTTAAGGACTCCAAAAGGTTAACTGCAAATCGCCGTACAATACTGTCTCGTAAATTGAAGAAAATGTTTGAATATGACATGGTCATTATTTCCGCTCGTGAAATTGATGAAATGCGAGCCGATGGAATTAACCTTAATGAAATTGAAAAAAATGCAATGGAAGAATTGATTTTAAGATTAAAGCCGGAAAAGGCCATTGTTGATGCTGTTGATGTAAAGGCTGAAAGATTTCAGGAAAATCTTAAAAAAGACACAGGTTTTGATGTGATTGCAGAGCATAAGGCTGATGACACTTATATTCAGGTCGGCGCTGCATCAATTATAGCAAAAGCTGAAAGGGATGCTCAAATTGCTGAAATAAACAAGGAGTTCATCAAGTCTGGAGGAATTGGTTCAGGCTATCCATCTGACCCTACCACTAAAAAATTCCTGACCAATTACACTTATGATGAAATGCCGGATTTTGTTAGAAGGTCTTGGAATACAGTAGCTAAAATGAAATAATATTCCCTCTTTTTTTAAATAATATTTAAGTACATGAATTAATATAATATTCTTATAAACAATTTTCAATATAATATATTAGGGATAAAAATGATTATTGAGTATATTATGCCATTTGTTGATGGAATAGTAGACATTTTTACTCAGGGGGGAATTATTACTTACATAATTCTTTTCATTGGTATTTATGGTCTGATTATTGCATTTAGAAAAATTGCATATCTTAGAAGAATTAGTAAGGTCGATACAACCGAAATATTCGGCGTTGTTACCGCATCAATGGAAAGGGGCGGTGCTGTAGAGGCCTTAAAACAGATAAATGGTTTTAAAAATCCTATTTCTAGAATTATTTCTGAAACTTTAAAGATTGGTTATAAAAACAAGACTGAAGTTGAAGAGAGTATGGAACAAATTTTCATCGTTGAAGTTGCTAAGATGACCAAAGGTTTAAGCACTATTAAAACTATTATTGAGCTTGCTCCATTTTTAGGTTTAATCGGTACTGTTATTGGTATCTGGATGACTTTCAAATCATTAGGGGTTCATCCTGATTCCGCTGCAATGGCAGAAGGTATCTATGTTGCTTTGACAACTACTATCATGGGGCTTTTAGTGGCTATTGTTCTATTGCCTGTATATACTTATATCCAAGGTCTTATTGAATCTGAAATGGATAAAATCGAACTTGCTACAAAAATGACCAATTGGGGATATGCTGTTGTAAAAATTAGAGTGGATTCTAATGTTGAATGTGCACTTGAAGCTCTTCAGGAAGCTGACGGTGTTGTGAACACTAGACTAATCTCTGATCCTTATGCTAATATTAAAGTTTCTTTTAAACCAAGTATGTTAGATAAAAGTATTGCAAATATTATTTTAGAAAAGTGTAATGTTAATGCTGAGATTACTGAAAGTAAACTAAGACAATAAGGTGATTGAATGGCAATTGATGTAAAAAAGCATAAAAAGAAATTTTTAGATCAACAACCACGTATCAATTTGGTTCCTTTCATTGATATTCTTTTCACTATCATGATTTTCTTAGTTGTTACAAGTAATTTTTCAGCTACTGATGTTCAAACGGATGCTGCGGATGATGTTAAAGATTCCGGAGGAAAACCTAATGTAACTGATGTTTCTGGGGACCAGGAATACTATGTTATGCCAGTAGCCAATCTGCATAAGGTTACTGTAAACGGTCAAGACAGATCCGATGCGATATCGGGCAGCGCCGTGGGTGTTCAAGCTAATGTTATTGATCAAGGACAAGTTACCATTAAACCTGGTGAAATCGTTATAGAAACTCCACCGGGTGTGCCTCCTGAGGTGGCTGTACAACGTCCTGAAGTTAATTAAGGAGATATGAAATGTATACTGGTAGAATTTTATCAACAGGAATGAATACTGAAGGTAAACCTTTTGTAGCCTATAGGGTATCAAGCAGGTCATTCCCGAACAGGGATTGCTACAAATTTGATGACCATGTGGCTGTTGTTCCAAAGGAAGGTTTTGAAAAAGATATTTACAAGAGCACTTATATTTCTTACAATTGTATCTGTTTTGCAAATGATGTTGCAGTTGTATCAAATGGTTCTCAGACAGATGTTATAGCAGATAAGATTCGTGTAGGAATGAATATCAGAGACGCAATGGCATATTCATTACTTACTATGGATTATGAAAAGGATGATTACAACACTCCAAGGATTGCCGCTGCTGTAACTGCAACTGATAATGAAGATGAATATGAGTGTTACATTGGAATTGTTAACGATAACAAGATATTGGTTGAACAGGTGCCATATGGAGAAGCTGCTTTTATTTCAACATACGGCAGTCAAGTGCCTGATAAGGTTGATTTTGAAGCCAAAACTTCTGAAGAGGCTGCAAAATATATCTTTGACGAAGGTACTTTTGCAAATTATGAAAAGCCGGTCACATCAAGTGCGGCTGTTTTTGATGGAAAATGGACTACTGCAGTCTATGTTCCATAATTTTTCTTTTTTTTAAGTTTTTAGATGATTATTATGAGTATTGAATTGTTTGGTTTAGAGAATATTCCCATTATTGATGGGAATAGTGATATTTCTCAAATTATTAAAGATGCTATTGAAAAACAGGGCTGCGGTTTAAATCATGGAGATATTGTTCTGATTGCCGAGACTTTGATTTCAAAGGCTGAAGAAAATTTCATCAAATTGGATGACTTGACACCTTCTGATTTTGCAATCAGGCTTTCAAATGATTCAGGCAAAGATCCTAAGCTGGTTGAAGCCATTTTAAATGAATCAAATGAAGTTGTCCGCATTGGTCCAAATTTCATCATAACAGAAACAAAACAGGGTTTTGTTTGTGCCAATGCAGGTATTGACGAGTCCAATGTTGGCGATGGGCTTGCCACTCCAATGCCAAAGGATGCGGACAAGTCTGCCCGTGAAATTAGAGAATATTTGGAAGATGAATTCGGTGAAGAAATTGCTGTTATAATTACTGATACTCAGGGAAGGGCATTCAGATTTGGCGCAATAGGCACTGCAATCGGTTGTTCCGGCATTTCACCTATCTGGAAACGTGTCGGTGAAAAGGATTTGTATGGAAGGGAACTGGAAACAACTGAGATTGCGACCTGTGACGAGCTGTCTGCAGCGGCATCCCTTATAATGGGGCAGGCTGATGAAGGTCTCCCGGTGGTTATTATACGTGGTTTTGACAGTTTTGACATTTTGAGAAATGCCGATTCAAATATTAAACCTGTTTTAATGCCTAAAGAGGCAGATGTATTTAGATAATGGTTGATATTATGATTACTGTTTTATCTGGAGGAACCGGTACTCCAAAATTATTACAAGGTCTTAAGGAAATTGTCGATGCGAAGGATTTGACAATTGTTGTAAATACTTTGGAAAATGATTATTTTTCAGGAGTTTATGTCTCAGCAGACATTGACACCGTATTGTATACGATGTCTGACATGATAAATGATGAATTTTGGTATGGCGTTAAGGACGATACTTTCATAACTCATGACCGGCTTGAAGAGTTGGGTTGCCCTGAATTGCTTAGGATTGGCGATATTGATCGTGCAACAAAGATACAGAAAACCCAATTGATGGAAAAGTATGGCCTTGCAAAGGCATGTGAAATCCAGGCTAAAAATATGGGAATCGAATCCAGAATCATCCCTATGAGTGAGGAGGACTCTGAAATAAAAATCATCACTGATATAGGTGAGCTTGAGTTCCATGAATTTTTGATAAAGCACCAAACAGAACCCGAGGTCTTGGACCTCAAATTTTCCAATGTCAATCCATCAGATGGTGTTGTGGATGCAATTAAAAATTCAGATGCAGTAATTATTGGACCATCCAATCCAATCACTTCAATTTTACCAATATTGTCTCTTGAAGGCGTTCGTGATGCCCTAAAAGATACATATGTTATTGCGGTTTCACCAATTATTGGTTCAGGTGCTGTTTCAGGGCCTGCCAGCAAGTTCATGAATGCTTTGGATATTGATGTTTCAGCAATAGGTGTTGCATCACTATACAAAGATTTCCTAGACAACATTGTTATTGATGATAAGGATTATAATCTAAAATCACAATTAAATCAAATAGTTAATAAGGTAACAATTACAAATACTATAATGAATAGTTTAGATGTCAAAAAAAGTTTGGCTCAAATTATTGTAGATAGTATTCCTTAATAGAAAGAGGCGATTATCAAATGATACAGATGACATTAATACAAATTGACAATTATGGGCCTTGGACCGTTACTCCAAGACCAAGAACTGAATCCGACTTACAAATGCTTCAAGCGAGCTTATTTGCAGATTTAAACAATCATTTTGGAAACAAAAAAGGTTTAGTATTCTTTACCAGATTTGATAATTTACTTGCTGTTTCAAATGGTTTGGATGAAGAGGATCATTTAAGAATTCAAAGATCCATCAGAAACAGATACCCAATTACCATAAGTATGGGTGTCGGTGCTGCTGAAACTCCTCATGAAGCACAAAAATTAGCAACAATTGCACTTCAAAAAGCAGGAAGTGCTCAATCAGGTGAAAGAAAAGAAATTTTAGCTATTGATAGTCTGGTAAGTGAGGAAGACAGTTTTGTTCAAGCAGCTCATATTGACATTAACAGCGTTACAGAGACTTTAACAGATATAGAATCAGCTTTTGATACCAGTTTCATGGTTAACAAGGCTCAACACTATTTAATGACCAAACTGATTAAAAAAGGAGCATTATTATTCTTCATCGGTGGAGATAATTTCATGTCTCCATGTAATGGACTGTCCGAACAGGAAATTGAAGACATCATGATTGAAATAGATGAAGAAATAGGCATTAAACTCAAAGCAGGTATTGGTAGAGGTAAAAATGCTGAAGATGCTGCTTACATGGCGGACATTGGTCTTGAAGAAATCAGAGCTCATAACAATGAAATGTGGACTTGGGTAATCGAAAAAGAATATTAAGGGATATTATGATTAGAGTAGTTGCTCCAATGGCTGGAATAACTAATGCTAATTTTTTAAATAAGGTTATTCCATTGGGTTTTGATGTAGCTACTTTAGGCGGATACAGTTTGGATCCGCCTACAATTGAAGCAAGTAAAAAAATCATCGAAAGAGGAAGAGCTGAATTTGATTTTCCTTTAGATGAGATTTTTACTCATATTCAAAATGAAGTAAATTCAATTAAAAGTGTTCACAGTGGCGTAAAAGTTTCAGCGAATGTGAGGGCAACAACTACACAACCAATCATAGATGTTGGAAACATCGAAAATCTGGATATTGTAGAAATCAATTGTCATTGCCGACAAGAAGAAATTTTAGCTATTGGTTGTGGTCAGGAAATGTTGAATCGCCCTGATTTATCTAATTTTATTTCTCAGATTGTTGATAATGTAAAAAGTGAAGTGTCAGTTAAAATCAGAGCCAATGTCGAAGGAACCGATACTTTGGAAATTGCAAAGCTGATTGAAGATGCCGGTGCAGATTATTTGCATGTTGATGCAATGAAGAAGGGTGTTTTTGAAGCGGACTGGGAACTTTTAAGCGAAATTTGTAATAATGTTGATATTAAAGTTATTGGGAATAATTCAGTCAACAGTAAAGAAAATCTTGAAAAAATGATTAATACCGGTGTTGATGGCTTTTCAATAGCTCGTTCAGTGATTTCTGGAAATTTAGATTTTAATATTACTAATTTTTAAAAAATTTAAAACAATTGTTATTAGAAAGTATTATTAATAGTTTAAAATAAAGATTAAATCAATAGGTGATTTCATGGATTTTATAACTCTTAAGAATATTACAAAAACTTTTGATGGTGTTGATGTTCTTAAAGATATTAATTTAAAGATTAGTGAAGGAGAGACTTTAGGTATTTTGGGACGTAGTGGAAGCGGAAAATCTGTTTTAATCAATATGCTTAGGGGAACAAAAGAATACACCCCTGATTCAGGTAATATTATAATGAATATTGCTGTTTGTCCAGATTGTTTGGCTGTCGAATCTCCATCTCATGACGGTGAAAAATGTAATTGTGGCGGAACATATGAAGCAAGGGAAGTTGATTTCTTTAAGGCTGAAAGAAAATTATTTGCAAGCATTAAAAGAAGAATTTCCATCATGTTACAACGTAATTTCGCTTTGTATGATGAAGAAACTGTAATTGAAAATGTAATGAGGGCAGTGCCAGACACTGTAGAGTATGAAGAAGGATTATACTTTGCTTTAGAATTATTGGAAATGGTTCAAATGAACCATAGGATTACTCATGTTGCCCGTGATTTAAGTGGTGGGGAAAAACAGAGAGTTGTGCTTGCAAGGCAACTGGCTAAAAACCCAATGATGTTTTTAGCGGATGAACCTACCGGTACTCTGGATCCTCAAACTGCTGTAAAGCTTCACAATACCTTGAAAGAAGGTGTTAAAGACAAAAACATTACTATGCTTATCACTTCTCACTGGCCGGAAGTAATGACTGAACTTGCGGACAATGTAATTTGGTTGGAAGATGGCCAAATTAAAGAGGAAGGAGACCCACATGATGTTGTGGAACATTTCATGGAAACAGTTCCTGTTCCTGCAAAACCGGAAATCCCTGAGTTTGGTGAAGAAGAAATTATCATTAAGGACCTCAAAAAACATTATTATTCCATTGAACGTGGTGTGGTAAAAGCAGTCGACGGAATCAACCTAAACATCCACCATGAAGAGATATTTGGAATTGTCGGTTTAAGCGGTTCCGGTAAGACAACAACTACAAGAATGCTTATTGGACTGACTGAACCAAGTAGCGGTGAAATTGATATCAAGCTTGGTGATGAATGGATTGACATGACAAAAGGAGGGCCTCTCAACCGTGGACGTATTGTTCCTTATATAGGTTTATTGCACCAGGAATACTCACTTTATCCTCACAGAACAATTTTAGGTAACTTAACCGATGCTATTAGTTTGAACTTGCCTGCTGAGTTTGGTAAAATTAAAGCTATTCATGCATTGACTACCGTTGGTTTTGGTGAAAATGAAGCTAATGTGATTTTAGAAAAATATCCTGACCAGTTAAGTGTAGGGGAAAAACATAGGATTGCTTTGGCACAGGTATTAATCAAAGAACCTAAGATCATCGTTTTAGATGAGCCAACCGGTACTATGGACCCTATTACCCGTGTTAATGTTACTGACTCAATTCTAAAAGCCCGTACAGAATTAGAGCAAACATTCATCATCGTTTCTCACGATATGGACTTTGTTTTAGATGTCTGTGACAGAGCGGCTTTAATGAGGGGAGGAAAACTCTTGGATGTTGGTACTCCTGAAGAGATTGTTGATCAATTAACTCCAGATGAAAAAGAAGATATGCTTAAAGACAGATAAATCTTCTTATTCATTTAATCTTTTTTTTATTTTTTTCCAATCAGGACAGAATTTGTCCATAAGTTTTTTAAAATTTTTTCCGTGATTGAATTCAATCAGATGGCACAGCTCATGTATCATCACATATTCAAGGCATTCCTTATCTTTTTTTGCAAGATTCAAATTAAGTGTAATTCTGCCGTCCTGCTTGCAGTTTCCCCAGTTTTTCATTTTTCTGACGGTAACATCTGAAGGATTTCGCCCGACAATCTTTGTGCATTTGTCAAGAACTTCTGGAATCGCCTTTTTCAGTTCCTGTCTGTAGAATTCGTCTAAAATATTTTTTCTTTTTTCTATCGTGCTTCTTTTAGGGATAGGCAAATAAAGCGTATTTTCATTTATAAAAGCATGTTTTATCTTCTTGTTTGAAATCAGCTGCAGAGTATATTCCTTTCCCCACAGGTAGTGCTTTTCCCCATTGTCATATTTTAAGGGAGCTTTGATGTCATTTTCCAATATGTATTTTTGCTTTTTCAAAATCCATTCTTTTTTTGATTTGACAAAGGCAATTATGTCAGCATCACTTACAAATATCGGTGCAGATACTTTTACAGCCCCATCTGGTGGCAGGATGCGTATATACATATTCTTGATGTTTTTCCTCTCGACGGTGACGGCAATATTTTCGATTAACATTCGATTAAAAAATAAGTTTTAAAAGATATTTAAAATTTGTGTAAAATAATTAATGGTTATGATTATTAATTGTATTTTTACAAAAAAGATTATATATTCATACTTTAAATAAATTATATTATTATTTTATAAATTTACTTGGAGAAATGAAAATTATTTTTGGAGGATATTATGACTTGGGAAGATGCACCATCTCACATTTGTAGAGGGGGAGATGTAAGAGGACTTGCTTTTTGCTGTCCGCCAGTTAAACCATGCCCAGTTTTAAACGCATTACAGGAAGTTAATTTAACTCCTCAGGAGTTCATTAACATCAAGATTCAATTCGGTAAAGAAACTAGATTAGGTGAAGGGGCTGGAACCTGTTTTGGTTCACTTGTATGGTGTTGCAAACCATCAAAACCTTGCCCATTAAGAGACATGACTTTAAGGAATATGGGAATGAGTCATGATGAGTATTTGGATTTGAAAAGGCAATTATCTGAAAGATTGGTTGGAGTTAAAAAACCTGATCCTGACCAAAGAGCTGAAGCATTGGCTGAAACATTCAATATTTCCAAACTTGAAGCCATGAATGTTTTAACCGAATGCAATAATGATTTAAGGGCAGCTGTTAAAGTGCTGCATGCAAAATCTCTTGAAAATTCTGATTAAAATGGATTGGACATCTATTTATCTAAAGACATCAACTTTAAATGTTTTTATTTTAGGCACTGGTGAAGTTGCAACAAGAAGAGCCAATAAATTTTTGGATCATGGCGCTAACGTCAAGCTGGCAGGAAATGACTTATCTGATGATTTGTTGGATAAAGGGGCAGAACTATGCTCTACAGACGATGTTGATGAACTGGTCAAATGGGCTGATTTGGTTGTTGTTGCCAGTGGTGATGAGGAGATGTCCGACTATGTTTCAAAAATTTCTGGCGATAAGTTAATTAATCGTGCTGATTATCCTTTAGAGGGTAATGTTATTGTTCCTACAAGTTTTAATATCGCAGATATTGAAATATCTATTTTTACCAATGGAAAAAGTCCATTGATGGCTCGTCAACTGAGAAAAAGGATTCAGTCAATAATTACTGAGGAAGACATTTTGGAAATTGAGCTGCAGGATTATGCAAGATCAAAGTTAAAGGGGATTATTGAAAATCAAAAAGAGCGCAGAAAGTGTCTTTATGAGATTTTTGAGGATGACAAGATTAATGGATTCATTAAAAATAGGCAGATTGATGATGCCAAAATTTATATTGATAATTTAATAAGGGGATTAAATTGATACTTAATTTAAGGGTTGACCACAAAATCGCAGATATTCAGTCAATGGAGAATATCTCAAAGGATATGGATGAATTGTTTGGGCAATTGCAGGAAAAGTATTCCATAAACGAATATGTTGAAATTTCCACCTGCAACAGGAAAGAATACTATATCAACAACGACTTTATTTCTGAAGATGATGAACTTTTGTCTCATGAAAATCAAAGCATCATAATCGAATATGGTCAATCCGCTGTGATGCATCTGCTTAGAATGACTTCCGGGCTGGAATCAATGATTGTCGGTGAAGACCAGATTTTAGGTCAGGTTAAGGATGCCAAGCACAAGGCGGTTAAAAACCACCATTGCGGCAAATCCCTTGATGCCATTTTTACAAAGGCAATCCATGTTGGTCAGGTTGTCAGGAATAAGACCAATATCAATAAGGGTGCTGTTTCCATAGGTTCTGCGGCAATCGATTTGGCTGAAAAGCATATCGGCAGCTTGGATGATAAGTCTGTTCTGGTAATAGGTGCAGGAAAGATGGGTAAATTGGTTGCAAAGGCATTGGCTGAAAAGAATTTGAATGCCATTTTTGTTGCAAATCGTACTTATTATGTTGCAGTTGACCTTGCAAAGGATTTGGGCGGTGAAGCAATACTGTTTGCTGATTTGGAAAAGTATCTGGAAACTGCTGATTTGGTAATTAGTGCTACCAGTGCTCCTCATGCAATTATCACAAAAGAACGTCTTTTAGGAATAGATATGGATTATGAGAATATAATGATGGTGGATATTGCCAATCCTCGTGATATTTCAGATGATGTCTGTGAATTGGGAGTCAAATCATTCAATATTGATGACTTGCGTGAAATCGCTGATGAAAATACTCGACTTAGAATTAAGGAATTTGGTGAAGCGGAAAACATCATCAATGATGAGTTCATTTTACTTAAAGAATCGTTTAAAATAATGGAAGTTGATGAGATGCTAGGTAATTTAAGAGCATCTATGGAAGAGATAAGACAACGTGAAACACAAAAAGCATCAGTAAAGTTGGCTGATGTGGATGGTAGTGTTAAAATTCTTGATAATTTAACAAATTCCATTGTCAACAAAATTTTCTATGACATTTCAAAAAATGTAAAAAAAGCTGCAAAAGAAGAAAATAAAGATGTTATTGATGCAGCAGAGTATATTTTCGATTTCAATTAAAATATTACTCAAACATTCCTTTAACATCACTATTTTTAATTTTAAATGAATTTAATGCATATTCAATATTTTCCATGGTTATGATATCTGCATCATTGGATATTGCATTGTGGAGGGAGGTCTTTAATATCTTTTCCTTGATGTCCCTGCCGGACAGTCCTTTGGTCATTTTGACGATTTTTTCCAAATCCAATTCATGGCCTAAAGGCATTGTTTCCAGATTTTTTTCAAGTATTTCCAGTCGCTCGTTTTCATCAGGCAACTTGAATTCGATTTCCTCTTCAAATCTGCTTCTCACAGCCAAATCCAAACTGCTCTGATTGTTGGTGGCTCCTATTGTTATGACAGATTTGTTCTCTTCGATACCGTCCATTTCAGTTAAAAGTGAGTTAACAATCTCTGATACGTCTCCTCTTAATGACTGGAATGACCTGTGAAGTGCAATGGCATCAATTTCATCAATAAAAATTATTGAAGGTGCATTTTCAGATGCCTTTTTGAATAAGTCATGAATTTTGGATGAGGCATCTCCAACATGCTCTCCAATCAATGAAGTTGCCTTTACCAAATACAATGGAACATCAAGCTCATTGGACAATGCCTTGACAAGCATGGTTTTGCCTGTACCTGGAAGTCCGTAAAACAGAATGTTTTTTGGAGCCCAAGGCCCGAAGCTTTCAGGGTTTTCCAGATATTTGGCTATGACCTTGACCTTGGATTTGGCATTTTCCTGGCCTACAATGTCATTTAGGGTAATGTCGGATTTGACATTTTCATGTTTGCTTTCAATTTTGTCGGTTATTATCTTGATTTTAGTGTTGTCGGAAATTATTGAATTGTTCGGTTTTGCAGTTACAATTTCAAAACCGTAATCGGGGATTATTTTTTGATCAAATAAAAATGAGTTTTCACTAACAACCAAACCTAGCCATTGCTCTCTTGCATATTCTTCAAACAGATTTATGTTGGTAATTTCAATGTTTTCATCCATCATTGTGAAATCGAATGGGTAACCAACAGGTTTGACTACAACCAATTCTGCATATTCCTTGTTTTCATTTTCAATTTTTGATGCTTTTTGATTGGTTGTTTTAATTTCATGCTTTTTATTGTCACTTTTCAAATAATCACCTCCATGTTTTTGTTACACATTCAAACATTAGCTTTAATAATTTAAATAGTTGTGGTAACAAAATAGTTTTTAGGTGTTTGATTCATGAGTTTCACAGCAAAAAGAGCCCTGTTAATAGCGCCGTTTTATATGTTGTTTGAATTTTTCCTGCTTAAATATGTCTTTTTATTAGTTGGCGGAATTGATGAGGGTTATATATTGATATTGGCTTTTCTCATAGGGGTGATTCATTTCATGCCTTTGATTTTCGAGTCTAAAAAATCAAGGGGCATAACTCGATTTTTAACGGTTCTTGATGGAATTTGGATGTGGGCGTCTTTGATGTTTCTGATAGATATCGTGTTCATCTATATTGCTGGAAGATTTGTTGTACTGCCGTTTGAGGCTATTTTGATATTATTATTGATTGTACCGATTTTAGGAATCTACAATTACTGGAAAGCCCGTAATCTTGTTGTTCATGAAAAAACTATTGAATTGGCTAATTTGGAAAGGGACATTAACATTGCCCACCTGTCTGACATACATTTTGGGTCATTACGTCACAAAAAAATTATTGAGGATATTGCTGACAAGCTTAATGGCCTTGACTGTGAATTGGCTATCATTTCAGGTGATCTGGCTGACGGTACATCAGTTGTTGAACCGGATGATTTTATGGCTTTCTGCAATGTTGGAATGCCTATTGTGTTTACTCCTGGAAATCATGATTTCTATTTGGGGATTGATGATGTAATCGCAGCCTGCAGGAAAGCGGGGATTATAGTTCTTGACAATCAGTCAATGGAATTCGAATGTTTAAACGTTCATGGAATTACATACAGCTTCGAGGATAGAAGCAAACCTGAACTTGATGAATCTTTGATTAAACGGGACAAAGTAAACGTCCTTATTTATCATGTTCCTTATTATTGGGAGGAATTTTCCGCACAGGGATTTGATGTTCAGTTGTCCGGCCATACCCATGGAGGACAGTTTTATCCTGCCGTTTGGTTTGGAAATTTGATATTCAAATACAATATGGGACTGTTCAAAAACGATTTTGGCAAATATATTCATGTAACCTCTGGTGTTGGATTCACGGGCACTCCAATGAGATGGGGGACAGATTCAGAGATTGTTCTTTTAAGATTGAAAAAACTTTAAATTTTTTTTAGTCTATATCTCTTTAGCATA
>NZ_ONER01000027.1 GCF_900316895.1 uncultured Methanobrevibacter sp. | reverse complement strand
AAGAATCTTATCTATCATCCTTTCCCTTAAGTCATAGCTGATTTTGGTGGATACCTTCACCAGAAGGAAGCTCTGCAGATAAGAGAAAACTGAGCTGATAACGTATAGGATAACCACAACTGTCAAAAGATGGAACAGCGTATCGAAATCGATTGAGCCTGTATGGTGGATAATATTGTTTATTCCGTCGAATATTGTTGTTGTTGCCCTGCCTATAAGCAATGGGGCAATGGTCGTAAACACGGTGGAAATGACTGCACATACTACAGTCAGTATTAATCTAATCTTATGATCTTTCAGAAGACCTAAAATGTTTTTAATTGCTTTTTTGTTGTCTACAGGTTTTTCCGGAGGTTTTCTTTTAAGTGGTCTTGGACTCATGATAACGCCTCCATACTGTCAATCTGTATATTGACGATTTCTCTGTAGATTTCACAGCTTTCAATCAGTTTTTCCCCTGTCGACAATCTCTCCATTGTCTATTACAAGTATCTCATCGGCATCCATGATTGTTGAAATCCTTTGGGACACGATTAATATTGATGAATCCTTTAGATTTTTCAGGTTCTCTTTTATCCTGCGCTCGGTATTCATGTCCAGTGCTGAAAAGCAATCATCAAACAAATAAAAATCATGAGAGTCTATAATTGCTCTGGCTATTGATAAACGTTGTTTTTGCCCTCCTGAAAAGTTTGAGCCGCCCTGAGTAACTTCTTCATTTAAATCCTCAACAAAATCGACCTGTGCAAGTTCAAGCGCCTTTTCAATATCCTCATCGCTTGCATCGCTTTTACCGATTTTCATATTGGATTTCACATCACCCTGGAATAGAATCGCCTTTTGAGGAGTAAATGAAATCTTGTCCCTCAAAGCTTTCAAATTGAAATTTTTAATATTTTTGCCGTCAATTAGGATTTCACCGGAGCTTGGATCCTGAAGACGGGGGATCAAATTGAGGATTGTGGATTTTCCGCTGCCTGTTCCTCCAATTATTGCAGTGGTCTTTCCAGGCTTTAAAGTAAAATTAATGTCCTTTAATGTTTCCTTTTCGCTTCCGGGATATCTGTATGAAACATTTCTGAACTCGATTGTAGGATTGGAGGATATTTCATCTAAACCTCCATCGGTGATTGTGATTTCAGTGTTCAGGACTTCGCTTATACGCCTTCCTGAAACAAGGATTCTTGGCAGGATTATCATGAAGGCACCAATCATTAAAAATGAGGTTACAATCTGTGTTGAATATTGGATGAATGCGATTATGTCTCCTGTCAGCACTCCTCCGTTCAATGCATCATATGCTCCATAATAGAGTATTAAAACAACCATCAGATTCATAATCAGTGTCATTAAAGGAATCATTATTAATAGGATTTTGAACACGTAGATATTGACATCGTAAAATTCCTGGTTGACCTTTTGGAATTTGTCCGCTTCGAAATCCTGCCTTACGAATGCTTTAATGACGGGTATTCCAATCAGAATTTCCCTTGTGGTCTTGTTTATTCTGTCGATTATTTCCTGTGTAATCTTGAAGTAAGGAAGTACTTTCACTGTAACGATTATTAAAAGCAGTGCCACTGCAATGAAATTCACCAATATAATCCATGACAGGTCTGTCTGAAGTTCAAAAACCTTGATTATGCTTCCGATTCCAAGCAATGGTGCAAAGATAAGTGTCATGAATATCATTCCCAAAACACTTTGAAGCTGGTTTACGTCATTGGTGGACCTTGTAATTAATGAAGAACGTGAAATCTCATTCAGCTCATGATTTGAGAATTTCAAAACCTTTTCGTAAATGATTTTCCTCAAATCCTTTGCATAGCCTGAAGCCACTCTGCTTGAAAAATAGGACACCCCGACAGTTGCAAGGGCAGAAATCGCCACCATCAAAAGCATCATAATTCCGGTATCTATGATAAACTGGAAATTGGTATTTTGAATGCCGACATTAACAATCTCCGCTGTGTATTGGGACCTGTATAAGTAGGAAGATGAAAATAAAAACTATCTGAGGTATTTTGTTTTTCATCGGTTTTAACAGTTTCTTCATAATTGTCTTAAATATATTTATTCGAATTTATTATTATAATTATAGTTTTCAAAATAAATTCAATTAAATTCCGTTAGGAAGGTAAGATTCGCAAAATGAGTTTATTTTTTTATATAATTAATTTTAATGGTTTTAATTAGTATAAAACGATGCAAATGAGTGCTTACATTCGAAAATCTTTATATACTTCGTTTTTAATATAATTAATTGTCTTTCAGAAGCAATTTTTAAAAAATAAATTTGCTTCTTATGATTTCCAATAATTATCTATGGGGTGACAACAATGAACTTTAAAAAAATATTTTTTCGCATTAATAGTAACAACACTTTTAATTGGAAGTGCTTGTGCTGCAAACGTAAATGACTTTAGAGTAGATGGATACAACAGTTTCGGTTGGAAAGGAATCATTGTTGCATTGATTGTTATTTCCGGAACATATCTTGGATCTGCAACAATTGCAAACATTACCTTGTTTTTAACCGGTATGATTTAATTCAATTTTTTCTTTTTTTCTTTTTTTTGGGTTATAAGGTTATCATGTCCTCTATTTGATTCTTTCTTCAGTTTTAAACCACTCTTCAGATTTGGCTGGAAGTCTTGTGAATATCACTGAGAAGATTATCAATAATGCCACGAGCACAGTTACAACTATCATGGATTCTGTGGTTTTAAGGGCAAGCAGTTCTTTAAGTCCTCCAAACCAGATTATAACCAATAGGAATGGAATGAGATATTTGACATGCCATAGCCACCATTTTCCGAGCTTGAACACTTTGCTTCTTTTGTTCATAAAGTCAATTAATTTTTCAGCTTTGAATACCCAAGCAAATAGGATGCACTCTACAAATACTGAAAATATGATGAGAATATTATTTATGAACACGTCCACAATTCCAAGTATGTATCCTCCCGCTGAGGTGGCATAAATCATAGAGGCTAAAGCTCCAATCAAACATAGTATTTTTGTGGCTTTGCGTCTTGTAAGGTTAAATTTGTTTTGAATGGAAATTGAAAGCACTTCAAATGAGGAAAGCATGCTGGTAATTCCGGCAATGTAAACTGTAAAGAAAAACATTGGGCCTAAAATAAAACCAATTGTTCCCAAAATGTTGAATACTTGAGGATATGCCACGAAAATAAGGGTTGTTCCCTGTGAAACGATTTCAGAAACTGGAATTCCTGATTGAAGGGACATGTATCCCAATATTGAGAAGACTCCCAATGCTGAGAAGTTTTCGAAAGCGCAATTCGCAATGATGACATATAATCCTGATGAAACCAAATCAACGTTGTCTTCAGTATAGCTTGCATAGGTGAATCCTGCACCCATTCCAAGACTCAATGAAAAGAAGATTTGTCCAAATGCCGCCATCCATATGTTGAAATTCCATAGAAGTGACCAGTTAGGATTGAACAGCTCTGCAAGACCAATATATGCTCCTGGCAGGGTCAAAGAAAATATGACGATAACAATCATCACTACAAATAATAAGGGTACAAATATTTTGCAGACTTTTCCCAAACCTTCATCAAGGTTCCTGCGGGATATGATCCAAATGAAAAACCATCCGATAAGCATGAAAACGGCAATGAATGGGATGAAGTTGGAAAGGCCGCTTAATGAATTGGTTGCCTGAAGCAGATTAACATTTAAATAGGTATTCGGGTCTGTTCCCCATCCCTTGAAAAAGCTCAGGAACAGATATATTCCGTCCCATCCGATGATTGTGGAATAGTAGATGGTCATTAGAAATATGCCAACCGGCAAAAGCCAGCCGTAAATTTCCAATTTAGGTTTGAGCTTGATAATGGCTTTTGTAAATGAGGATTGGTAGTTATAACCGACTCCATACTCTAAAATTAAAAGTGGAATGGCTAATGTTATGATGGCAACCAGATAGGGAATGTAAAATGTTCCGCCTCCATTTGAGTAAAGAACATACGGATATCTCCAAATGTTTCCCAATCCGACAGCAGATCCTATCATTGCAAGAACAAATGCAATATTGCTTCCCCATTTATTTTCATTTGCCATTTAATACCACCAATTTTTTCATTGATTATATTATATTGTTAGAAATATATATTGATTTGTATGGGGGGGGTCATTGATTTTGATATTTGAGTTCAATCGTATGTTAATTTGCCATGGGGTCGAATCCAAAGACTTTCTTGGCAAGCCAAAATCCTATTGGATAAACGATAATGTTTATTAATAGATATGCAGTTACCCATCTCAATGGCCACAAATAGAACAGCAAATCCACAGGCAGACCCATCGGCAAACCGAAAATTGCTGCCATTATAAAGCTCATCATAAAGCTTATGAAAAATGCTGCAGGATTCCAAAGACCCATTCCATCCCTGTCAGGATTGAAATTGAATACCTTTTCGGCCAATCCAAAGCCTATCGGATAGATGATGATGTTGATTAGCAGGTATGCTGTCACCCATCTCAATGGCCACATATACAGGCACAAATCAGGTTCAAGTCCTTGAAGGCCCATGAGTGATGGAACAAACATTCCAAATATTACTGCCATTACCATACTCATTATCAGGCTTATGAAAAATGCTGCAGGGTTCCAAAGTTTCATTTTTCACCTCCTTTTTTTCTTCTTTTAATTAATGAATCTGAAGTTTAAATATGTTTTGGTTTTTCTTACAAACCAACAGGGAGTGATTAATCAGACAGATGAGGATTCCTATATGTAATTATGCTGATTCATACTTTCATTAGCACAGGGTTTCTTAAAATCAATTCACTTTTCATCGCTACTATTTGATTGTTCACAGTTTCACTTAACAATGATTTGCCATTATTTTAAAAAATTAAAACATTGAATAATTTTTAGAATATCTAATTATTCTATTGTTTATTTTTTACATATTTTTTTATAATTAAAATTCATTAAATAAGGCTAACTTATGATAGGAATTCAGTGAGGTGAAAATAATGAAAAGAATTACTATACCAATATTAGCTTTAATCCTATTGGGTCTGTTAATCCCAACTGGATTTGCAACCGATTCCAATCTTGTAATAACATATGGTGAAAGTACTTATGCAAACAATGGTTATAAATCAGTTGTTGATGCATTCTTTGTAAATCAAGCAAATGTTGATTTGAAAAATGTGGACTCAAAAGTAATCACTGCTGATCAAGTTAATCAAGTATCAAGTGGTATTACAGGCAAATCTTACTCCTCAGATCAAATATTTTCCTCTGCATTCCTTGATCTGAATGACAATGATAATCTGGAGGTAAGTGTGGACAAGTCAAAAATTACCACAATTACAGGTAACATGTACATTTCCGCATTGAAATCTGCTGGTATCACCAGTGGGCATGTTTATGTAACAAGTCCAATGGAAGCTACCGGTGAATCTGCTCTTGCAGGAATAATGAATGCTTATGAAGAAGCTACTGATGTTAAAATTCCAGAAACTGTAAAAGAAGCAGCAAATGATGAGATTTACACTCAAGCTGAAATCGTGGAAAACTCTGGTATCGATGCAGAAAAATTATCAAAATTGGTTGATGATGTAAAACAGGAGGTATCAGGCGATAATGTGACAGACCACAATACAATTGTAAATATCATTAACAATTACGTCCAGAACAACAATATAAACATTACAAATTCTGATATTGAAAACTTAGCGGACACTATTGAACAAGTGCAGAATGTTCAAGGTGATGTAAACTACTATAAAGACCAAGTCAGCGGTCTTTTGAATGATGGAAATTCAACCGGTGGTTTTTCCCTTGATGCATTATTTGACTGGATTAAATCATTAACTAATGGGAGTTAAATCCCATTAACTATTTTTTTTTAGTGCTATTTTGAAGATGATTCAAAAAACTTGAGTTTTTCTTAATTATTTAAAAATCAACCGCTTAATATATATACTAATGAACAACATAAATAAAGTCACTAACAAATTTAATTTAATTATATGAAGGTTTGATAATATGGTTAGGTTTTCACAAACTCTTGATGATGCACCATCAAGAAATCAAAAAAAATATTATGCTCGACAGGGGGAACGACAGTATTATGAAGGACGCACTGCTGATTCAAGAACAATCGATGATATTGTTTACAGTCAGTTTCCTAGACCAAAACAGGTAAAAAGATCAGTTTATAGGGATGAAAACTATGTTGAACCTGAAGCCTATGAACCGATTAATGTACTTCATGAACAGCCCCAAATTGAAAGAGAATCTATCCAACCAGATTATTCTAAACCAGAATTGACCTTCCCTGCTGACCAAAACATTCAATTTGGTGTTGAATATTCTCCAAATTCAAGACCGCCTGTTATTGGTAATAACTACACAATCCGTTCAAATTCAATCATCTACAATGATGTGGTCATCGGTGATAATTTCAGAACAGGACACAATGTGGTCATTCGTGAAAATACCAATATAGGTGATGATGTGTTGATTGGAACCAATACCGTTATTGAAGGGGACGTCATCATTGGAAATGATGTCAGCATTCAGTCTAATGTCTACATTCCAACCAATTCTGTAATTGAAGATAATGTGTTTATCGGACCTTGTGCTTGTTTTACCAATGATAAGTATCCTGTAAGAATCAATTATGAACTTCAAGGACCTAAAATCAGACGTGGAGCTTCAATTGGAGGTAATACAACATTCCTGTCCAATGTTGAAATTGGTGAAGGTTCCATTGTAGCTGCGGGAGCTATTGTCATACATTCTGTTCCACCATTCTATTTGGCTATTGGAACACCTGCACGTATCAAACCGCTTCCAGATCATTTGAAAGTTCCTAATAGATTTTAATTTTAATGGAGATTAATTATGTCTAAATATAAATGTAAGATTTGTGGATATATTTTTGATGAGGATGACATTGAAGAAGGTTTAAACATTCCTTCCGGAACCAAATTTGATGATTTGCCAAGTTCATTTAAATGTCCTAAATGCAGAATGGCAAAGTCAATGTTTGAAAAAATTGATTAATTTTATATATTACAAAAATAAATAATATTAGTAATAACAAATTAAAGGAGATTGTTAATCATGGCAAAGTTTAAATGTAAATTATGCGGTTTTGTAACCGACGAGTATGATGAACTTCCAGAAGACTTTAAATGTCCTATGTGTGGCGCAACTGCTGACATGTTTGAAAAAATCGAATAGGTTTGTTTAACATGGCTTACGTATGTAAAGTTTGTGGTTTCGTTTTAGAAGAAGACGAATTACCAGAAGATTATGTATGCCCAGTATGTGGTGTGCCTGCAGCAAATTTTGAAGAACAATAGTTCTTCATTTTTTAAATTTTTTCTAAAAACTGCTTATTTTTAAAATTAACTATTATTTTACCAGAGTATTTTCCAAATATTTTTTCTATGTCCCGATTGTCTTTTGACACGACATGATAATGCACTTTATCTGAATACTCTTTGTCAATTGCTTCAAGGGAATTGTTTCTGACTTCGGTGTCAGCTATTTTAATGTCTGAATATTCAAAAATAATTTCATAAACATCATATTCCTCAATTTCAACAATGTCCGCTTGGCCAACAGCTTCCATTACTGATTTGGAATATGCTCGAACAAGTCCTCCAGCACCAAGCTTTATTCCGCCAAAATATCTTGTAACAACTGCAGTTACATTATGAAGCTCATTTTTTCTTAAAACATTAATCATTGGCTTTCCTGCGGTTCCGCCAGGCTCTCCATCATCATCAAATCCTTCACCATCACCAACAATGTAAGCGGTACAATTGTGAGTTGCATCACTGTACTTCTGGTTTAATCTTTGAATGATCTCCTTTGATTCTTTCTTGTTTTTGGTTGGGTAAAGTCCACATATGAATTGAGATTTTTTAATGTTAATTTCGCTTTGGACCGGTTCTTTAATAGTTTTCATAGTATCAATATATTTATATATCTCATCAAACATATTAAATTTAATTAATTTAATGAAAGGTGATAATTGTGTCAAGTAGATCTGCTACAGTTTTAGTAATTTTTATCGTTGCTGTTCTTGCATTTTGTCTTGCAAGTGTATTTGCATCTATGACTGGTCCAATTTCAATTTTACCTAATCAAAGTGAATCTGGAGGAGTATTGGATAATCTTTCAGCGCTCACTGATGATAATTCAGTAGATAACAGTTATAATTATCATGATTACAATGATTATTCCGAAGACCAATCATCCAGTGATGATTCTCAAGTTGAAACAACTACTGATGATTCGTCAAGTAATTCAAATTCACATCAAAGTAGTTCTGATTCTAGTTCTACCCATAGTTCAACTTCATCTGACACTTCTTCTAGCAGTAGTTCAAGTGACGTTGAAACTACAACAGATGATTCTTCTTCCAGCAGTGGTTCAAGTAATGTTGAAACTACAACTGGATAATTATCTTTCTTTTTTTTTAGAAATCCAAGAGTTTTTCAACGTCAAAGATTACTGCATTGATTGCCAGATTGAATAGTCTGTGGCCGTATTCCTCATCGATGTAAACGCCGTTTTCTTCAACGTCTAGTGCACCCTCTTCAATGTTGGGATCATCTCGACGTGCCTGTTTGAATCCATGCAGGCCCACTTCTTCATATTCATTAACATTGGCCTGATTTTCAAGTTCATCCTCATTAACGATACCCAAAACCTTTGCCATTGACAGTTCGCCGCTGCCTCCATGAGGGCCTTCTGATGAGATTACCTTGTTGTTGAAGGTAATGGAAAGACCAGTTTTGTCTTCAATATCCCATAGTTCGGCCACCAGAGGGATGTTTCCTCCGTGTGCATTAACAATGACCACTTTCTCAATATCTAAGAATTTTTTGGCTTGGTTTAATGTATTGATGACATTTTCTTTCAATTCATCAAGGGAAACATGGACTCCGTGGTCAATTGTGTCTAATTCATATGCTGGAAATATTATTCCTAAAAATTTGGCTCCGGTTAAAAGTGATGACTGAAAAGCGATGTGGGCTCCAATTTTAGCATCAGTGTCTATTGGTAATGCAGGACCATGATTTTCCAGATGGGATCCTAATGCGATTATTCCGATTTTGTGAACTCCAGGGTCTCTGATATTTCCTGCTCTGTATCTTAGCTCTGCCATCTCATCACCTTATATTTCAAAGTTCCAGATGTCATCGCCGACGTAATGTTTGGTTTCAACGGCTTTTCCTGAATCATTTGCAACCATTTCTTCACCGCTGATTAGGCTAACTCCCATGGCCAATGGTTTTCCGTGGGTTTCATCAATGATTAGAACAATGTCTCCAGGTTCAACGCCTTCGGAAGTGTCAACAATTCCTGGGCTCATGATATCTGCACCATTGCTTACAAATCTGATGGCTCCCATGTCTACGGTAACGGTTTTTGCATCAATTTGGTTGGCAAGTGCTGCCTTAAGTGTTGGGAATGGTTTATCATCAATAATTATAATGTAAGGCTCTCCATCTACTAGAATAAATGAATTAGGTTCCGCTTCAAGTATTTCAACATTCTTTTTTCCTTGAAGTAAATCTCCATATTCTCCCAATTCTGCTTTTATCTCTTTAATTTTCTTTTTTTTCAAGAAATTTCTTTTTTTGACTTTAATTACCATGATATCCCAATATTATTTTATTGAATAATATTTTGTATTTAAAATTAATAAACTTATTTGTTAATTAAGGAATATTCGTCGCCTCTTGAAAAGACATATCTGAAATCTATTGGTTCGCCAAACTCTGCAACGCTTATCGGAGAATCTTTTTTTGCATATTTTGTTATTGTGGTTGCATTCTCATTACTTAATTTGCTGATTGCATTATTGATTATCTCAAGTTCATTCTGGCTGAATTTGAGGTTGGGTATTGTGATTAGATAATATCTGTAGATCGTTCTGTTATAATAGGGTTCTTTTCTAAAATATAGGTAATTTTTTGATATCAGCTCTTCGCTGATTTCCCTGAAATGTGCTGGCCTTATTCCTCTTTTTGATTTTATATATGTTTCATTTGTCAGAAGTTCGCCATAAAGCTCATAATAGTTGAAATCAATGAAATACAGTATGCTGCAGAGTACAGTCTTTCCAAAATTTGGCTTTTGATGGCATTGGGATAATATGTACAGTATCAGGTCGATATATTTTTCGCGATTGAATCTCATTGGTATCACGGTGATGGTTGGGTGGAAATATTTTTGTATGAGATTAGATTTAAGTAAAGTGTGAGAGCATTTGAAAAGTAATCTTAGTTAATATTAATATCAAGGATAGTTTTTTCTTATTTTTTGCCTAAATTAAGGTAACCTTTATATAGTAGGTTAGCTATATTTAATAGTATTAGTTTTAATTAGGTTTTGTCTTATCTTAACTTGATTATATTATGTCTAATAATGAGTATTATTTACTCAATTCATATTAAAAAACTAAAATTTGTAATAATATAAGGTGATATAATGAGCGGACAAAATGTTCAAAGACCACTTGACGCATTAGGAAAATCTGTGGATGCTCCTGTTTTATTAAAACTCAAAGGAGATCGTGAATTTAGAGGTATACTTAAGAGCTTTGATTTACACATGAATTTAGTTCTTAATGATGCAGAAGAGTTACAAGACGGAGAAGTAACAAGAAAACTCGGTGTTGTGCTCATTAGAGGAGACAATATTGTTTATATTTCACCATAAGTATTATTAAATACTTTTCTAGATTATATTTTTACGATAGCTTAAGGAGGTGTATCAATGTCAAAGGGAACTCCATCAATGGGTAAAAAGAATAAAAAGACCCATATCAGATGTAGAAGATGTGGTAAAAACACTTACCACGTACGTAAAAAAGTCTGTGCTTCTTGTGGATTTGGAAGATCCAGCAAATTAAGGAGATACAGCTGGCAAAATAAAAAACCAACTACTAGACAAAGATTAGTATAGGTTGGTTGAACTTTTGAAGATTATTTTAATAATCTTCTTCAAAATACTTTTTTTAATTGATGATTAAATTCAATAGAACTTTTTTTAGATAACTTTATTAACTATTTTTAATTAATTTAGTTCCAAGTATGAGAAAATGATTTCTAGGAGGTCATCAAATGACTGATTTAAATGATATTGCTCTTAAATATGATGTGGATTTAGAAAACTGTGTTGTTTTTGTAAGAGGTAATGATGATATTTTAGCTGTGGATATTTCTAATGCGGGAATTAAACAGAGGAGTGATGGTACTATGGGTTTTACTTTTTCAATTACTCCAAAACACGCATTGGCACTTGAGGAATACTTCAATAAATTCACAACTGGTGAAAAATTCTATTTTGATATTTCACAAACAGGCTATAGGCCGGTTTACTACAGAGGTTTGTCCCCAATGACTAAGGAAGTTAGTCAGGAATATGAACCAAAATTCAATATTACATTGTTTGCTCAAAAGGCAATTGTTGAACCTGAAGATTCATATTTCGCACCGACATGTGCCTGTTGCGAATTCTGCCACATTGATTAGGTTAAAATTTGAATGGGGGGAGAACTTCTATAGTTCTCCGTCTAGAGCATCCCATAGGTCTACTGCCCATCCTTGTTTTCCATCGATTACCATATCCAGTAATCTTACTTTACCATCTTTAAAGCGGAATAGCCTGTAGTCCATTTGCGGTTTTTTAGCGCTGCCCTCTTTGTTGCAGTCAAGGTAGATTCCTTCACTGTATTCTTCTTCAAAATTTCCTGCTTGTACAAAGTCTCCAACTAATGAATAACCGTTTTTAACGCTTTTATCTAATTGTTCCACGGTTTTTAACCATCCGCCTTGTGCTCTGAATTTTATATCCGGATCGATTCTTGTTATTTCTTCTTGCCAATTAATTATCATTATACCAAATCCTTTTTAATTGTAATTTGGCATTTTTTATATAAATGAAAAGTGCGAGAGCATTTGAAAAGTAATATTTATAACTATAGTTATATATACTTATATATAAGTTCACTTATATAATTAATATTGTTATTAAATATCAAGTCTGGGCTTTAAATGAATTTATTTGAGAAATTTAATATTGAAACTGATAATGAACATTTGTATGAAGTTGCATTCACACATGCTTCATATGCAACTATTCATGATTTGGATTACAATTATGAAAGATTGGAGTTTTTAGGAGATTCCGTTTTGAGTTTGATTGTATCTGAATACTTATATAAAAAATATCCTCATTATGAGGAAGGAGAATTGACTAAAAAAAGGTCAAACTATGTTTGTCAGAATGCATTGATTTATTACTCTCAAAAGTTAAAGTTGAAGGATTATCTTCGGGTTGCTGCTGAAGAATCCAATCTGACAAAAAATGAGGTAATATCCATAACTGCGGATATTTTCGAATCATTTTTGGGAGCAATATTTATAGATCAGGGCATTGAATTTGCAAAGGAATTCATTTCCCATTGGATTTTCAAATATATTGACCAGGAACGTGTGTTCTTTGAAGACTACAAATCAGCAATGAAAGAATATGGTGATGCTAACGAAGTCTCCATCGAATATCAGATATTAAAGGAATATGGCGTACCTCATGATAAAACATTTATTATGTCTTGTCTGATTGACGGTCAGGAAATGGGTGTTGGAAGAGGTAAAAATAAAAAAGAAGCTGAACAGTCAGCTGCAAAAGGCGCAATGCGTAAATTGAGGCTAGGGAGAAATTAGATGAATAAAGAATCTGTAGGTATTGTTGAGACAAAATATTTCCACATTGAAGAACCGATTGACCTAGATAGCGGTGACGTTCTAGACAAAGTTACTGTGGCCTATGAAACCTATGGCGAACTCAACAAAGAAAAATCCAATGCTATTTTAATTTGCCATGCATTAACCGGTGATGCACATGCTGCAGGATGGCATGAAGGAGATAAAAAGGCTGGTTGGTGGGAAATCGTAATTGGTCCTGGTAAAGCCCTGGATACTGAAAAATATTTCATAATCTGTTCTAATGTTTTAGGAGGATGTAAAGGAACAACCGGTCCAAGCTCAATAAATCCAAAGACAGGCAAGGAATACGGTTTGGATTTTCCTGTAATTACCATTGGCGATATGGTTAAGGTTCAAAAGAAACTTGTTGAGTCATTTGGTATCCATCAGTTGGCCGCCATTATTGGAGGTTCAATGGGGGGAATGCAAGTTCTTGAATGGATGGTTTCATATCCTACAATGATGAAAAAGGCAATTCCTATAGCAACAGCCGCAATGTCTTCTCCACAGCAAATCGCATTTAATGCAGTTGGTCGCCAATCAATATTTTCCGATCCGCATTGGAAAGGCGGAAATTACTATGAATCCGGTGTAATTCCAAGGAATGGATTGTCATTGGCCCGTATGATTGCTCACATTACCTATTTGAGTGATGAATCCATGGACATTAAATTCGGACGTGGCCTTCAGGATAAGGATGAAATCAGTTACGACTTTTCAGTTGATTTTCAGGTTGAAAGCTACCTGAAGCATCAGGGAGAAACTTTTGTCAAACGTTTTGATGCAAACAGTTACCTGTATATTACAAAAGCCGTTGATTTGTTTGACTTGTCAGTAAACGATTCACTGATTGATGGGTTCAAGGATGTTGAAGCGAAAGTTCAAGTACTTTCTGTTGATTCCGACTGGTTATATCCTACTGAACAAAGTACTGATATTGTAACTGCCCTCAATGCCAATAATGTAGATGTTTCATTCTCAGAAATAAAATCCAACTATGGACATGATGCATTTTTACTTGAAAGAGGACAGCTAAATTATCTTTTTTCAAATTTCCTTTCAGAAAGTGTTGTCGAAGACTTGATGATGGAAAACATAGCGACAATTAAGGCGGATGCTGATGTTGTTGAAGCGGCCAAATTGATGTTGGATAAGCATGTGACACATATTCCGGTTGTCACTGATGAAAACAAACTGATTGGAATTGTAACAAGCTGGGACTTATCTAAATCCATCGCTACCAATTCAAATCATCTGACTGATATCATGACAACAACAGTCAAGTATTGTAATGCCGGAGATACAATAGAGGAGATTGCTCGTCATATGCGCAAATTTGACATATCCTGTCTTCCTGTTGTTGATGAGGACATGGTCGTTTTAGGTTTGATTACAACTGATCAAATCAGTAATTTACTTAGTTAAATTACACTTTTTTTAATTTTTTTTGGGGAGATATTATTTCAAGGACTGCTAAATTTATTGATGGTGCCAAAAAGGGTATTCCGATTACATTTGGATATGTTCCAATGGGTATTGGATATGCTGCAATTGCTATAAAGGCAGGAATGACTCCTCTTGAGACCATTTCAATGTCTTTTCTTGTATATGCGGGAGCAGGCCAGATTATTGCGGCATCCATGGTTTTGAGCGGCGCAACTGCAATGGCAATCATATTGACTAATTTTGTAGTTAACTTAAGGTATTTTGTGATGTCAACTTGTGTCCTGAACCAGATTGAGGATTCCAACACTCCTTTAAACATATTGGCCGCCCATGTGACTGTTGATGAATCATTTGCAATGTTTTCATTAAGTGAAGATTCAAGCATATGGACATATCTTGGAATTGCGATAACTGCATGGCTGAGCTGGTGTTTGGGAGCGGGAATAGGAGTTGTCCTTTTGGACCTGCTTCCGGTAATTGTCACAAACAGTTTCAACATTTCATTGTATGCATTGTTTGTAGCTATTTTAACACCTGCTGTAAAGGAATCCAAACAGATTGCGCTTCTGGTATTGATAACTGCAGTTTTAAACATTGTCTTAAGTCAGTTTTTGGGCAATTGGTCTTTAATAGTTTCCACTTTGGTTGGAGCTGCAATTGGAATGTATATAGTTGATGATGAATACTTGATTTCAGGTGATGTCTGATGGATTATATGGCTGTGGTTATTTTAGGCTGTGCAGTTGTAACATTCATTCCAAGGCTGATTCCTGCATTGTTCATTGATAAGTTGGATTTTCCTCCTAAGGTGGAGAAATTCCTGAATCTAATTCCTTACACTGCTCTTGCAGCACTTATATGTCCGGGAGTTCTGACAGTTGACAATCAGTTATGGTATATAGGTCTGATAGGAGCTATTGTTGCAGCGGGACTTGCCTGGAAGAAGGTTCCCCTTGGAGCTATTGTAATATTGACTGTGGTTATTTTAATTGCAGTCTATTCAATCGTACCGTTCTTTTAATTGATTATAGGATAAAAAGGAGATTTATAATGTTTGCTAATGTTAATGTAGATTTATTTTATTTTTTCAATCATAATTTTCAAAATCCGATTTTTGATGCTATAATGCCTGTAGTAACTCATTTTGGGGGATTTAAGGTATTAGTGGTCGTGTTGATTGCTATTATATTATATGCACATCTGAAAGATAAGAAAACTCTTAAGAGAATTGGTATTTTGACATTGGTTGCATTCTTATGTTCAGATATTGTTGTAGCTATCTTAAAGCATCTGATTAGGGAACCAAGACCTTTTTTGACCTTGGATAATGTACATTTGCTGATTACGGAAAATGATCCTCTTTCATTCCCGTCAGGCCATACCTCTTCAACAGTGTCATTCGTAACATTTTTTGTGTTGAACATGAAAGAATTGGCTAAAAAACATTATAAAATAATTGATGCTGCCTTAATCCTATTTGCGGTTACCATTCCATTTTCCAGAATGTATGTTGGTGTGCACTACCCTGGCGATGTCCTGGCAGGTGCGGTAATCGGTATTTTAGGTGCATGGATTGTCAACAGGTTTAAAACACGAGTGAGAGTTTAGGTCCAAGCAGTTTTATTTTTAGGAAAATGGGTTGATAATTATATAAGTTTGATTTCTGCTTGGAACCATTTTTTGCAACAAAATCTGTTATAGATATGTTACATATGTTAAAGATGCATTACCTCATATATAAATCTTTCGTTTTTAGTTTTTTTAAAAAAATTAATTTATTTTTTCTTAAATATTAATTTTAGAATAAATATTTATTTTAATTATTAAATTTATATTAAAACTCTTTTTTATAAGATTTAATAGATTTTTAGTTTATATTTTATTTTTTCATTGGATTATATTGATTTTTATAAAAACCGTTAAATTTATATACTATGTAATGTAAGATTAACATAAGTAATTAGTTTTTAACATAATTACTGAAGTACTTAAATACTTTTTGCAAAAAATTAATTTGTGGATTACTATGAGAACCATGATTAAATATTTAAGACAGGAGCTCAAGATGAGCCAAAAAGAATTGGGTGATAAAGTTGGAGTTACCCGACAAACCATTAATGCGCTTGAAAATGGGAGGTATAATCCATCTTTATTTTTAGCTTATGAAATAACCCAGGTTTTTAATAAAATAATGTTTAAAGGAGATCGAGAAAAATACTTTGTCATGGAAGAAATATTTATCTTTGATGATGACTACTATTAGGTGATAAAAAATGATTTTAGATATATACAAAGATTCACTGGAATATTCCGCTAAGGACTGGAAAACTTTAGTGATATTAGGAGTTATTTGTTTATTCACTTTATTATTACTTCCAGCATTTCTGATTACTGGTTATAATTATAGAGTTATTAACACTGCGGTACATGGGGTTATCAACGGTAGGGACCCATTGCCTGACTTTGAAGATTTGATAAGCATGTTTGTTGATGGTGTAAAGGTTGTGATTGTTCAGATTTTGTATCTGCTCCTGCCGATTATTATCTTTTTTGTCTTTGCCGTTGTTGCAGGACAGGCAAATGGTGTTGCAGCATCCGCAATAATGATTATCGGATGTATAATGACATTTGTCGCTTTTGTCGTTGCAGAGCTGATGATTCAAATGGGAATATGTCATATGGCATATAATGATGGAGCATTCTCAAAAGCATTTGCTATAAGTGAGATAAAAGAGGTCATAGATGAAATCGGATGGTTTGAATGCATTGCAACATTATTGGGATTAATAGTCATAACTTTAGTTATTTTCTCTGTAGTTTCAATAATCATTGGAATAATATTTACAGTATTTGGTATCTCCACTGCTGTTTTAGGTATTAACCCAAGTGCAATATTCATTTTAGGCGGAATAATAAACTCACTAATTACAATGTTCCTTGTCGGACCGTACTTAAGCATATTCAATTCAAGATCAATCGGATTGTTATACACAATGCAGATATAAAGGTGATTATATGGCAAGCATTACTGACTGCGTCGTTGAAGGATTGAAATATCCTTTCAATGACATCAAAAAACTTTTAGGATTGGGAATACTATTTGTTATCTTTGATTTGATTTCAATGTGTTTTACCCTTAAAACTGTTGATGTAACCAGAATGATTGTAGACACTTTAGAAAAAACCAATGCTACTGCATCAACTTTAAGCTATTCACAGTTGCCTAATGCGGATATCTATTTGGCTATTGCGATATTAATAGTGGGATTCCTCGTATCATTGTTCATAATGGGATACCAGTATAAGGTGATTAGCTTTTCAATAAACAGGAAAGATGACCTTCCAGGATTTGGAGACATCGTGGGCATGTTTATCAAGGGAGTAAAGTATTTCCTTGTAAGCATTGTATACGCTATTCCTTCAATGATTGTGGCATTTTTAGCAATACTGGTAACAAACAACTCATCATTATGGCCAGTCATAATGATAATTTCAGTTTTATTGATGGTGGTTTCTTATTTCATCCTGATTATGGCATTGAACAATATGGTTGCACATGACAGCATTAAAAAGGCATTTGACTTTAGTGAAATAATTGGAAATATTTCAAATCTCGGTTGGGGCAAATATATTGGAACAGTCATCTTCACAGTAATCGTGTTTATGATTATTAACATGACTATTGGAATTGTCATGAGCTTTTTGACTGTAATATTTGCGGCAACTGTTAACAATCAGGCAATAGTCATATCAACAGTCATATCCATAATTGAAGCATTATTCGTAACCTCCTATTGCAGCGTATTCTTCAATAGGGTTTGCGGATTGATATATAGGGAATCAATAAAATAGTTGGAATGCTTTTAAACATTCCATTTTCTTTTTTTTTAAGTGATTTTAAAGGGAGTTTTTAACATGGTAGACTACGTTATCGAAACAAACAATCTGTCAAAAACATATTCCAGAAAGAAGGTTGTGAATTCAGTTAATATGCATGTTGAAAAAGGAAAAATATATGGTCTTTTGGGAAAAAACGGGGCCGGAAAAACCACAACAATGTGTATGCTACTGAACCTCACATATCCAAGCGCCGGAGAAATATTTCTTTTTGGAAAAGACGCTAAAAGACATTCAAATGAAATCTATTCAAAAATAGGTTCAATCATTGAAACTCCAGGATTTTACGAGAATCTGACAGCATACGAAAACTTGAAAATCATTGGAAGAATAAGAGGAGATTATGATCCTCAAAAAATTAGATTAGTTCTTGAAATGGTTAATTTGGCAGATTCGAAATCAAAAAGATTCAAGGATTTCTCATTGGGCATGAAGCAACGCTTGGGAATAGCGGCCGCTATTTTGCATAATCCTGAATTATTGATTTTGGACGAACCGATTAACGGTCTTGATCCTTTTGGAATAAAGGAAATCAGAACATTGCTTAAAAGATTGTCCCATGAGTTTGGAATAACAATTCTCATTTCATCACATATTTTGAGCGAAATTGAAAATCTTGCTGATGTCATCGGTTTTATGGACAACGGTGTTTTAATCGATGAAATCTCCCGAGATGAGTTGCATGACAGGTTAAACAAGTTTGTTGAATTTGAAGTATCCGACATTAATCTTGCGCTCAATATCTTTAAGGAATTGGGTCTTAAGGAAAGTGAGGACTATACATTTGACAACGATACAATCCGTCTCTATTCTCATCTGGGCATGAGGGACAAATTTAATGCATTGTTTGTTAAGGCAGGAATTGATGTTAAGAAAGTGAATTTGTGTGAGGAAAACTTGGAAGAGTTCTTTACAAGATTTGTTTCCAATAATTGAGGTGATTGGATGTTAACATTTATAGAGATGGAATTTTTAAAGCTTAAAAGATCAAATATCTTTCTATTGAGTTTAATGGGGGCCGTTTTACCTCCATTTCTAATGTTTATCGCAGTTGTTGCATTTGGTGAAGGCCATACTTTTGAATTGCTGTTCAATAATGTAAATATGTATATGTCAGCATTATTTGGAGTTCTGCTTTTTGCAATAATGATTTCCTACCTGTTTGGAAGGGAATACAATGAGCATACTCTTAAAACCATGTTGACCATTCCAGTATCCCGAGGAAATTTCTTGTTAAGCAAATATGTCATGTTTTTAGTTTGGATTTTGATTTTAACTGTTGTTACAAGTTTATCAACACTTGTCTTTGGTTTTATTGCCGGCCTTGATGGATTTAGCTTAAAATTATTCATTGACAGTTTTACCCAGCTTCTCTTTGCAAACGTGCTGCTGTTCTTAACATTTTCTCCATTTGTTTTCCTGTCATTGGTGATTACAAATATGGTTCCAGCAATGGTTGGAGGGGCAGGCTTGGCATTGGTGAACATTTTGATTTACGGACAGACTTGGGCGCCCTATGTTCCCTGGGTATGCCCATATTTGATTTCCTCTGGTGAAATTGTTAAATATGGTACAAGTATAACTGTATCTTATGGTGTTATCTTGGCAACTTTTGTGATTGGATTAGTTATCTCATATATCTACTTTACAAAAACGGATGTTACACTTTAACATTACTTATCAAATGCTCTCAAATGTTTTAAATATTAAAAAGTTAAAATAATAGATAGGATGTGATACTATGAACGAATTTGAAAATCAAAAATTTTGTCAATCCTGTGCAATGCCTATGGCAGATGATGAACTCTTTGGAACCAATGCAGATGGCAGCAAAAATGAAGACTACTGCATATACTGCTTTAAGGATGGAGAATTCACATCAGACATGTCAATGGATGAAATGATGAATTTCTGCATTGATAAGATGGTTGAAGTTCACCCTGAATTTGACAAAGAGCAGGCAAGCGCAATGATGAAAGATGTATTTCCTAAATTAAAAAGATGGGCTAATGATTAGATTGGCTCATGTTATTTTCTTTTTTTAAATTTTAAGTATTATTAATTTCATAACATTATATCATGTGTTCAATAGTAGGCCTTCAAGGTAACGTAAAAGCGGATGATATTGTTAAGATGTTGAAAACCTCAAAAAACAGAGGCCCTGACTCATCAGGTCTTTTTTTGGATAAGATTTATACTGATATCGATTTGGATGAATTCAGTGATGATAATGAGTATTCAATAGCTTTTGGCCATAACTTGCTTTCAATTTATGATTTGAACGATAGGGTATCTGAACCGCAGCCGGTAAGCAATGGCAATCTTACATTGGTTTTCAATGGTGAAATCTACAATTTCAAGACAATAACCAACCTGCTTTCAAGGGTGGGTGTTCAAAAGGAGATATTGTCCGATGCCGAAGCGCTGCTTTATCTGATTGACTGCTACAATAAGGATGACCTCATAAAGGCCATCCAGATGGCAACCAGATTGGCCGATGGCGATTATGCATTTGCAGTCTGGGATGGTGAAAACCTGGCTCTTGCACGTGATCCTCTTGGAGTGAAGCCGCTGTTCTATGCACAAAATGATGATTTGAAGGGATTTGCATCCTCAAAACAATCTTTAAAAGAAGTTGGATTTGATGAAATTGAAACCTTAAAGCCTGAACATATCCTATTTAACTGGAATGATATAGCTCCGGCACAGCCGATATATGAAAAGGTCTTTGAAGGTGATGTAGCTAAAATAGACAAGATGTTAAAGTTAAGCGTTTCCAAAAGAATCGATGGATTAAGCGAGGTCGGCGTAATATTTTCGGGAGGTCTTGACAGTTCATATATTGCACTGCTTTTAAAGGAGATTTCCGAAAACATTCCCCTGAAGATCACTCTTTATGCAGTTGGTGCTGAAGGCTCAAAGGATGTTGAAGCCGCAATCTATGCATCAAAATTCCTAAATCTTGAATTGAAAATCTGTGAAGTAACCGAGGACATGCTTCGCGAAGCTTTGCCTGAAGTTGTCAGAGCAATTGGTGATGATAACCTGATGAAAGTGGGTGTTGGTCTTACAACTTATCTTGCAACAAAGATGGTTGCTGAAGACGGTTTGAAGGTGGCATTTTCCGGTCAGGGTGCCGATGAGCTGTTTGGAGGATACAAACGCTATCTGCAAAGTTTTGTTGACGGAACACTCAACTATGATTTGAGGGTGGATATGTCAAACATGTATCACGTTAATCTTGAAAGGGATGATGCATGCTCAATGCTTAACGCCGTTGAATTGAGACTGCCATTCTTGGATAAGAACCTGGTGGAATTGGTTTTAAACATTCCTGATAACAAAAAGATAGTTTCTATGCATGACGATATGAGGAAAAGCATCCTGAGAAAATTGGCCTTTGAAGAGGGTCTTGACTATGAGATAGCCTACAGGCCTAAAAAGGCGGCCCAATATGGAACAGGAATCGACAAGATATTGAGGAAGAAGATTATTAAGGGCACTGACATTTCTCAATATTTATAATATCTTTTAACTTATTTTTTTTAAATTATTATTTTATCTTTAAAATGCAAGAATACCACAACTTCTGCAAGTTGTGGATGAATTGCACTATGGGGTGTACTGTCTTTTTTAATTAATTTTATTGTGTTTTA
>NZ_ONER01000095.1 GCF_900316895.1 uncultured Methanobrevibacter sp. | reverse complement strand
TCATTTCGTTGATGATACTGTTGTCTGGACTATTGTCGTGTCTAATGCTGCTAATGGTACTAATGCTACTAATGTTGTATTGAAAGATACTTTCCCACCAGCAGGATTCAACATCGTTGGTTTCACTGCTAGTGAAGGTACTACTTATAATATCGGCACTGGTGTTTGGACTATTGGTGACATGGCTAACGGTACTAGTGTAACTTTGACTATTACTTCAATTGCTAAACAAAAAGGTACATTCACTAACCATGCGAATGTTAACTGTACTGAGCATGAGTGGAATTACGCAAACAACTACGATAATGCTACAGTTGTTGTTTACCATTACTAATGTCGGTAATGTGACATACATTGAAACCTTAACTGTTGTCGACAGCTTACCTGAAGGTTTAGAGTATATTGATACTGTAAGCATAACTGGTGCTGATGTTGTTCAAAGAGCCTCAGTTGATGGAACTGGTCAAGTTGTAACTTGGAAAATTACCAATATTAAAGCTGACGTCCCTGCTATAATTACTGTTAAAGCAAGGGCTAATGTTCTTGGTAATTTAACAAACAATGCTACTGTAATCGGACCTAATGGCACTAACAAAACTGTTAACTGCACTATTGATGTTAAACCGATCTGTGATTTAGAAATTCTTAAAATTGTTGATAAGAAAGTTGTCTATGTCAATGAATTTGTTGAATGGAGAATTATAGTTGTAAATCATGGTCCTTCTACTGCCCCTAATGTTGTTGTTAAAGATAATTTACCTGCAGGATTAAAGGTAATTAATGCAGCACCATCTAAGGGTACTTTCAATGAGAACACTGGAATTTGGAGTATTGGTGATGTTGAAAATAACACTTCTGTATTCCTTGTTTTAGTTACTCAGGCTGTAAAAGAAGGTTCATATACAAACGTTGTTGTTGTAAACACAACTATCAATGAAACCAATTACACAAATAATAAGGCAAGTAACAATACTAATGTAAAACCGATTTGTGATATCGAAATCACTAAAGTTGTTAACTTCGATAAAGTTTACGTTGGTGAAAACGTTATTTGGACAATTAAAGTCAAAAACAACGGTCCATCTACAGCAAATAATGTTAAAGTTTCAGATCAGTTACCTAAAGGTTTAAAAGTTCTGGATGCTGAAGTGACTAAAGGATCATTCAACATGAACACTTATGAATGGACAATTAGCTCACTTGCAAGCGGTGAAAGTGCAATCCTTAAACTTACAACCAAAGTTGGTCGTGAAGGATTAATCACTAACCCGGTTTCAGTAACAACTACAACCGAAGAGTCTGACTACACTAATAATAAGGCAAAAGACACCACTGAAGGAATTCCAATTGTTGATTTAAGCCTTAAAAAGTATGCTGACAAACCAGTATATCATAAAGGAGATAAAATGCATTGGACTATTGTTGTTACCAATTATGGCCCAAGCACTGCAACTGATGTTGTTGTGACTGATGTTTTACCATCAGGAGTCAAATTCATCAGATTTGTAGCTTCCAAAGGTACTTATAATCCTTCAACTGGAAAATGGAACATTGGTAAATTAGCTAAAGGTGAAACTGCTACTATCGAAATTTACTGTAATGTAACTGCTGAAGTAGGAACTATTACCAACTTCGCTAGCGTAACCTGTAATGAAACCGATAGTAATCCGGACAACAATAATGATAGTGCTACTATCAAGGTTGAAAAAGCTCCGGATAATCCGGTTACTCCTCCTACAATGCATCCTACTGGTAATCCTATCCTGATGGTTGTCTTGTCATTACTCGCAATAGTTGGCGTGACTTTAAGAAGAAAACTTTAAGCTTGTTATGGGAAATCAATTTTCCCATAATTCTTTATTTTTTTTAGCAAAAATTTAATTTCAATTTAATGGAATTCACCGATAAAAATTTAACACTTATTCTCAAAAAACTGTCATTTAATGATACTTATTTTTCAGTATATTAATTCATTCACATAATTTTTTAAAAACAATTTTGTTTATCTACATTTAATCAAACATATTCTACATTTTCACACAATTCCAATATTTTAAAAGTTATTAGTGAGATATATACTATTGATTAAATTATATTGTGTGATTAAATGAAAAGTGATAGTGTAAAAAAAGGAATTCAAAGAGCCCCACACAGATCATTGCTAAGAGCTTGTGGACTTGATGATGAAGACTTTAAAAAACCATTCATTGGTATAGCAAATAGTTTTACAGACATTGTTCCCGGCCATATTCACTTAAGAGAACTTGTTGAATTTGTAAAAGATGGTATTGTGGCCGCTGGCGGTATCCCATTCGAATTCGATACCATGGCAGTCTGTGACGGAATCAGCATGAACCATGAAGGAATGAAATATTCCCTGCCTTCAAGAGAGATTATCGCAGCGACTGTTGAAAGTATGACAAAAGGGCATGCTTTCGATGGACTGGTATTGATTCCAAGCTGTGACAAGGTTGTTCCCGGCATGATAATGGGAGCTGCTAGAGTGAATGTGCCTTCAATTGTTGTCACTGGAGGACCAATGGCATCAGGTGAGTATAACGGTAAACCTGCTGATTTGATTACAGTATTTGAAGCAGTTGGCGCTTATTCTGCAGGCAAAATGTCTGAAGAGGAAGTAACTGAACTGGAAAAATGTGCATGTCCTGGAGCCGGAAGCTGTTCAGGACTATTTACAGCAAATACTATGGCATGCATAACTGAAACATTCGGTCTTTCCCTTCCAACCTGCGCTACAACCCATGCAAGAACTGAAGAGAATAATCAGATTGCATTTGAATCCGGTAAGCAGATTATCAAGCTTGTTGAAGATGATATCAAACCTTCAGATATTTTGACTCAGGAGGCCTTCAACAACGCCATTGCGGTTGACATGGCATTGGGAGGATCATCCAACACAGCACTTCACATACCTGCAATCGCCAGTGAAGTCGACGGCATTGATGTGGATTTGGAATTGTTCGATGAAATATCAAGAAACGTTCCCCACATTGCACTTATCTCTCCTGCAGGTGAGGATTCAATGATGGATTTGCACCTGGCCGGTGGTATTCAGGCAGTTCTTAAAACATTGGGAGATAAGATTGACACCGATCAGCTGACCGTAACAGGAAAGACTATTGCCGAGAACCTGGAAAACGTTGAAAACAAAAACACCGATGTTATCCATACTCTAGATAATCCTGTACATAAGGATGGAGGAATAGCAATCCTTAAAGGTAATCTTGCACCTAACGGCAGTGTAGTTAAGAAAGGTGCTGTTGCAGATAACCTAATGCATCTTAAAGGACCTGCAAAGGTATATGATTCAGAGGAGGATGTTACAAAGGCAATATTTGACCACGAAATCGAAGAGGGAGATATTGTTGTTATCAGATATGAGGGACCTAAAGGCGGACCTGGAATGCGTGAAATGCTGAATCCAACATCAGCCCTTGCAGGAATGAATATTAAGGATGTCGGGCTGATAACCGACGGAAGGTTTTCAGGAGGAACCAGAGGGCCATGTATTGGACATGTATCTCCTGAGGCAAGGGAAGACGGACCTATTGCCGCAATTCAAAATGGCGACATCATAGAAATAGACATTGAGAACAGATCCATCAGTGTCGAGTTGTCCGATGAAGAAATCGAAGCAAGGTTAAAAGAAGTTAAACACCCTGAAAGTGACGTTTCAGGATGGTTGGCATTATATCAAAAGCTTGTTCACTCAGCAGACACCGGTGCTATTTTAAGGTAGTGTAATCATGGAAATATTAAAATACTCTGAAATTGATTTGGAAGATACAATTAAAAGGTCAGAACAGGATGTCAATAATGTTTTGGGAACAGTATCTGAGATTTTGGAAAATGTTCGAATAGAAAAAGATAAGGCAATTCGTGAATATACTGAAAAATTTGACGGTGTTCTAATAGAAAATTTGAAAGTATCCAAAGATGAAATTGAAGAGGCATATGAAACATTGGATGATGAATTACTGTCCGCTTTAAAAAATGCTGCAGATAATATCGAAAGATTTCATAAAAAGCAAATTCCATCCGAATGGGAAATGGAAGTCAATCCAGGAATAGTGGCAGGCCAGATTGTAAGGCCGATTAATTCAGCAGGATGCTACATACCTGGAGGAAGGGCAGCATATCCTTCATCAATACTGATGACAGTAATTCCTGCTAAAATCGCAGGGGTTCGCAAGGTGGTCTGCGTAACTCCGCCTCAAAAGGACGGCAAGATTCTAGATGCAATTTTAGTGGCTGCCGACATTGCAGGTGCCGATGAGATTTATAAGGTCGGAGGAGCACAGGCAATTGCAGCGCTTGCATATGGAACCGAATCTGTGCCTCGAGTAGAAAAGATTGTAGGTCCTGGAAATATATTCGTTACTGCAGCAAAGAAACTTGTCTATGGTCAAGTAGATATTGAGTTTCCGGCAGGACCTTCTGAAGTTCTTATTCTGGCTGATGAAACTGCTAATCCGGAATTTTTGGCAACCGATATTCTGGCGCAGGCAGAGCATGATCCTAATGCATCTTGCTTTTTGGTGACCGATAGTGAGGATTTGGCTCTCAAAACCGATGAGTTCGTAAAGAAAATGACTGAAACTGCACCTAGACGTGAAATAATCGAGGAATCATTATCAAAAAGTGGAAAAATCATTATCACTGACACTTTTGAGGAAGCAATTCTTGTTACAAATGAATATGCCCCTGAACATTTAATCATATCCACAAAAGATGATGACGAAACATTATCACATATAAACAATGCAGGTTCAATCTTTTTAGGCGCTTATTCACCTGTTGCCGCTGGAGACTATGGATCCGGAACAAACCATGTGTTGCCTACAGGGGGCGGGGCCAAAATGTATTCCGGTCTGTCCACTGAAGCCTTTATTAAAAAACCAACCGTTCAAAGACTTACCAGGGACGGTTTGAAAGAACTTTCAAAAACCTCTGTTCCGATTGCGGAATATGAAGGATTCTTTGCACATGCAAATTCATTCAAAACAAGATTAAGGGATGATTAGATGGATTTTGAAAGAGTTGACATGAGGGAAATGACTGAAGAGGAAATGATCAAGGCCGGGGAAATGGCAGAAATAGTTTTTAAGCTCAATCACACAATGCCAAACACCGATGAGTACAACAGTCTTTTAAAAGAGCTGTTGGGCGATAATTTAGGTGAAAACAGTCAAATCATGGCTCCTATTGCTGGTGCGGCATTTGACCGTCTGAAAGTGGGCAATAATGTTTTCATCAACTCCAACTCATTACTGATGGCCCGTGGCGGAATAACAGTTGAAGACGACGTTATGATGGCGGCAAATGTTCAGCTTCTCTCAAACAACCATGACGAGTATGACAGGCAGGTCCTGACCTGCAAGCCGATCCATATTAAGAGGGGAGCCTGGATTGGTGCAGGAGCAAGCATCCTTCCTGGTGTTACAATCGGGGAGTATGCGATTGTCGGTGCAGGAGCCATAGTTACAAAGGATGTCGGCGACTATGAGGTTGCTGTTGGAGTTCCAGCTAAAGTCGTTAAAACTTTGGATAAGGATAAGTTCTGATATCTTATCCGCTTTTTTTTATTTTCATTACAATTTTTTAATTCCTTTATAACTTTATGAAATAACTTTAATTTTGCTAAAAAAGATTCTACATTATTTAAATATCATGATTTTAATATATTTCACTCAATAGATGAATTAATAACTTAATTGCCTGATTGGAAATGTAGTTATGTATGTCTATTTTTCCTCTTGTATTGGGAGGTGAGGGATTCATGTTAGGTATTCTGATGATACTTGACATGTATTGATTATGCTTGATGTCATTGTAATCTATAACCATTACCATGGCTGATAGGGTAATCTCTTATGACTGATGAATTTTGTAAGGTTGGTTCTTGATTTTTCAAGGTCGTCCACTGGAAGTTTTGCGTAACTCTTCCCAGCCTTATTTAATTCTTTTTATTTAATATTTTAGTTATTTTCTCTTAATTTCTTCATATACTCCTTAATATCTGTTTTTTTTTTCAATTATTAGTTACCTTTATATGTCATCTTATTCTATTTTATAATAGAATATGTTTTTTCATATTCGCCACTTTCTATACAAGAAAGAAATCAGATAATAAACAGTTGTCTAATTGGGTGTAGTTTAATAGATTTTTCTATTAAACTTAGACAACACTATTTTTTATATTTAATAATTAATCATGTCTTTATTTTTAAAAATAACCTGTTTCTGAATAGTTTAGTTAACTTTATATATTATGTTATTCTATTTTATTATAGAATATGTTTTTTCATATTCGCCACTTTCTATACAAGAAAGAAATCAGGTAATAAACAGTTGCCTTATTGGACGTAGTTTATAGCTTTTGCCTATAAACTAAGGCAACACTCATTTTTAAATTTTTAATAATTTAATTAAATTATTTTTACAAACCTCGAGGTGAATAATTTGCAAGGTTTATTAAACGATTGGAGAAGAACAAACTATGCCAATGAATGCAATCCTGAAATAGCAGGAGAAGACATCACAATCATGGGTTGGGTGCACGAAATCCGTGATTTCGGTGGAATCATGTTTGTCATCATTCGTGATGTCACTGGCAGAGTTCAGGTAACAGCTCCAAGCAAAAAAGTAGACGAAAAGATAATGGAAGAATTAAGAGAACTCAGAAAAGAATCTGTTGTAGCGATTAAAGGTTTAGCTCAGGAAGCTGGAAAAGCACCAAACGGTGTTGAAATCCAACAGAAAAAGTAAAAGCAGGAATAGACACAAGACTGGATTCAAGATTTTTGGATATCAGAAAGGAAAATGTTTCTGCAATTTTCAAGATTAAAGGACAAATGTTCCATACCATCAGAGATTACTTCTATGATAATGGATTTTATGAAATTAACACTCCTAAACTGGTGGCATCAGCTACTGAAGGAGGAACAGAATTATTCCCGATTACCTACTTTGAAAAAGAGGCATTCTTAGGCCAATCCCCACAATTGTACAAACAGATGATGATGGCTGCCGGAATGGATAAGGTATTTGAAATCGGCCAGATTTTCAGGGCAGAAGAGCACGATACCTTAAGACACTTAAACGAAGCTGTCTCCATAGATGCTGAAGCTTCATTTGCAGATGATGAGGACGTAATGAAAATATTGAATGACATGCTCGTCAATGTTATAACAGACATTAATGAAAACTGCGCTGACGAATTGGAAGTGTTAGGCCATGAATTGGAAGTACCTAAAGGCGATTTCCCTCATGTAACCTATGATGAAGCTGTTGACATCGTAAATTCAAGAGATGTTGCAATGGAATGGGGAGAAGACTTATCCCGTGAAGCTGAAAAAGTTTTAGGAGATGCAATGGGAGGATTCTACTTCCTGACCAGATGGCCTTCTGAAATCAAACCGTTCTATGTAATGCCTGTTGAAGGTGAAGAGCAGTACTCTCACGCATTCGATTTAATGTACAATAACTTAGAGTTATCCTCCGGTGCTACCCGTGTACACCAGTATGACCTTTTAGTTAAACAAATCGAAGAACGTGGTCTTAACCCTGCAGGATTTGGAAGCTACCTTAAAGCCTTCGAATACGGTATGCCTCCTCATGCAGGATGGGGTGTAGGTGCCGACAGATTGACCATGGTGCTTACAGGATCTGAAAACATTCGTGAATGTGTACTCTTCCCAAGAGACCGACACAGATTAACTCCTTAAGCATGAAAGAATACGATATAGCTATTATTGGTGGAGGTCCTGCAGGAATCATGGCAGCTATTGCCGCAAGCAGGACTTCACGTGTAATTTTGCTTGAAAAGAATCCGTC
>NZ_ONER01000108.1 GCF_900316895.1 uncultured Methanobrevibacter sp. | reverse complement strand
GGCCATAAATGAGTTCAATCCCTATGCCATTGATTTGAGTTCAAGCCTTGAAACTGATGGATTTAAAGATGAAAATAAAATAAAAGAGATAATGGAGGTTATAAATTGAGTAGAGGAAGATATGGCGAATATGGTGGCCAATACATATCTGAAACATTAATGAATGAATTGCTTTACCTGGAAGAGCAGTACAATCATTATATGAATGACCCGGATTTTGTTGAAGAGCTCAATACATTGTTGAAGGAATATGCAGGAAGACCATCTTTATTATATTATGCTAAAAGAATGACAGAGGACCTTGGCGGGGCCAAAATCTATTTGAAACGTGAGGATTTGAACCATACTGGTGCCCACAAGATCAACAACGTCTTAGGCCAGGTATTGCTAGCTAAAAAAATAAAAGACAGGCTTTAAACGTTTACAGAATGGAGCTTCTGGGAGCTAAGGTCCATTCGGTCAAATCAGGAACACAGACCTTAAAGGATGCTGTTAACGATGCGTTCCGTGACTGGATTGCAAGGGTTCATGATACCAATTATGTAATAGGTTCTACAATGGGACCTCATCCGTTTCCAATGATAGTCCGTGATTTCCAGGCTGTCATCAGTGCTGAAGCCAAAGAACAATTCCTTGAAAAAGAAGGAAAGCTTCCTGATGCAGTTATTGCATGTGTTGGTGGTGGAAGTAATGCAATGGGGGCATTTTATAATTTCATTGAAGATGAAGATGTTAAATTGATTGGCTGTGAAGCTGGTGGAAAGGGAATAGACACTCCATATAATGCGGCAGCACTTACAAACGGTAAAATTGGAATATTTCATGGAATGAAGTCAATATTCAATCAGGGAGACTATGGACAGATTGCACCTGTATATTCCGTCTCAGCGGGTCTGGACTATCCTGGAGTCGGCCCTGAACATGCCTACTTGAGAGACACTGGAAGAGCTGAGTATGTTCCAATAACCGATGAGGAAGCGGTTGTGGCATTTGAATACCTCTCAAAGATGGAGGGCATAATTCCAGCTATCGAAAGTGCACATGCCGTTGCACATGCCATGAAAATAGCTCCTGAAATGGATAAGGATGAAACAATAATGATTTGCCTGTCCGGTAGAGGGGATAAGGATGTAAGATCAATTGCAGATTACAGAGGAGTTGATTTAAATGAGTAAGATATCCAATGCATTTGAAAACGGAACCGCTTTCATAGGATTTTTGACAGCGGGAGACCCAACAATTGACAAAACCGTCGAATACATTCTTGCAATGGAAGAGGCAGGTTGCGATTTGGTTGAGATAGGCATTCCATTTTCAGATCCGATGGCTGAAGGCGTCGTTATCCAGGACGCTAACGTTAGGGCTTTGAAACACAATACCACAACCGATGACGTATTTGACATTGTCAGAAGAGTGCGTGAAAAAACAGACATTCCACTGGTCTTTTTGACTTATATCAATCCTGTTTTCTTTTACGGTTATGAAAGGTTCTTTAAAAGATGTGCCGAGCTGGGCATTGATGGAATTATTTCTCCTGACTTGCCATATGAGGAAAAAGGTGAAATTAAGGATATTGCCCTTTCAAATGGGGTTGATGTCATTTCATTGATTGCCCCTACTTCAAAACAGAGAATACAAAAGATTGCGGGTGATGCAACCGGTTTTATTTATGTTGTTTCATCATTGGGAGTTACTGGGATGCGTTCAGAAATCAAAACTGATTTGAATGCAATTTTATCCGACATTCGCGAAGTCACTGATTTGCCTTTGGCTGTCGGTTTCGGTATCAATACTCCCGAACAGGCAACTGAAATTGGAAAAATTGCTGATGGAGTCATTGTCGGCAGTGCAATTGTAAAAATCATTGAAGAATACGGTGAAAATGCAGCAGAACCCCTAAAAGAATATGTTTCAAACATGAAAAAAGCATCAAATGAATAATTTTCAGTGAGTGTCAAGATTTAACATTTTGACAGTCCCAATTTTCAATTTTCAGATAAACTTATAATATATAAAAAACAAATATAAATACATTATTTATAAGAGGATTATTTATGTTTAAAGCAGAATTAAGTGATTCTAGTATATTAAAAACCAGTTTTGATGCTATTTCATCAATCGTTGATGAAGTACAGATTCAAACTGACAGTGAAGGCATGAGATTAGATGCCTTAGACCGTAGTCACATAACTTTCGTACATTTAGAACTTAAAGCAAGCTTGTTCGATGAATACATTTGTGATGTGCCTGAAAAGATTAACATTGACACTGATGAATTCATGAGAGTGCTCAAACGTGCAAAATCTCAAGACAGAGTATTGATGTCTGTGGATGAAGGTAATTTCATCATTACTTTTGAAGGGGATGCAACCAGAACATTCAAAATCAGATTGATTGATATTGAATACGATAATCCAACTCCACCTCAAATTTCACATCCAACCACATTCAAAGTACGTTTCTCAATCTTAAAAGATTCAATCAACGATATTGATATATTTTCAGATAAAATCGCATTGCAGGTTGATGAAGACTACTTTATAGCATCAGCTGACGGTGAATTCGGTGATGCAAGCATCAAGTATCTTCACGGAGAAAATATTCAGGAACATGCGAAATCTTTATTCTCTTTAGATAAGATTAGAGAAATGCTCAAAGCAGATAAATTTTCAGAGGAAGCGGAAATCAGTTTAGGTACCGACATGCCATTGAGCTTGACTCTCAATATGGTAACCGGTGACGGTAAACTCAGTTTCTTACTTGCTCCTAGATTAGAACAAGATGATTAATTTCATCGGTTCATCTTTTTTTATTTTTAAAAGTTAATTTTTAGAGATGGTCTTAAGTGGATAAATTCTATCAAGATTTACGTCAAATTCAGAAAAAAGAACGGAATAACGGCACATTAGCTCGTGTAGAGGAGGATTTCTACAGTCAGCTTCAGGAATATATGGATGTGCTGAAGCAGGAAGCGATGAGCGATCCGTTTTCCAAAGCCGTATCCTTGCTTAAGCAATCTCAAATCATTGCAACAGAGATTTGTGAAAGGCGTGAAAAGAAGATTTCAGAAGCTGCTGTTGTAAACATTCACAGATCATATCATCTATTCACAGGAAAGCCTCAGTTTGATTTGGTGGACACCACTCCCCTAAACTTGACTCCAGAGGAAGAGCAATTCTACTATTCCCTAATCGACACATTGAAAAATCACAGAAGCAACATTTCACTTGAAAAGCTGTCTGATGATGAAACTCCCAAAAAGCCGATTATCAAACCTAAAGAGACTCAAAAGACCACTTTGACTCCTGAAGTTGAAGTAGAAAAAACCGAAGCCGAGCCAATCATAAAAGAAAAACCTGAACCTAAGGTTTCACAGGATATAAAACAGCCTGCTGAAAAACCTCAAGCCAGGCCAAAACCCGTTGAGCATATTGAAGACAATCCTAATGCTTTTGATGCTCAGGATGAGTTTTATGATTTTGAATCAAAGAAGGTGGCTAAAGAAACAGAGCTCGTCACAATGCTTGTTTTTGATGAAGTTGGAGCTATTGTTGGTGTTGATGAGAAAACCTATGGGCCTTTCAGACCGCAGGATATTGTAACATTGCCTTTGGTCAATGCAAAAATATTTTTCAAAAATCGAAAAGGCCGTCAGGTCAAAATTTAGGTGTTTTTCCATTACATTTAAATAGCTTAATAAATAGATATATTAATCGTATCTATTTGTGATAATAAAAAATTATATTTTATATAATTTGGATTTTTGCTGTCTGTAGACTTGATGCGTTACAATGCAGTTTTTATCTCTAACGTTTTTTGATAGAAATTGAATTTAGATAAATTCATAGATAGATTTACAATGATTTATTAATTTACGGTGAAATAATGAAAATACCAAAAGAAAAAAGAACATACTGTCCTTATTGCAGAAAACACACTGTACATGAAGTGCACACTGCAAAAAGGAGAAAAGCTAGTGAGTTAACCTGGGGACAAAGACAATTCAGACGTGTGACTGCTGGTTATAGAGGTTACCCAAGGCCTTTACCTGCTGGAAACAAGCCAGTTAAAAAATTAGACTTAAGACTTAAATGTAAAGAATGTGGTAAATCTCACATTAAACAATCTTTCAGAACAGGTAAACCTGAATTCGTAGCTAAATAAGGTGGTTAACATGGTTAGTAAAGGTAGAGGAAACTTTTTAAAAGTTAAATGTTTAGATTGTGACAACGAACAAGTAATATTCGACCGTGCTGCATCTGATGTAAAATGTATCATTTGCGGTAAGACTCTTGTCAAATCTCGCGGTGCTAAAGCTAAAATCACCGCACACATTGAAAAAGTTTTAAACTAGATTTCTAGTTTTAAACTTATTTTTTTACTATTTTTTATAATTTTTATTTGATGTTGGTGAGAATATGGTAAGAAAAAGTCAATAAAGTTCTTAATTATGGGGCTTTTGCTAAATTGGAAGAATATCAGGGCAAAGAAGCTTTTATTCATATTTCTGAAGTATCTTCCGGTTGGGTTAAAAACATCAGAGACCACGTAAGAGAAAATCAAAAAATCGTCTGTCGTGTTTTGAGAGTTAACCCTAAAAAAGGACATGTCGACGCTTCCTTAAAAAGAATCCGTGAAGATCAGAGAACTAAAAAAATCCAACATTGGAAAATTGAACAAAAAGCTGAAAAATTCTTGGAATTATCTGCTAAATCATTAGATAAAACTTTAGATGAGGCCTATGATGAGGTAGGTTATGAGCTTATGGACATTTTCGGAGATGTCTATGGTGCTTTTGAAGCTGCTTCTGATGAAGGTGCCGAATCTTTAACTGAAGAAGGAATCCCACAGGATTGGGCTGATGCTATTACTGAAGTAGCTAAGAAGAATATCACTCCTCCTGAAGTTCACATCAACGGTTATGTAGATATTGAAACTTTTGTACCTGATGGTGTTGAGGTTATCATTTCAGCCCTTAAGGCCGCTGAAGATAACGGCGACGAAGAGGAAGAAATCAAAGTCCAGTGTGTTGGTGCACCAAGATACAGAATTACTGTAAAATCTACTGATTATATTTTAGCAGAAAAAACTCTTAAAGCAGCAGCTGAAAGATGCATTGCAGTTGTTGAAGAATCTGGCGGTAACGGTTCATTCTTAAGAGAGTTAGACAATTAGATTTACATGAATATGAAAATGAATAAATGTCCTGAATGTGGAATTTATACTTTAAAAGATGCTTGCCCTAAATGTGGAGGACCACTTAAAGTAATTTATCCTCCCAAATTTTCTGTTGAGGATAAATATGGTAAATATAGGCGCATATTAAAAAAAGAGGCAATGAACAAGGAGTAATACAATGAATACTGCAGAATTTACTGTTTTAGAAGAAGTTGAATTAAACAATCCTATTTTTATAGAAGCGTTACCTGGTCTTGGACATGTGGGTAAATTAGCCGCAGACCATATGATTGATGAATTGGGAGCTACCAAGTTTGCTGAAATTTATTCCCCGACTTTCCCTCCTCAAGTTCTTGTTAAAGAGGAAGGTATTATAGAAAACATGTTTAATGAGCTATATTACATGAAGGATGTCGGTGAAGATAATTTGGATTTAATTCTTCTTGTGGGCAATACCCAAGCATTATCTCCTGAAGGGCAATACCTGGTTTGCAAAGAGATTTTAGATTTTGTCTGCCAATTTGACATTGATAAAATTTTCACATTGGGCGGAATGGTTACTTCTCCGCAACCGGTTGAAAATCCTAAGGTATTCGGAGCGGCTACCTGTGAAGCTAATGTTGAGCTTTTGAAGGAGGCTGAAGTTGAATTAAGATCCAATGACGGCGGAATTGTTGGTGCTTCAGGACTTTTCTTAGGTCTGGGTGCCCGCAGAGGAATCGAAGGGTCTTGTCTTATGGGTGAAACCCCAGGATATTTCATTGATGCGGAAGCTGCCGAAGCTTTACTGTTAAAGTTATCCCATTTGCTTAATTTTGAAATCAACACTGAAAAGTTAGATGAAAGGGCTGAAGAAACCAGACAAATGATTGCTAA
>NZ_ONER01000073.1 GCF_900316895.1 uncultured Methanobrevibacter sp. | reverse complement strand
CTCCGAGCTTCAAAAGGAATCAACACACGACCTTGATGAAGTCCGTGACATATTCCTGAAGCATAACGTCAATACCGATTATAAGATAAAATGGGAAAAACCGCAAAAGGACAAGATAATCGAATTTTTATGTTACGAGCACGGATTTTCCGAAGACAGGGTATCCAAAGCATCAGACAGGCTCAAAAACCTAAATTCCTCACAGGGAAGCCTTGATGCATGGTTTTGAACAAAATTATAATACTGATATATTATAAAATATACAAAATATTATTAATTTTTTATCAATTACAATTAAAAAAAATATACGACCATATTCTTTAAATACTAGTTAAAAAATACTATAATTAGGATTCTAAATATTGAATAACCCTATGCAATCTACCACCACACACCCCAGATTGTATACAAAACACTTTAGAAATGGCAGCTGTCAAGGGGACGGTGAAAGCCAATTTCATTATTCGATATATTCATAGAATCCATGGTGTTGATGGTTTCTCACCACCACAAAACCCGGAAACCATCAATACTTAATAAGGCGGGAAATCGCTGCCGAAAACTTTTTCTGCATATTTCATGGCCAGGTGAACCTGATGTCTGTGATGTTTCATCATCTCATTTTCAAAGTGTTCACGTGAAGGAGACCTTAAAATCAGCTTGAGCAGATCTTCGTAAGTCTCGCAGGCCAAATTCAAATCAAAGCCGTATTCATCAATGATTTCTGGTGTCAGCTTTTCAAAACATGGAAATTCAAGTGTCTTGCAGACTGTATCTGTTGTAAAATAGGTCATTCTGATTAAAGGAGATACAGATGAGACCAATATATGATTTCCAAGCTTTATCAAGGGAGGAATTCCTGTTTTTCTATACCTCTCCATTGAAGTCAGCTTCTCATAGTTTTTAAGGTTGTAGCAGTGAAGCTCAGTGTAGAAATCCGGATTGAGCTCAACAATCAAATCCAGAACCTTTTTCCCAAGTTCGGATTCGTAATATTCCTTTTTTATTGTAGAGATATATTCAGTCTTGTCGAAATTATAAAAATAGAACTGTCCGGGCGACAAATCATCAATGTCAATGCGCTTCAAGAACTTCAATGAGGTCACACCCTCATTTCCATGGACTCCGCCAATGAACAGTTTGGTCGGCCCCTTGCCGTTGTCGATGTATCTGAAATAGGACATAAAAAAAATAGTTTGGAAGGAACCTATGTTCCTTCTTGCCAGTTTGCCATGTAAGCCTTTTGTTTGTCGGTCAATGAGTCGATTTCAATTCCCATAGCATCCAGCTTCATGCTTGCCACGGTGTAGTCAATCTCATCAGGTGCTTTGGTGACGCCTACTGGCAGGTCGTTTTCAAGGATGTGTTTTGCAGACAATGCCTGAACTGCAAAGCTCATGTCCATGATTTCTGCAGGGTGTCCTTGTCCACGTGCCGCTGAAAGGTTTACCAAACGACCGTCAGCCAAAAGATAGATCTTGCGGCCATCTTTAGTTGTGAACTCTTCAATACTTTCACGTACTTCCTTGACTTCAGTTGAGATAGCTTCCAAGTCAGGCCTGTTGATTTCCACATTGAAGTGTCCTGAGTTTGCAAGCATACATCCGTCCTTCATGTACTTGAAGTCGTCTCCGCAGATGATGTCTGCATTTCCGGTAACGGTAATGATCAAGTCAGCCTGTTTTACTGCTTCCCTGATGGTCATTACACGGTATCCGTCCATTCTTGCTTCAAGCGCACGGATCGGGTCAACTTCGGTTACGATTACATCGGCACCTAAACCTGCTGCCCTTAAAGCCAGTCCACGACCGCACCATCCGTAACCGCAGACAACTACGGTTTTTCCTGCAATGACCATGTTGGTTGTTCCCATGATTGCATCGAAGCTTGACTGTCCGGTTCCGTAACGGTTGTCAAATAAGTATTTGGTATAAGCGTCATTAACGGCGATTACAGGGAATTTCAATGCGCCGTCGGCATGCATTGCCTGAAGCCTGTGCACACCGGTTGTTGTTTCCTCACATGCGCCTTTTATGTGGCTCAACAACTCTTTCCTTTCGTTGTGAAGCACCATAATCATGTCCGCTCCGTCGTCGATGATTATGTCAGGCTTGTGGTCCAGCACCATGTTGATGGTCTGGTAGTATTCCTCATCGTCCTGTTCTCTCCAGCCGTAAACGTTAAGGCCCAAATCGGCTGCTCCTGCAACTGCATCGTCATGGGTGGACAATGGGTTGCATCCGGTCATTGCCACTTCAGCTCCACCGGCCATCAGTGTCAAACCTAAGTTGATGGTTTTTGGTTCGAGATGTAAGCATGATCCGATTGTAATTCCTTTGAACGGTTGGGTTTCTTCGTATTCCTTCTTGATGGATTCCAAAACAGGCATGTGTTTTTGAACCCATTCGATTTTTCTTACACCTTCAGGTGCAAGTGACATGTCTTTTACTTTACTCATAATATCATCAATTAAAAGTTGTTAATGATTAACTTTTTGACTTGTAGGTTATTAAATATAACTTTTTTAAGATGACTTCAAAAATTAAAATAAGAAAAAATCGATATATTTTTCTAAAAATTTTCCTCACATCATCAAAAAACCCTCAAAAAACAAAAACTTAGCTGGTTAGAGCGCACGGCTCATAGGGTAATAAAGCAGTGCTCTAGCTTATTCCTGGGATACCGTGAGATCGCGGGTTCGAATCCCGCCCCCGGCATCCTAAATCCCAGGAATATATCCATCTAAATACTATTTTTTAAAGTCAATTTTTCAAATCATAACAATTTTATAGCTTATTTTACAAATTAGAATTAGAGGATTTGAAATGATATATAACAGACTTGGAAAGACAAATCTTGAAGTTTCAAGGCTAGGATTCGGAACCATGAGGCTTCCAACAAAAGCAAACAATGCCGACATAGACAAGGCAGAAGCTTCAAGGATGCTTGAATATGCCATTGAAAAGGGAGTCAACATTATCGATACCGCATACCCCTACCATGCGGAAGGCCTTGGGGGAAGCGGAGAGAGCGAAAAGTTTCTCGGCGAATTTCTCACTGAAAACACATTGAGGGACGAAATTATTCTACAGACAAAATCCCCCTCATGGGCGATAGAGGAAAAGGGTGACTTTGAACGCTACTTTACAGAACAGCTCGAAAAGCTTCAAACAGATTATATTGACATTTATCTGCTCCATTCACTGACCGTGCCGGACTGGGAGAAGGTCAAGAATCTGGATGTGCTGGACTTTCTCGATGACGTTCTCGCTGACGGAAGGGTGAAGCATGTGGGATTCTCATCACACATCGAGGTCGACTACTTCATAGAAATCCTTGACGAGTATCCTAAATGGGAGGTTGCCATGACCCAGATGAACTACCTGGACGAATATTACCAGTCAGGAATAATGGGTCTGGACTATTTGAAAGACATTGGCGTTGGAAGCATGATCATGGAGCCTTTGAGGGGAGGAAGGCTTGTCCAAAACATACCTGAGGACATCAATAACCTTTGGAATCATGCTGAAACCAAAAGGACACCTGTCGAGTGGGCTCTTCAGTACCTGTGGAACAGGGATGATGTGGACTGTGTCTTCAGCGGAATGACAAGTCTCGATCAGGTCAAGCAGAACATAGAAATAGCTTCAAGAATAGACAAAATATCTGAAAATGACCAGGAGCTCATAAGGGAGGTTGCAAGAACCTACAGGACACGTCTCGGAAACATGTGCACACGCTGCGGCTACTGCATGCCATGCCCTCACGGCGTGGACATAATCAACTGCTTTACCGAGTACAACATTGCCCACATGATGGACAATCCCAAGGCCAGTGCGATGCAGTACTTCTCACTTATTGATGATGATTCAAGGGCTGACTGCTGTGTTGACTGTGGAGAGTGCATACCTTTCTGCACACAGATGATAAACATTCCAGAGGAACTTGAAAAGGTTTATGAATACTTTGGAGATGAATTTGACCACTTCTGATTTGATTTTAAAAAACAAAATCAAATTTTTTCTCTTTTTTTAAATGAAATTGAACAGCCAAATATAAATTATATAACTTAATAAAATTTGTTTATTAAATAAAATAAAATATAAATATTTGGCTAACAAAAAATAAAGAATGCAAAATATCTAAAAGTTTATATACGACGAAATGGAAATATATTTTTGATAGGAAGATGATTTCCGATTATTCAATATTATTGGAGCTTGATTTTAATGAGCGATATCCCAGAAGAAAAAATTGAAAGAATATCAGAGAAGATGAGAGAGGACAACATTAAGTTTATCCGTCTGCAGTTTGTTGACATTAACGGTACTGTAAAAAACATCGTCATTCCATTCAACGGAAAGGACGACATGAGCGAATTGTTCAATGAAGGAATGCTGTTTGACGGTTCATCAATCGCAGGATTTGTTGGAATCAATGAAAGTGATCTGGTCCTGAAGCCAGACATCAACACATATTCCAGGCTTTCATGGAGGCCTGAAGAATCCGCAACATGCAGATTCATCTGTGACGTATGGACAGCCGACAGGGAACCGTTTGTAGGAGACCCAAGAGGGGTGCTCAAAAAGTCCCTGGCCCACCTTGCAGACAGGGGACTTCAGTACAACATAGGTCCGGAACCTGAATTTTTCATTGTGGACATTGACGAGAACGGATATCCTATGCCATACGACGAGGCAGGATACTTCGATGTGGAACCGCTGGACAAGGGCCCCGACTTCAGACGTGAACTGACCCTAAACCTTGAAGACTTGGACTTTGAAGTTGAAGCGTCACACCACGAAGTGGCACCTGGTCAAAACGAAATCGCATTCAAGTTCAAGGACGCTCTAAAAACTGCAGATGCAGTAATCACATTCAAACAAGCTATCAAGGCAATCGTAGACAATATGGCTACCTTTGACCAAATGGACTACAGGGTGACATTCATGCCTAAACCGTTCTTCGGCGTAAGCGGAAGTGGAATGCACTGCCACCAGTCAGTATTCAAAGGAGACAAGAACCTTTTCTCAGACCCTGATTCAGAAACAGGACTTTCAAAAGACGCAATTCACTTTATGGGAGGACTTCTCAAGCACGCTCCAGCAATAACTGCAATCACAAATCCGATTGTAAACTCATACAAACGTCTGGTTCCTGGTTATGAAGCTCCAGTATACATGGCATACGGTTTCAGAAACAGATCAGCATTAATCAGAGTTCCTGCAGCCCGTGGAAAGGCAACCCGTATCGAGTACAGGTCACCTGACCCTGCATGTAACCCATACCTTGCATTTACAGTAATGCTTGAAGCAGGTATTGACGGTATCGTCAACAAGATTGACCCTGGAGAACCTGTTGAAGACGACATCTACAGCATGAGCGAAGAGGAAAGGGAATCAAGAGGAATCGAAGTATTGCCTACCAGCCTGTGGGAAGCTTACCACTCCCTTGAAGAGGACCCACTCATACTGAATGCCCTCGGACCTCATGTCAGCGAAAAGTTCCTTGAACTCAAATATCAGGAATGGGACGAATATCGTGTCCAGGTATTCGGATACGAACAGAGAAAGTATTTGGATATCTAATCCAAATATTTATTTTTTTAATTTTAGGTGCTTTTTATGTCCGAATCAGAGTATAGGATGATTGAAATTTTAAGGGTGCTTGCAAAAAGGGAACAGCCTACCGGCTCAAAGGTAATAGCAGACGAGCTGAAGGAGAAGGGCTTTAACCTGGGCGAACGTGCCGTCAGATATCATATGCAGATTCTGGATGAGAAGGGATATACCGAAAAGAAAGGCTATTCCGGAAGAGTGATAACTGATTTGGGTCGTGAAAAGCTTGAAAAGGGACTGATTTATGACCAGGTCGATTTCATCTATTCAAAATTTGAAGAGATGATTTACCTGACTGACTTCACCTATATGACACAACAGGGAAATGTTGTTATCAACACATCAACCATTTATAATGAAGAATCGATTAATATAATGAAAGAAATTTATAAAAGTGGTCTTTCTGTTAGTCCTTACGTTAATATAAAAGAAGATAAAATCACTGGTGAAATCGAGGTCACCACAATATGCGGAACAACAATCGACGGAGTGCTTCTCAAGGAGGGGATTCCGACACAGCCGCAATACGGAGGGCTTCTGAAAATAGAAGATTACCAGCCAGTGAAGTTTACTGAAATAATATCCTATAAAAAGACTTCAGTGACACCTCTTGACGCCTTTGCAAACTCCAACCTGACATCCGTCCTTGACGTGATAAACAACGGATGCGGACTGATTCCGGCAAACTTCAGACTGATACCTGGAGTTGCACGGGAAAGGACAATTGAAATCCTAAATGAATTAACAAAGATAGGAATTGGAGGAGTGATAGGACTATCCGAAGAAGGAGAAGACCTGTTGGGATTGCCTGTACCTGAAGGCATGGTTGGAATGGCCATAATAGGAGGAATAACACCATTTTGTGCTGTAAAGGAAATGGGAGAGGACATTGACCTGAGAATAGCTGAAAACCTATATGATTTCAACTCCCTGAAACCTATAACCTCAAAAATGATTTCACCCCTTAAACCTCCGGCAAGCCAAAGCCAGGAAAAGATATCCCTTGTGCTGTCAAAATCACTGAATCTGATTCAGCAGGTCAATTTTGATGTCGAAAAGCAAAAGGGAGACATCATTGCCAACATCTCATACGTGCATAGGGACCACATTGACCGGGCACTGTCCATCATGGAGGACACCTATAACGACAATCCAAAATACATCAATCCATACTATAAACTGGTTGACCATCCCGAAAATGACGATTTGATTGGAATAGCAACAATCTGCAGCCTGAGCATAGATGGAATTTTGATAAACAATGGAATAATGAGCAACCCTACATACAGCGGACTGCTTGAGCTGACAGAACCTCCGCTCTTTATCGATTTGATTTCATACAATGGAACAACACTTGACCCCCACAAGATCTTTCTGTCAAAAAACATGACCTCAATAACAGGCAGTGACGGCCCAAATAAAATATTGGCAAGTGTCAAGGAGATTCCATATGTTTCAAGGGACCATGCGGTTGAGCTTCTGGAAATCCTGAACAACATCGGATTTTCCATATATAAAATCGGAAAGCCAAGGGAATTTGTCTACAATTCAAAGGTCGACAACTACAATTTCGGAGTCATCACCGGAGGAGGACTCAATTCAATCGGAGCCGTGAAGGAAAGCGGAGTGCCTATACAGGTAAAGGTCCTTGAAAAGATGATGCCTTTTGAAAAGATGGAAAGGCTATGAATGTTTGTATGTTTACGAACAAAATTATTTTTCCGTGGAAAATCAAAAAGAAAAAATTAATAGAAAAAAAGAGAATTTAAAGGACTTCAATAATCAATTCTTTTTCATCATTGATATGGCGCATTTCGATTAAATCATCGGCAATCTCTTTGAAATCGATTTCAACAGCCTGATTTAAAATCTCACCATTTAATTGCAAACTGACTCTGAAACCTTCACCGGTTTCTTCATCTTCTTCAGTGAATCCTAAAACATCACCAGGAGCATATATACGATTGTAGGAAATTTCCAAAACATCTCCAACTTCAACTTCGTTTCTTACGTATTCAATTGCATCCTCGACAGTCATCTGTACTTCTTCTACCATAATATCGCCTTAAAAAAAGAAAAAAGAGAAAGGAATTATAAATTCCTGTATTCTCTGATTGAAGTATATTCGTCGTCTAATTCGCCGTAAGTAGCTAATTTTTCTTTGTTAGCTTCAGCGTCTAAGTAAAGGTTACCTTTACCGTTGAGACCAATATCTCCAGTGTATTGAATATATTTACCTTTGTAGGTAACTCCTTCAACTTCAGGATCTACAACGATACCGTTGAGGACGAATCCTTCGAGTAATCTTCCGAGGAATCCGTGGATGATGATGTTACCGTTTTTCATTTGACCTCCAGGCCAACGGTTAACGTCACCGTCAATTTCAATGACACCTTTGGTCATGTGAATACCAGCTAAGATGTCACAGTTACCTTTAACGTGGATTTTTCCTCCAGTTAAACATTCACCACATTGTTTACCAGCGTTACCGCCAACAACAATTTGTCCTCCGGTCATACCTCTCCATTCACCGATGTAAGAAGCACCAGTGAACTCTTTGGTATTTCCTTCAATTTCAAGGTATCCTCCAGACATTTCTCTACCTGCGTGAGCTGCTGCGTTACCTTTAACGAGAATGGAACCACCGGACATTTCTGCACCAACGTGTAAATCTACACTGCTGTTACATACGATGTTTCCACCGCTCATTTTGCAACCGATGTATTTTACTCTGTTTAAATCACCGTTTATAATCATTTCAACTTCATCAGGTCCGTTAGCTTCACCTTCAACAGTTACTTCGAAGAAGTCTGTTAATGGGAATCTGGAGTTTCCGATAGGAACTTGATATTTTGCGAAATCTGCTTCGGTCCATGAATAAATTTCATCAGGAATCAATTCATCGAATTCTAAAGCGATTGAAGAAGTTTTGATTTGATCAAATGTTATTGTTTTCAAATTAAACACCCCTATTTACCGTCAACGTCTATTCTAATTGGGTTGGATACGTAGTGGTCGTGTACTGGGTAGTTTTCCCATTTGACTGAGTAGTATTGAGTAAAGAATGGCATAATGTTGTTGATAACTTTTTCTTCGTTTTTCTCCCATCCTTGTACGTTAACCCAAACGTTTTGACTTTCTTTAACTTTTACAATTTCTTTGTCTTTTACTAAGATTTGACCATCTTTGATTGTGTAGTCAGCTACATTGAAACCTTTTTCGATTTCAGCATATTGTCTGGATGGGTCAATATCATTAGGGTTTATGTCATATACTGCAATATCTGCTCTGTATCCAGGAGTAAGTGCACCTTTATCGGTGAATCCGTAGATTTTAGCTGGAGCAGCTCTTGAAATAGTTGCAATATCGTAGAAATCGTATTCTCTGTCGAGAGTTGCAAGAGTAGTTCTTTTTTCTGCCCATTTGTGAACTTCACCAGTTTCAATCATTTCCATTCTTCTGGTGTTACTCATCAACCAGGAGATGATTCTAGGATATCTGATGAAAGGTCCTGCGTTAGGGTGGTCAGTAGTTAAACATACTTTCCATGGGTCATCAATGTGTAAGAACAATTCAAGACCGATAGCCCATTGTAAGGAACTTACAGGAGTTCTTCCTGAGTAAATACATGGGATAATACCTGCTGCAGTTTCACATTCAATATCTTTGTTAGCCCATTTTAAACCAGATAATTTGAATAAATCGTATTCCATAGGAGCGTCTGCTGTCATGGTTGTGGTTTCATCTAAAGTTACTTGACCTACGTCACAGGTAATGTGATCGTGTTTGTTGATGTATTTAGCAACTTCTTCAGCACCGGATGCTGCATCTTTCCAGCTGTTTCCTGTGTAGGAGTGGAATTGCAAGTGGCAGACGTGCATAATTTGGTCTCTGATTTCAGCTGCTTTGGAACCTTTTTTAACGTCTTTAACAGCGTCCATGGTTTCAATAGTGGTTGGCACGTTACCAGGGTGTCCTAAGTCGTTAGGGTGAATGTGGATAGAGTGAGGTAAGTTTAACATTTCGTTAGCTTTTGCGAGTGCAACAACAACTTCTTTGGAAGTTACGTCAAAGTAAGGTGCTTTGTCGTTTACACCGTGTACGTTCATACCCCATCCCCATGCTTCACTTCCACATGGGTTTACGATTTTGATTCCGTAACCTTTGGTAAGTTTTAACCATGCAGCTACAAATGCTGCGATGTCTTCAATATTGTTATCTTTTGCGTATTCCATTACGAACCAGTTGTTACCGAATAACGGCATAGCTGGAATATCGATTTGTGGAATGGTAGCAATTTCTTCGTGAGTGTGTTTTGCTTCAAGAGGAGGCATAGCTGCTTCTACAACAGTACCGTAACCTAATCTTGAGTATCTGTAACCAGTTGCAGGA
>NZ_ONER01000072.1 GCF_900316895.1 uncultured Methanobrevibacter sp. | reverse complement strand
AATTATATAAACAAAGTGAGAGAGCATTTGAAAAGTAATTATTCAAAAAATATTGATTGAAAAAAATGACTCTGTGTCTTTTTTGTGAAATTCATCTCCGACCTAAAAGAGGTCGGAGTATTCTTTCACTAATTTGATAAAAATCGTATTGGCCGTCGGGGTCGTTTCCCTTTGTTATGAGTAACGTATAGGTTCTCTTCTCTGCCATGAAATCACTCCCGGTCTTATCCTCCATAGATGATTTGAACCAGTCTTATCTCATCGCCGTCGTTTATCCTTGTCTCTTCAATGGCCAGTTCGCCGTTTTGCTTTGCCACCACTGTCTGTGCGGATAGGCCAAGCTCTTTTATCAAATCGCTTATGGTGTATTCTTCTCCGTTCAGTTGCCTTTCTTCATCGATGTCCTTAAACTTAAGATTGAAACTCATGATATCACTTCATTCGGGGGTTTTCATTTAATGTTTCCCTAAAAAATTAACAATTGTTATATTATTTTTTGCAGATATAAGTCTTTCGATGAGGATGTTTTTCAATTAAAAAAAGAATAGTTTGTTAGGTAAAATCACTTACCTAACAATAAATGTTTAAATCTATTTTCCGACAATTTCTTCAATTACTTTTGCATCAGGTGCATCAACTTGTACAAACTGATCATTGTCTGAGTAAATGAAGATGAAACGTCCGTCTTTTTCTTGATAGAGACCTTCTTTACCAGTAATGTTTTTCATTACTGATCCACCTTGAGGAGTTAAGGTAATTTCAGTATCTGGGAAGAAAGTATCGACGGTGATGTTTTTGTCGCCGTTTACCATTACCACACGGTTGTATTCACAATCAATACCAAAGAGTTGGGTTGTTGCGTTTTCGATGGTTTGAGCTGCATCGATTTGATATCCGTCTGGCAAGTTGATTTGGCTTGCTTCAGCAGCAACTATTCCTACAGATGCGACTGCAGCAATTAATAATAAACAGGCTAATATTTTTTTATTCATGTTTTTTTCACCTAAATTTTTTAACAATTATTTATAATTGCTAATATTACTATTTGTTTGTTTGATATTTAATAATTTGCCTTTGAAATGCACTCTTTCAAAAGTTTTTTTTAAAAGCGTTTTCAATTTTAGGAAATGTTATATAACAAATTAATGAAATATATGTAGTAAAGAAATTAGGGTATAATATGAATTTCAAGAAAATATTCCTGTTGGCATGCTTCATTGTTTGTCTGTCCGGTGCGACAATATGTGCAGGTGAGGCTGATTTTGATTCAGATTTCAATGAATCACATTTTCAATGCTGTTCATTTGCCATTCAGGAAAAAAATGAAACTGTTTTTGCTTTCAGACAAGATGCCGAACTCGGTGAAGACGGGGTGCTTATACATAATGATAACCTGAATGATGAGGAAATTATTGTACAGGAGATAGATGATCCTGATTTTCATTTCATTCATGCAATGATTACAGAAGACGGATGGATTGCAAGCCATGGTGGAGACTCTTCAAATGACACTGAAACCAGGGATATGGAGAATATTGCCTGTGAAATGCTTTCCTCTAAAAATATTTCATCAGATTCCCTCAAAAAGATTCAAAAAATCTTTAAAAATTACGGTTATGGCCATTTCTTCATCAAGGCCCCTGATGGAAGATACGGTGTGGTATATAATGAAACCGTCTTGATGGGTAATTTAAGCCCCGGCGATTTTTTAGTTGTTCCGAATGAGTATTACGGCTTTAGCACAGGAAACTATACTGATTATGCAAAAGATCCTGTTGATGCTGTCGTTAAAATCTGTTCCTATGAGAAATCAGGTACAAATAGGCGTAATCTTTATTCCTATGATTATAAGCTGCAGGACACTGATGATGGGAAAAAATATGGTGTAAATATTTATGTGACTAATGACAACGGCCATAATGTCGGTTTGAACACTTCAGAAATTGTTACCTATTTCTATTTCAATAATGAGTACTATCCGCCGTCAGAAATTCCCGAAAACCCTGACAAGCTGCATGTTGGAGATTACATTTTTGAAAATCAGTCCCTCTTTTCAGTCATCAGGGATAAAATCTTTAACACCTCTTAAAATGAGCGATATTGAAAAATAGGAAAAATATTGGGGGAGATGAAAATCTCCCGAATCGGATTTATGGAAAAAATTATTATTTTTAGAATGCAATTGCTTCGACATTGTTGTCTTTGTTGAAGTCAGTTAATGTCTTAATCAATTTGGATGAGTCCATGCTGCTGGAATCTTTTGCCCAGGCGACTACAACGTATTCTTCACCGCCGGCTTTGACAACTTCTGAAACGCCATGGGTTGCATGTTCTGTGTCATTGAAGTTTGCGATGTGGTCTGAACCTACATCAAGCTGCAGGTCATCGTCAGGGACAATGTATTCTCTTCCGTCATGGTGGATAATACCTTCTAAAATGTCGTCGTTGTCGATATCGTCGTATACGTCGTCATTTACGTTTTTGTAAATTGAAATTCCAGAGTCTTTGTCGTTGTTTGCATATACTGAGTAGTACTCGCCGTTGTATACGCCTTTGTATGAGTCGTTTATCTTAAAGTCGTTCACGCTTGTAGCGCAGACTCCTCCAATGAGGAGTGAAGTAACGATTAATGCGAAAATTATTTTCTTTACATCCATAGTATCACCTTTTTTTGGGACTGTGAGAGAAATGTTGAGTTTTACTCTTTAAAGTTCTATTAATGTATATGAAACAGACCATATATAAAGGTTTTCGCAAGCAAGTGGTCACTTGCATTGTTTTTTTATTAAAAAAAGAAGAAAAAGGGTTTATTTATAAAAATAAATGTTTTAATGTTAGATTATCTCTGATAACATGGTTTGCAATCATTTTGATTTCCAGTGCAAATCTGCCTTGAATGTTTTCTGTGCGAAAATGGCAAAATTTAAACTTCAGTAATGTATATAATTTAATTTAAAGGTGTTATTATGACAGAAACAGACAACACGAAATTAACAGAATTACTGAAAGTTAAGGTTGAAACAGCTAGTGATGAGCACTTAAAAATACTAACCGAGGAATTGAGGAAATCACAGCTTCTCATGCCTATTGAAATCACTTCAAACTTTGAAATTGATGAAAACATGAAAGTTGGGGATGTAGGTGAGTTCGAAGAGCCGCTGCGCTTTAAGCCGATAAGTTTGACTGATGATTTCGGCAATAATCTGATTCCATTGTTCAGTGAGGAATCTGAAATCAAGGGTCAGGTTTCAGTAATGGGAATGTACACTCAGGATTTGGCTGATTCCTTTGCAAGTGGTCATGATAAATCCGTTGACGGTGTTGTTTTCAATCCGTTCGGAGAAAATCCTATAATGCTTCCAATGGAAACATTCATAGGAATGTTTAAAAGATAAATTTTCAAAGAGTATGTGGATTGCTTCTGAATATATTCAGAGCATGTTGTCAATTACAGACTCTCCAAGTTCCCTTGAGCTGTCGCTTATAACCGCAAATATGATTCTGAGTGGGTAGTCAGGATTGTCATTTAAAAAATCAAGACATGCTCTGATTGCCACCTGCCATGCCTCATCTTTCGGATATCCGTAAATTCCTGATGAAATTACCGGAAAACCGATTGAGCTGCAGTCATGTTCCTTTGCTAATGTTAATGATTGGGTGTATGCGCTGTAGAGCAGCTCCTCCTCGTTGTCATCTCCGCCTCTCCAGATCGGCCCGACGGCGTGGATGATGTATTTTGCCTTGAGATTGAAAGCTGGGGTTATTACGGCACTGCCTGTTGGGCATCCTCCGATTTTATCGCATGCTTTTGTGAGCTCATGTGAACCTGCCTCGCTGAAAATCGCTCCGCACACTCCGCCTCCTTCCAGAAGCTGGCTGTTTGCCGCATTCACGACAGCATCAACATCCAAATCTGTTATTCCTTTTTGTTGTATTTCAATTGTGCCTTTCATTTTAATCATTTCCATTTAAATAAAGTCGCTTTTTGGTCTTGCCTCGATGCCTAATTTCTTATACATTCTTCTGGTTGCAGGATTGGATTCAATTGCCAGATATTTATCTGTATCATCGCCATGTTGTGGTATAACCTCATTTTCCATCCAATACTTTTTAATTTGTGGTGGTTGGCCTCCAAAGTTCCAATAAGATTCATCAGGTTCAAAACCAGTTTTTTCCTTAATGTCTCTTAATATTTTATAGGATCTTTTATAAGGACTTGCAGTTATTAAAATAACGTAATTGTCCTTGATTAATTCAATCAGATTTTTTTCATATTCCTGTGACTTGATTTTCTTCTCAAGAGGATAGTTCCAAATCTCTTTGGAGTTGGCTATTAATGTGTAATTCAAATCCAGAAGGATTATCTTATCTTTAGCTATTTCTAATTTGTCTTCACGTGATTGTTCCTCTTCATCTTCAGGTTCTGATAGTTTAATTCCACAATGGTAACAGAATTCATTATTTTTGTAGTTGATTGTGCCGCATACTTGACAGGAGTTCAATTCCAAAACAATAGGTGCATGATCTGAACCTAATTGGTCTTTTAGGATATATGAATCATTTAATGTATTTTCAAAACTTTGGGAAACAATGAAATAATCAAATCTATACCCATTATTTTTTGCCCGCGCATCCCATGCATAGGGCCACCAAGTAAAGTTATCTCCCTGGTCATTAAATTTACGGAATGCATCTAAATATTTTGTTGATAACAATTCATTAAACCAGGCTGCCTCTTCTGGCATGAATCCGGATTTGTTCTTGATATTTTTGATGTTTTTTGCATCAAGTTCAGTCGATATTCTATTGAAATCTCCACAGAATATTACAGGTTTATTTGATTTTTTAATGTATTCTGTGAATTTATCATAAAAATTGGTCTTATGGACATATTCTTCATTCCCTCCAGCACCTGAAGGCGCATACATGTTAAATAAATTGAAATTTTCAAACTCAAGTTTAATAACTCTCCCTTCATCATCAAATTCCTTAATGCCTAATCCTTTTTTAACTGAAAGGGGTTTTATTTTTGTATAAATGGCAGTGCCACTATAGTTTACACCTTTTTGTGATGGGAATAAATATGAGTAATAATTTTCAACATCTGGTATTTTTGCACTTTTAACTTCTTGAAGACATAAAATATCTGGTTTTTCAGTAAATATTTCCTCAAAATGACCTGTCTTTATCAAAGATTTGATTCCATTAACATTCCATGAGATAATTTTCATTTAATCACCTTGAATATAATTATATTAATCACATCATATATACTGTTTATATGAAGTTATTAATCTAGCATAATTCCTAATTGAAAACTAGATTTTGATTAATAGTGAAGTGGTGAAGCAATGAATAAAAAAGAGAAAATTGCAATTATTGTCTTATTGCTGATTATTATAATATTGATTGGTTCAATTTGTCTTTTAATGAATGGCGATACAAATAATAAGAATAATCAGACAACTCAAATTAACAATACTACAAACACAACTACAGAAGTAATTAATGCAACATTGGCGGATAATAGTGAAGATACCTCTACTCAATCCAGTTCTTCTGATGAAAGTGAACCGGAATATGGTTCTGATGATTATGTTGATAAATGGGATGAATCACAAAAAACAGATACTGACTGGGCATATCTGCATGACCAGCCGGTAAAAACAGAAAATGGTCATGAATACAAAAGGATGTATGACCCTGACACTCAGGAGGGTTATTGGTATCAGATGGACCAAGAATATGATGAAGATGAATATTTTAATAATAAATAATGAGATTTTTTTCGTATAATTGGAATAATTAATTGTTCTATTTTAGATTGATTGTTTTTCATTTAAATTTTTATACACATATTAAACATAACTTTATATACAAGTTTAAACAAATATATAAGTAGAGACTGAAAACTTGTCTCACCAAAATATTAATTTCTGAAAATTTTTACTACAGTGTTGGAATTTCAATTTTTCAATTGAACAATAGGGCTTGAACAATCACCTTACCGAAAGCCCGGAACCGTTGCCGTTGAACTTTACACAAAAGCTATTTTTTAAAAAGGTAAAATCAAAATGAATGATAAACTTGTTGCACACATTAAAAGAAAGCTATTCGAAAAGGACGAAGTTTTAGACCATTTCGATGTACCGACCGACGAACAGATTGAATATTTCATGCTGACAACCTTTGAGGTTGTAGAAAACGAATGCGTGAAATGCTTCTTCTGCAAGAACTACAGGAGGTTTTCATTCGGCTCAATGTGCCGTATAAAGCCAGACACCAGGGACAACTGCTTCCATTTAACCCTTGACATCCAAAAGATACTCAAAAAGAAATACTACCGTATCCTGATAACCATCGATGAATGCACAAGGGGAAAGCACATCACCAATGACCGTACACTTTCGACTAAAGCCCAGAAGAACATGATTTATGAAAGCATCCGTCTGTATGAGATGATTCAGACATATAAGGAAGTGAACCATGAGCATTAAAATCAACGAGCCCTATGAGGGCTACAGCAAGTACAGCGAATACATGATTCTGCTCACTAAAATGAGTGATGAGGAGCTGATGGAGGAGTATGAGCGTTTGACTAAATTCTCAATGACCGATGAGGAGATGGTCAAGAAAAGCATTCTTGTGGACTTCATTGTAAGGTTTGACAAGGAGTATCTGATGAAATAATCTATTTTTTTCATGAACTGCCAACAGTTTCAATAACATGATTCGGCATTTCAAAAATCATAAAGTATCATAATTATGATAGTTAGGTTAATTTATTTTATAGTTTGACCTATCAAGTATTAGAATAATTAATCATTTCTTCAATTTAAATGATACCTTTATATATGAAGTAAAACAAATATAATATTAGACAACAGGTAAACCGAAAAAGTGTCTCAACCATCAAAGAGGAAAATGTCATGTCTGAGAAAAATATGAATAGCCAAAAAGAGAAATTGCCTTTTGCAAAAAACGAAGTCTACCGTCTGATGAAAGAGAACCTTGACTCCGACAAGATGATCAAGGACCAGGTAAAGGTCGAGATGAACAGGTTTCTGTACAGCATCCTTGTAAATGTGTGCAGACAGCTCAACGAGTACCCATACACCACTGTTGATTATGAGATGCTCAAGGAATGCATCTACCCCTACACCAACATCGAAAGAATCAATGAGGAAAAGCAGAGGATTCTGATGCATCTTGATGCCATAAAGGCCGACTGCGATGCCCTGGCCATGGATGTCGAAAGGAGCCTTAAGCTTAAAGACACTGTTGAAAAGGATCCATTTGCCGATTTCACAATCGATGGTGACGGCCAATAGGATGTGATTAATATGCCGATATGTCCGAACTGCGGGTCATACGTTTCGGAGGGAAGCCCGGTATGCAGCTGCGGAACAACCTTAAGATACCGCTCCCGATATGAGGAAAAAGAAGAGAATCCCGAAGAAACCC